>NZ_MUFB01000024.1 GCF_001996005.1 Salinivibrio siamensis | reverse complement strand
GGTTAGTACTTTTTTTATCCCTTATATTGGTCATTTATTCGAGCTGAACAAAACCTGAATGGTGATTGGTGCGACTTCCAGCAGAAAAAATAGAGCAAAATACTAATTGACACTTAACTCATTATTAACACCGTTGTCATGTTACTGACGCATTGCTAGCATAAATCCACATTCACTCGACACAAGTGGATGACGCTTACATCGCTAATACATAAGCGAACGTCAAGGAATAGACTGTCGCTAAGTGTTATTTATCGGATAAAAAGCCGATACGTGTATCGTTGCGTTCAATGGAGTAATGCGTGCACGAGGAATAATTAAAACGCGACAGTACTCAGATGTTTTTTAAAGAAGGGATACTTTAAAGTGAGTAATACTATCCAAAAAACAGCGGTTGCCGCTGCAATCACGCTTGTCAGTGCCACCAGTTTTGCTGGAGAGCTCGGTTCACTGACTAGTGAAGTCAAGATTAATGATTATGAAAAAGGCCTCACTAAAACCGAAGTCACTATTGGTAAAGGGTCTTATAAACTCAGCGACGATTACAGCTTTCTTTTTGATGTCGACAAAGACTTCATTAAAAATGAAGGTGAAGCAAGAAAAGAAGGTTGGGATACCCAATTTGGCTTAGCACAAGGTGCAGGAAGTGTCGGCAGTTTTGATGCAACCATGTATTATTTATTCCGCTACGACGCATCATGGAAAGCCAGTGATGAGTCCGACTCTTCAGATACTAAACAATATATTATTGCACCTTACTTCAGTAAAGATGTCACTCTGGGTGGAAAAGATTTTTCATTCGGTATCGAATTATGGGCTCAGCTTGGTAACGCTAATGATGATAGTTTGAAAAATAAAAGTGGCGTCGAAACTAACTTTTACCTATCCGGCGATCTGTCTAAGCACTGGAACCTCGAACTCGCTTGGTATAACTTCGATTACTACGACACAGAGGAGGAAGAGTACGACTATCAGATTGGTACCGAAAACTATCTAACTTACTCGCTACCACTTCCTGCTGGCTTCATGTTTAATATCGAGAACTATGTTGAGGCCTATCATACGCCAGACTCAGATACAACATTGGCCTATGCGCATATCCAGCCTGAATTAGAATTTAAAAAAGCGGTAAATGAACATTTCTCTTGGCATGCAGGTGTTTCCTATGAAGCATTTAACTGGGAATTCAAAGATGCCCAAGGAAATGAAAAAGACAAAGATATCTTCGATAATAATGAGTTCCAAGCTTATTTAGGCTTCACCATCAAGTAAACGCTATACACTGCAGGCAAATTCACTGCCTTTTTCCTGCAGTGCTTCTTTTCTCCTCTACCAACACCACATTTGATAAGTCAGTCAAACTATCGATTTTTTCTCCCCTACCGAATGTGATTTTTCTTCTAGACTCAGTTTTTATCTCGCGCCTAAAAACAAAATAGTCAATACATTATAAGCACATCCAATAACTAAGGTGCTTATAATGAAAATAATACACTATGCGTTAATTCCTCTTTTTTTCTTTGTATCCTTAAACACCAACGCGACAGCCATTTTACACGCTTTTAATTGGCCGTATCAGCTTGTAGAAGCAAGAGCGGAACACATTGCTGAGGCTGGCTACAAAAAGGTGTTAGTGGCGCCGGCCATGAAGTCGTCCGGCACAGCGTGGTGGGCACGCTATCAACCTCAAGATCTGCGTGTTATCGACTCTCCTCTCGGAAATAAACAAGACTTTCAAGCCATGATCACTGCCCTCGACCAGCATGGTGTGGCTGTTTATGCCGATGTGGTGCTCAACCACATGGCGAATGAAAGCGGATTACGTGACGATCTTAATTACCCCAGCGCACACGTCTTAGAACACTACGCACAAAACCAAGAAGCGTTCGAGCAGCAAAAGCTGTTTGGGCAGCTCTCGCAGCATTTGTTTTCCAGCACGGACTTTCATCCTGAAGGCTGTATCACTCAGTGGCATGACCCAGGCCATGTGCAATATTGGCGTTTGTGTGGTGGAGAGGGAGATGCAGGCTTACCCGATTTAGACCCGAATCAGTGGGTGGTTGAACAACAGCGTACGTATCTATCAGCACTAAAAGCCATGGGCGTGAAAGGTTTTCGGGTCGATGCAGTCAAACATATGAGCATGTATCACATCAATCAGGTCTTTACGGATGCCATTCGTGAAGGCATGCATATTTTTGGCGAGGTGATCACCAGCGGTGGGGCCGGCGATCAAAGCTATGAGGCGTTTCTTTTGCCTTATTTACAACAAACCACCCATAGCGCTTATGACTTTCCTTTATTTTCACAAATGCGTCGCGCGTTTTCGTTCCAAGGTAGCCTCACTCAGTTGCATCATCCTGAAAGTGTTGGTCAAACGCTGGATAAACACCGCGCGATCACCTTTACCATTACCCACGACATACCGACTAACGATGGCTTTCGCTACCAAATCATGAACCCCACTGATGAAGCGCTCGCCTATGCCTATATTCTTGGCAAAGACGGAGGGAGTCCTCTGATCTATAGTGATGAGCTTTCTGCAAACGAAGACAAAGATAACGGCCGGTGGCAAGGCGTGTGGAAGCAGCCTGCGATGAAGGCCATGCTCCGCTTTCATAATGCAATGCATGGTGAGCCAATGACGGTAATTGGCAGCACCCAATGTCTGCTGTTATTTAAGCGCGACCAAGCCGGTATTGTGGCGATCAATAAGTGTGGAGAGCCTCAATCTTACACCATCAATACACGCGAATACCCACTTAACTGGTATCGCCCTTATTATGATGTGTTAAGTGATGCGACCACCACCGTCTCATCGGATTTTCACACCATCACCATTCCTGCCCGCTCGGCGCAGATGTATATGCATTAATCTATGTCGCCGCCGTCTTGCTATGCCAAGCGGCGGATTGACAGTCAGTGAAATCCGCCGCACTCTATCTTAAAAAGTGGACAAGCTGGGTGTCATGATGACTGTGAATTTTAAGCAAAAAATCCGTCCAGATCGGCCTTTTAGAACGCAAACAAACGGCGATTTGATGAAGCAGTTTGAAAGCGATCGTGGACGGATCATTAACTCTGCTGCCGTGCGCCGTTTGCAACAAAAAACCCAAGTTTTCCCTCTTGAACGCAATGCCGCCGTGCGCAGCCGTCTCACCCACTCTTTAGAGGTCCAGCAAGTCGGGCGCTATATCAGTCAACTGATTGCCGACAAACTGTCTGCCTCGCAACTCGCTCCCCCGCTCGACCGCTGCTTGGAGACCTTGGTTGAGATGGCTTGCCTCATGCACGACATAGGTAACCCACCGTTTGGACACTTTGGCGAACAAGCGCTCAGTGATTGGCTCAGTGAGCACGTCCCGTCTATCTACCGCCAACATTTTAATGACGAACTGCCTGAAGAGGTACAGCGCGACCTCTGTCATTTTGAAGGCAACGCACAAGGCATACGGCTGATCCATACCTTACAACAGCTGAACCTCACCTATTCGCAAGTCTCCGGCATTCTTAAATACACTCGGTGTGGTAGCGAGCCGAAACCTGCGAATGACGACGCGCGCGCTTACCTGAAAAAGAAGGTCGGCTATTTTCTCAGTGAACAAGCGTACATCGGCGATTTACAAGAAACGCTCGCCATCTCGCCCGGCTGTCGGGCCCCAGTCAGTTACATCATGGAAGCGGCCGACGATATTTCTTATGGCATTGCCGATTTAGAGGACGCCGTTGAAAAAGGCGTACTGACTCTCGCGGATTTGAAAGCGGCCCTAAAAGCAACCTTTGTACAGCTTACCCAGGCCAGTGAAGGGCATGACGCCAACACCATGGCGACCATGTTAGAGAACGCGGAAAAGCGCAGCCACGGTAGTGACAGTCAGTTTTTTGTCTTCTTGCGTGTGGAGGTCAATAAACGCCTGCCTCGCCATGCCGCCCAACGCTTTATCGACCATTTACCCGCTGTTATTGATGGCACCTTTAATCACGCGCTAATTGAAGATAACAGCGTCAATCATTTACTTGTGCAAACCTTTAAAAACGTCGCCAAAGCGCATGCCTTTTGCCACCCTGAAGTGGAACGCCGCGAGCTACAAGGTTATCGCGTCATCCATGGTTTGATGAGCATCTATCGTCCACTCCTCACCTTACCCAGTGAGGTGTTTACGGCTTTAGTCAACGGCGAGCCGGTCAAGCTACAAGCGTCGATATACACCCAGCGGCTATTTAAAAAGCTGCCTGAAAAACATAAAAAAGCCTATCGCGACGCGGTACGAAAACAGGCACTGGCGGAGCAGATCCCTTCTTCTACTGCGCGAGAGTTCTATTTTCGTACTCGCCTGTTGATTGACTATATCAGCGGTATGACGGACCAATACGCTTTCGACGAATACCGCGCCTTTCATGTGATTGAAGAGGGCTAAAAAAACCGCTCCGTGGTTGGGAGCGGTTTTTTGCGATATAGCCATTAGCCAAAGCGCTTTTGCCACTTATCAATCACCGTGGCACCTATCAAATCGCCTTGCACATTGACCGCAGTACGGAAGGTGTCGAGTGGGCGCTCAATGATCAGCAAAATAGCAATGGCTTCCAGTGGGATCCCCGCAGCCAGCAACACCAACTGCATACCCGACATCGAGCCTGACGGCATGCCCGGCGCGCCTACCGACGAAACCATCGCCATAATGAAGATCATCACAATGCCGGTCGTTGACAGATCAATCCCGAACAGTTGTGCCAAGAACACTGCAGCAATGCCTTCAAATAACGCGGTGCCATCCATATTCATCACCGCGCCCAACGGCAAGACCATGCTCGCGGTCGACGGAGTGACCTTGAGCTCGTCTTTGGCAGCCTGCATCGAAACGGGCAGTGTCGCAGCACTGGATGAGGTGGCAAACGCCATCGCCAGCGGTGCAGAAATGGCGCGAAACAGGCTCACAAAGCCAATGCCGCCAGCAACGCGTGCAATAAGCGGCAACACGATCACTGCATGGACCATCGTGAGTCCAAACACCAGGGCGGCGAAACTGAATAACTGGCCAAATAGATCGTTATCCCCTTGATGGGAGAATTGGAAAACAATTGCAAACACAGCAAACGGCGCCAGCTTGATAATCCCTGCCACCATAGTGTTAATGCCTTTATTCAGCCCGCGAATGGTCTCGAATAATGGGTGCGACTCTGGCAGCGCGACATTCAGCGAAATGCCGAACAAAATGGTGAACACTACAATTGCCAAAAGGTTACCCTGAGTCACCGCGGCAAACGGGTTCACCAACGCCATATTGATAAGTTTGGTGGCAATGGCTCCGACACCCGCGGCCTCTTGGTTGATAAAGCTAATGCTCTCATCCACAGGCGGTGCATTGGTGAGCGGTTGCCATTCGGGCATCATCAGCGCTGCGCCAAGACCAATGGTGATCGCAATGGTGGTGGTAAAACCGTAAAACAAAAGTGTTGCACCACCTAAGCGCTTAAGGCGAACCACATTGCCAATATTACTGATCCCTTCCAGTAACGAGAGCAATACCATCACGCCGACCACGGCTTTGAGTAGACCGATATAACTGACCTTGGCAAGCATAAGCAACGGATACCAAGTGGTCTGTTCCGCGTTCTCAATGGGGCCGAATACCGTGCCCACCAGCCAAGCTAGTGCGGCCGCCACCGCAATTTGCAATGGCAAAGAATGTCTAAGGGTTTTCCACATTGTCTTTTCCCTACTGGCAGCATTGCAGCTGCATAATGATGATTTGTCTATTTTTTTGGCGTCAAGAAGCGATAAAGCATACCAAGCTGTCAGACTGGGCTCATGTAAAAATTATGAACAATCTGGAATATCTAGTAACAAAATGGTTGGTTGGAAAGTTTGGCCACACTTTTCGCTACAAAATGGGGACAGACAATGATAAAAAGCCCGCCTAAAAAGACGGGCTTGTTGATAAGCACTATTTTTGCTTATTGGGGACGCTGATTTTGCGGATTGAGCTCAAGGTTAACAGGGGTCTCTAACTCTTGGTTCAACGCTTTTTCTAACTCAGCAACATTGGTGCCTGGGGTCGCTTCCAGCAACGCCACSCCATCAAGGTAACTGACAAAGTCGAGGCCGTATTTTTGTGCGAGCTGGCTGGCGCTTGCCTCACTGACTTTGACCAAAATCGAGCCAGTGACCGTTAATGGTGTGCTTTGTGCCGATACAGCGACTTTATCGCCGACCATGACACCCATTTGCTCGCCACTCATATTACGCGCGTTGCTGTCGGTTTCGACGACCACATAATCTTTGCCATTTAGCTGTACCGTGCCTGCGCTTACACCAAGGCTGATACCCATGACGGCGAGGGCTATCATTAATTTTTTCATACTTCGTCTCCTATTAACCACGGTGACCAATGACACGCAGTGACCATTGCGTCAATTTACCATTCACGCTGTTATTCGCCATCGACTTCATCTCACCCCCTAGGCTGTATTGACGCGTCTTGCCGTCTGTATCTGTGACGCAGAGTGTCCATTGCCCTTGCGATACTTCACCATTGAACTTATGGCTGAGCATCAAGTGGTCAGTAAAGCCTTCTGGGTAGGTGCTATCTAGCGTATTCGATAGCATGCTATTGCGTGGAGACATCAATACACTCCGAGTCCCTGCGGGCGACTCTAACTCGATGAGCAGATCAGACATACGGCTGTGTTCGATCGAAGTCCGCACTTGTACCGCCTCGATAGTGAGGTTATCAGCGACTTGCACACTGTCTGCTGTCGCCACCGCCCCAGCATCTGCAATCGCGAGTCCAGTTTCACCCTCTTGGTTGTGATAAGACCACGCCCAATCGGTGAACACTTGTGCAGGAAGTGGCTGATATGTCTTCGCGGCTTCGAGTGCCGCATTAACATCAATCAAACCAAATCCATAGGTTGGGCTATACCAGCGCCCCGCGGCATTTTGCTTCCAACCTTCTAGGCCAGTCACCGTGCGCTCGCCACCAAGTGCCGTTTGATAGGTTAAAAGAACATCGGCATCGTCTGCATCCACGCGTGTCGCGGTTGTCGCCAATAGGTGGCGAATATCGCGCTGCGACAGATTTGGATAGGCTGACATCATCAACGCAAATGCACCTGAGGTATTTGGCGCTGCAGAAGACGTACCATTCATCACACTGTTGAAATCACAGGTGTTGTCTATCTCTGTCCCACCGTGTAGATCGTGTGACTCATAAGGAATACGATCGTCGCGGTTATAGCCCATGGTACAACCGGTCAAATCTGTGGTGATATGCGCCGGTTTATCGGTCCCATACTCGCCACCCGGCGCGGTCAAGAAGACGCTGCTGCCTACTGAGGAATAGGATGAACGCTCACCATCGGCATTCAACGCACTCACCGTCACGTTCCAGTAATTCGCATTGCTGGATGATTGGTTGCTGTTTTGCCACGGTAACCCATGGTTATCGTCCGCTGGACGGAAGCGCTCACGATTAAATGAGGTACGCTTATAACCATTTCCCGCTGATTTGATGAAAACTGCGCCAAGTCCGCCAAAGGCTTCCGTGCTCATTTTTTTGTACTGGGCGTTTTGACGGCCATCATAGCTCATCGGATCATCACTGTAAGGATAACTGCGGATACCAGAGCCGCCATAGCTTTGGTTGAATACGCGGACATCATCCGAATAGCCTTCGCGACCATGGCTGATTTCCCACGCATTCTGGCTTTGGTATTCGAGATAGTTATAGCCTTGCAGGTTGGCAAGCGGTGCAACCCCCATCCCACCAATACCATTATCACGAACCGCCGCGATAATCCCCGCGACCGACGTACCATGGGCAGTATTGCGACTGCTCCACCCCTCCGGTGTAGGATCATCATCACGCTCTACAAAGTCATAGGACTTTCCAGCGCGGACGTTAGCGGCCAGATCGGGATGCGCAATTTCTAACCCATCATCGACGACGGCGACGTTAACGTTTTGTCCAAGCACTTCTTGACGATGGGCTAACCATACGTTGAGGTCATTGCCAGGTTGGCCTCCTTCGCGAGCAAAGGCATTTTGACCACGGTTAAGCAAATGCCATTGTTCGGCCGTAAAGGGATCGTCACCGGGCAAGCAACGCTCTTCACTGGTACGGCTGCCATCGATGCTATTATTGCCAACCAGTGAGACACAAGCTTGTGGGTCTGGATCGGTAGGAGGATCGACAGGATCTGGCACTTGGGCCATCGCCCATACCCCTGAGGTATGAAATAGTGCGCCGATAATCAGCGCAAGAGAGCTGTGTTTGTGCATTTATCATTCCTTTTTACACTAACTAGACGTGTCTCAATTCTGAGAGACCCATCATTAGTAAAAAGAAACAACCTCAATAGAAACAGGCTATTATAAGAAACGTGATCTTATGCCTAATTATTAGAGCATAAGATCTAATTAGTTGAACAAAACCTGCAAAAATTAACCTCTTTGTTACATAGGCATGCAAGGAATGTGAAGTGGAAAACACTTATCATGTAATAAGTTATACCTTTTTGTTTTATAAGACAGCATCAATCACTGGGTCACCCCTCCGTCTTACACAATTCACTGACCACATAATTTGCAATCGCGGTATCCTGTACCCCTGTCCCTGTTAAATCGCACACGGTGATCGCCGCATCACTTCGCGCAATGGGACGCCCCGATGCCACTGTGTTTCCTAATTCTTCCACACATCGTGACAGTGCCAGCCCTTTAAGCTCACCCAGCTCCTCCGACTGAGCACGTCTATCCACCAGCACCCAATCCGCATTGTGTAAAATATGAGGATCAAGCTCGCGCTTCTCTGCGCTATCCGAGCCCATTGCCGTGACATGGGCACCCTGAGGAATATCTTGCCAATGCAAAATCGGCTGTTTAGCCGGCGTCGTGGTAACAATAATATCGGCCTGTTGACAAGCCTGCGCCACATCTTGGTGGGGGATCACTCGCACCCCCAGCTGAGCTTCAACCTCCGCTTGATACCGCTTTGCTTGTGCACTGTCTCGCGCCCAAACATGAACCGTGTCTATTTCTCTAACCAGTTTCAGCGCGGCCACTTGCAACCTTGCTTGCGTGCCCGCGCCTAATACAGTGACCGTTTTGGCATTATCACGCGCGCAATACTTGGCACTTAACGCCCCCGCGAGTGCCGTGCGTACATCCGTGAGATACCCTTCATCAAACAGCACGGCGTCCACTACACCGGTGGACGCCGAGAAAACCACCATTAAACCATTGAGGCTCGGCAAACCTATCGACGGATTGTCGAAAAAGCCGGGACTGACTTTAATCGCAAACCGCTCAGCACCTTGAATGTGAGCGGTTTTCACATCAACTTCGCCGTTGTGCTCGTGAATGGCCATGCTTAACACTGGTGGCATAGTTACCTCGCCACGCCCTAAAGCACTGAACGCATTTTCAATCACGCTGAGACTGTGCCGATTAAACGTGGCGACAGATTCGATTTTCTGACGGTGATATAACTGCATACGGACTCCTTTGACACCCATCAAGATTCAACGACGAGCTAAGGACGAACCTGCTCACTTAATGCTGTAACCGCTGCCAGGGTGTCGGTTGACACATTGTTTCCACTGACCACGATCACCACTTTCTTGTCCTGCCAATCTAACTGGTGTTGACGCGCAGCGGCCAATCCCACTACCGCGGCACCTTCTACCCACCTATTTTCGCACTGCCACATATCGATCATCGCACGGGCGATATACGCTTCATCCACTTGATAATGTTGCGTCATCACTTGGGGCACCAGGGCAAAGGTATATTGGTTATTAAGGCCAATGCCTCCCCCGAGGCTATCTGCCAACGATTCAGATTCAGGCACAGCTACTGGCTTCCCCGCTATGATGCTTTCATGCATTGCAGCCCCGTCTCGAATGGAAATGCCAATCAGGTCGATATGTGGGGCGATGGTACGCGCCGCTAAGCCAATTCCTCCCACCAAGCCGCCCCCCGACAAGCCCGCAGCAATCACATCAACATCTGGCGCATCTTCGAGGATCTCAAGCCCAATGGTCCCTTGGCCGGCAATAATATCGGGATGGTCAAAGGGAGGGATATAGCACAAACCATCACGCGAAACGGCCTCAAGCGCGGCTTGTTCGGCTTCATCCTGCGAGCGACCCACTACCCACACTCGCGCGCCCATTGCTTTAACAGCGTCCACTTTATTGTCAGGCACCAACGAAGAGAGACATACGGTCGCCGGGATCCCAAGCTGCTTGGCCGCATAGGCAAGTGCACGGCCATGGTTGCCTGTCGAGCAGGTGATCACACCACGCTCACGCAGCGCCTTGGGCAACCGACTCAATGCATAGGTCGCGCCTCGTAACTTAAACGCGCCCGTCGGCTGGCTTGTTTCGAGCTTGAGCCAGATTTGGGCATGATAACGCTGAGACAGCATCGGGGAATAAACAAGCGGTGTGCGCGCCGCCACGGCTTGTATCGCTTGGCGGGCAAGGTATATATCATGCAAGCTCGGTGACACACTCCCTCCTAGTTCGCGTTGCTTGGTCAGTTAGCGCGGAGAAATACTACACGGTTAGTAAACAGATTAGTTGCCCAATCGCTGAGGATCCAACCCACTATTTTCGCCGTGAAATGAAACGTTACACGTACTTATCGCGTAAACTACAAGCGGATAAGGAGTACTTATGAATTGGATTGAAGCGCACGAAGCCGGTTTTAGACTCAGCCTTTTCGTTGCCGTCCTTGTGGTGATGCTTGTCGCCGAATGGCGCTGGCCAAAACGCAAACTGACTCGGACGCGGCGAGAACGCTGGTCCGGTAATATCTTATTGACTGTATTTAATACTCTTACGCTACGTGTACTCGCCCCGGTTTCTGCGGTGGGCGCGGCCAGTCTTGCCGCCGCCTCTGGTTTTGGCATTTTTAATCAGTTTTCGCACCCTGAATGGGTCGCGGTTCTCGTCACATTAGTTGTGATGGATATGGCGATTTGGTACCAACACAAACTCTTCCACCAGATACCATGGTTGTGGCGGCTACACTTGGTGCATCATGCCGATATGGACATTGATGTCACGACAGGCGCGCGATTCCACACGGTGGAAATTTGGCTGTCGATGGCCATTAAGTGCGTGTTAGTCGCGCTACTGGGTGCACCTGTTGTCGCCGTGATCGTGTTTGAAACGCTACTCAGCGGGATGGCAATGTTCAATCACAGTAATGTGCGCCTCCCCAAGCGTCTAGACGCTTGGCTGCGTCGCGTTATCGTCACGCCAGATATGCACCGCGTGCATCACTCCACCCGGTTTCATGAGTGTAACGCTAACTACGGCTTTAATTTATCGTGCTGGGATCGCTGGTTTAATAGCTATGTGCCACAGCCACGTAAAGGGCATCAAGGCATGCGAATTGGTCTAAACGAAGTCGGCCAAGCGACGGACGCTAGTCGTGTTTGGGGAATGCTGCGTTTGCCTCTCCGTTGGCGTATACTGCAGCGCGCCTATCAGAATAAAAAGGAGCACTGGGCGCATGAACCAGGTGATCGTCACATCCAAAAATCCCGCGAAACTATCCGCCGTTGAAGCCGCCTTTCGTGACGCTTTTCCCGATACCCTTTTCACCTTCACGGGCGTTTCCGTTGCCAGTGGTGTCGCAGAGCAACCAATGACCGCGCAAGAGACCTATGCCGGTGCCTGTAACCGCGTTCGTCACGCCAAAGCGGAGTATGACGGAGACTTTTACGTCGGAGTAGAAGCCGGCTTAGACGGCCAACATACCTTTGCTTGGATGGTGATAGATGATGGGACAACGCAAGGCGAGGCGTGCTCAGCCTCACTGCCTCTGCCGCAAAAGGCGTTAGACGCTCTCCATAAAGGCGAAGAGCTTGGCGATGTGATGGACAGAATGTTTGCCACTGAAAATGTAAAACAAAAAGGGGGCGCCATTGGCATGCTCACCGGGCATCGGCTTACACGTTCAAGCGTTTACCATCAAGCGCTAATCATGGCGCTGATTCCGTTTATGCACCCACACTTGTATCGCTAACACCAATAACAACGGCGCCCTGTGGCGCCGTTTCAGAACATTAGTCTAGCTCGTCGACCCAAGGCGTATCTGCCATTTTAGGATAACCTTCCAAATAGGTTATCTTTGCACCTGTCTCTTCTTTAATTTGCTTAGCAATATCGAGAATTGTTTTTTCTGTCCACTCTTCGGGCGTACCGACCATGGCACTTGCCATATCACGGCTAATTTGCATCAAACCACCTTCTTTCTTATTGAACGTGGCGTATGTGTCCAAATGATATCCATCCTGATATTGCCACAAACAAGCTGTAAGATTCAGATTCGACTGTCCTGAAATATCTCTAACAGCTTTAGCGGTCCAAACGGCACCATCGCAAGTGGCAACTTTCATACCCACAGAGCCTGTAGCTCCCGCCAAAGCAGCAAGTTGAGACCCCTGAAAAGGATTGGTTAGAGTGAAACGCCCAGGTTTCTCTGGCGGCTCTGAAAAATTAGGAATAGGGGTTGCTTCTGTTGCGCTATTAACATTTTTACCCAGCCCATCGCTTGCGGCTTCAGCGACAGTATAACGATCAGAATCTGTTTTGATATCGAAGATTCGGTAATACTCAACTGACTTGTTTTTCTCAAGTAAAGCGTTATTTACGCCACCACAACCAGCAAGTGCTGCGCACATACCAGCAACAACGAGTGTTTTTTTCATCTGACTCTCCATGTGTTAGTTGGATGCCCAATTATTCAAACTCACTCATGAATTACAAGTACATGCGTCTCACTATCAAACAACGGCGCCCTGTGGCGCCGTTGTTTGTCTATTTAAGGCTTTGTTGATTAGGTCGATGAGGTGGACTGTTCAGCTTCACGTTTCAATAAATCAGCCAGCCAGTTTTTGGTTTCGTCATCCATCCGCTTTAACTCATTAGAGCCGCGTGTCACGGTCGCGATCCCCACGCCTAGCAATTGACTCAACTGGCGCTGACTCATTCTCCCTTCTAACAACTCATGCAAGATATTAATCCGGGCCACCAAGGTATCTCGCTCATCGGGGGTCAGTAACGCTGTCAACAAGGCATCATCATTATCATCTTGTCCAGCACGGCGCACTAGCGCGATAACATCTTGCCAACCAGAAAATGCAGGCGATTGCGACATGGGTTCCTCTCGCTCTTTACGTGATGGTCGCGATTGTAACATTAATAACGCTGTGCCAACTCGTGGGCTCGCAAAAATTGCACGGGCTCACCTAAAAGTTGGCGATAGTAAATATCGAACATCAACACGTTCTGCACATAATGGCGCGTTTCATAAAACGGGATCGACTCGATAAAGGCAATGGCATCCATGTGCCCTTTCGAACGTGCCAGCCAACGACTCACTCGATGTGGTCCGGCATTGTATGCCGCAAAAGCGAGAACGCGATTGCTATCGAAGCGATCAAGCATCATTTTCAAGTAGCCACTGCCCAAGCGAATATTCACGCCAGGATCGCTAAGACTGGCCGGCCCTTGGTAATCGAACCCTAATCGACGAGAGGTTTCACGTGCCGTACGCGGCATCAATTGCATTAATCCTCTTGCGCCCACGTGAGAGACCGCGCGAGTGAAAAAAGCACTTTCTTGGCGTGATAGCGCCATCAATGTGGTTTTATCCACCCCGCGCTCGCGACTGAAAAATTCAAACCACCACTGATGGGCAAGCGGAAAACGCAACGACAAGTGATCCCACATTTTTCCAGCGATGGTGGCTTGTACCGCGAGATGATACCAATGCTGTTTATTGGCATAGGCCGCCAGTAGCGCAATTTGCTCATCACTGGCGCGCTGCAACACATAATACCACTCGCGCTTAGCCGCGTAGATTTTATCAAGCGCAATCAGCTCATCGACTCGCGCCAGCACATCATTGACAGGCATCAGTCCCGCCTCTTWCAACACGGCGGTACGCGAAGGGATATGAATCGGCTTTTCCAGGTGCTGAGCGGCAGCCACACTGTAAAAATTACGCTCACCCAACATGGTTTCAAACGCCTGGTTCGCCGCGTGACTGTCGCCAAGCTCTAATTGAATTCGCGCCTGCCAATATCGCCATTTTAATGACTGTTTCGCCTCATCACTGAGCAGTGAAAGCCATTGATTCAATACGTGCCAATCACCCTCCACCAGCGCCAAGCGAAACCGTCGCTCGAGCAGACCATCATCGTCGCTTTGTCTCAGCATACGATCGCGCCACGCAGCCAATGCAGGCTCATCGTCATTCATCAATTGGCCAATAAGATAATCGGCAATGGCTTGTCGTTCATCCTTATCGTAATGTTGCCCTTCTACGGTGCGGCGGAAATGACGAATGGCTTGTGCTTCGTCTTTGCGCGCCAGTCGCTCAAACGCGAGACGAGTAAGCGTTTGGTTAAAGGGGGTCACTTTGCTTCGCTTGGAAAAGTCAGCGACTTGATCAGGCTTGTCGTAAAGATCAATGATTTGCTTTCCCGTCGCTTGGTGGGTGTCGGGAAGTTGTCCTTGTAGGTAACGCATTAAACTGCGATTGCGCCCTTCAAAGGTCAGCAACATCCGCTGTAAGATTAAATCACCAGTGAGTTGCTTTTGCTCGGAGAGGTAATCAAACAAGGGGTCACATGCACTGTCGACCGATTGACCGGATAAGTACAGAGACTTGGCACCACTGCGCGCCAACGCACGGTTACCAGCTTGGCTGTGAGCATAGTAATACTGACATTGATAACGCTCTCCCCTTGGCACATCGGGTTGGAAAGCGACCAAGGTTGCCCAATCTTTTCGATCTGCTAATAGTGTGAGGTAATCGGCGCGCAAACTATTAGCAAACGGCATAGTGGTGTAACGCTGAATAAAGTTGTTCACCGAGTCATGCGACTTTTCTGCAAGGTTGCGAGTAAAATCACGATAATCTAAATATGGATAAAGTGGATAATCGCGCAACTTGGCTTTGAGGCGGCGAAATTGACGTAATTCACCACGCTCAATCGCATCAATGGCCGCCTCATATTGACGCTGTGCAGGCGTCATTTGCCCACTGTCTGGACTGGCCGACGCCAGCGTGAGAGAAGGAGAAAAAGCGGCCCCTAGAATAAGTCCTGGTAGCAGTGAACGGGAGAAGGCACGGACACCACGACGCGCTGCGTAAGATGCATTGCGCAAAGGCCCGGACAAAGCGATGAATCGTTCCATGTTAAAGGTCGCTCCTAATCAATTAACACCGTGACGAATGTGTCACATCCAAAATGTGTGACAACGAATAGACAACAATCCCATCAGCAAATTCCCTCGCGCTGTGGCAAATGGTTTGCCGCCCATGGGCTATATTACCCAGCGAATATGACAATCACTGTTAAACTTGGCAAAGTTAACGTTAGAATAGCGTCTTTTACACCACAACAATTAGCGTGAGCAGAAATGGCTGAGTACGTATATACCATGTCGCGGGTGAGCAAGATCGTGCCACCTAAGCGCCAAATTCTTAAAGATATTTCTTTGTGTTTCTTCCCAGGCGCCAAAATTGGGGTGCTAGGCCTCAACGGGGCCGGTAAATCGAGTCTATTGCGCATCATGGCCGGTATCGATACCGAGATTGAGGGCGAAGCCCGTGTGCAACCAGGCATTAAAATTGGCTACCTCCCGCAAGAGCCTGCGCTAGACGAAGACAAAACCGTGCGTGAAACCGTTGAAGAAGCGGTCTCGGATGTGAAGGATGCATTGACGCGTCTCGACGCAGTCTATGCGGCCTATGCCGATCCTGACGCCGACTTCGACGCCTTGGCGCAAGAGCAAGGTGAGCTTGAAGCACTAATACAAGCCAAAGATGGCCATAACCTTGATAATGCGTTAGAGCGTGCGGCCGATGCCCTGCGTCTGCCCGAGTGGGATGCACAAATCAAAAACCTGTCTGGGGGCGAGCGCCGCCGTGTGGCGATTTGCCGTTTGCTACTCGAGAAGCCCGATATGCTGCTACTCGACGAGCCAACCAACCACTTGGACGCCGAATCAGTGGCATGGCTAGAGCGTTTCTTGGTCGACTATACCGGCACGGTTGTGGCGATTACGCACGATCGCTACTTCCTCGATAACGCTGCTGGTTGGATCCTTGAGCTTGACCGTGGTGAAGGCATCCCTTGGGAAGGCAACTACTCATCGTGGCTTGAGCAAAAAGATGTCCGCTTGAAGCAAGAAGCCTCACAAGAAAAAGCCCGCCAGAAAACCATTGAGAAAGAGCTTGAGTGGGTACGTCAAAACCCGAAAGGCCGTCAAGCCAAATCAAAAGCGCGTATGGCACGCTTTGAAGAGCTTAACACCTCCGATTACCAACGCCGTAACGAGACCAATGAGTTGTTTATCCCACCCGGCCCACGCCTTGGTGATAAAGTCATTGAAGTTAACAACCTAACCAAGTCGTTTGGTGATCGCGTCTTGATTGACGATCTGTCTTTTAGCGTTCCGAAAGGCGCTATCGTCGGTATCGTTGGTCCCAATGGTGCGGGTAAATCAACACTGTTCAAAATGCTCAGTGGTACCGAAACACCGGATGCGGGCACAGTAGAGGTCGGTGATACCGTGCAATTGGCCTCGGTGGATCAGTTCCGTGACAGTATGGACGACAACAAAACCGTTTACGATGAGATCTCGGAAGGTGCCGATATTATTCGCATCAATAACTTTGAGTTGCCTGCGCGTGCTTATGTCTCTCGCTTTAACTTCAAAGGAAGCGATCAACAAAAACGTATCGGCGATTTGTCCGGCGGTGAACGCAACCGCGTCCACCTGGCCAAGCTATTGAAAGCAGGCGGAAACGTACTGCTGCTCGATGAGCCAACCAACGATCTGGATGTTGAAACCCTACGCGCCTTGGAAGAAGCTCTGCTCGAGTTCCCAGGCTGCGCGATGGTTATCTCGCACGACCGCTGGTTCCTTGACCGTATCGCCACCCACATTCTTGACTATCGTGATGAAGGCCAAGTGAATTTCTTCGAAGGTAACTTTGCCGAATACACCGATTGGTTGAAGAAAACGCTGGGCGCACAAGCGGCTGAGCCACACCGCATCAAATACAAGCGCGTTGCCAAGTAACGCCGCACTCATGAGGGCAGCCAACGCTGCCCTTTTTCTTTCGGGGCGATGTAATAGGCGCCTCACGCCCTCGCAGTCATATGGCCAACTTCCCCACCCACAAACCGCATTCCATCCGTTTAATAACGCCAAGACATCAAAAAATGTTTCAGAATCGATACGCCCACACAGATTATTAGGTCGCTCGCCATGCATCGCCTACACTTTAAGCAAAGGAATGAGGAGATGCGATCATGCCAGAGCGTAGAAAATTTTCCCGCGTGATGTATCGTGCCCCCGCGATACTCAAGCAAAATGAACAGTCGTGGCACGCACATGTACTCGACCTTTCTTTGAAAGGGGTGCTTTTGTCTCGCCCAGATAATTGGCAAGCCAACCCACAACAGACAACGTTTTCGCTGATCTTTTATCTGCATGACTCTGACGTAGAATTAGACATGGACTGCATTCTCGTCAATAACTGCGAGAATTACCTCCATCTTTATATTGATCACATTGACATTGATAGTGCCAGTCATTTAAAAAGGCTTGTTGAACTTAACGTTGGCAACGATGAGCTCCTTCATCGCGAGCTAGCGCAGTTGACCGACCCTATGACGGAGCCCGAGTCTTAGTTCCGTGTCGTCATGGGCGGTACCAAACGCAGGCCAGCAGTAACCAGTCATGACAGATCACATCCACATCGCCATCTCACACCCAAACGGTGTGAAGCATTATACGCTTTGCCCTACCCGCAAAAAGGTAGTGCAGACGTTGGCGTTGGTATTGTTGGCCGTTCTCACCGTGACCTTCGCCAGCCTCTATTTACTCTCCGAGCGTTCTACTGAAGCTGAAGCCGCCGTTAACCGTTTACGTGAAGAGCGTGCTGCATTGAATAACGAAGTGGCCATGCTGCAACAAAAACGCGATGAGCTGTCACAAACCATCGAAAACAAAGATGTCGAGCTAACCGCTCTCACCCAACGCGTCGTGACGGTAGAAGATATGTTAGGGCTGCAATCGGTGGCCAAAGACGCCTCACTGACCCATCGGCTTGATGTGGCAGCGATTAACTCCGCTGTGCGCTACACCATGCTTCAGCTCATTCCTAATGGTAAACCCATCCAGAGTTATCGGCGCTCCTCCGGTTATGGCTCACGGACGCATCCGGTCACTGGCAAAGAAAAATTCCATATGGGGTTAGACTTAACCGCAGACATCGGCACCCCGGTGTATGCCCCGGCCGATGGCGTGGTGGAATACGTCAGACCCAGCCGTCGCAAAGGCTATGGCAACTTTGTAAAAATAGACCATGCCTTTGGCTTTATGACCCTCTACGCCCACCTTGATAAGTTCAACGTACGCAGTGGGCAATTCGTGAAAAAAGGGGACTTGATTGCTTGGTCAGGCAACACAGGTTTATCCACTGGCCCTCATTTACATTACGAAGTGCGTTTTTTAGGACGGGCGCTTAACCCGCGCCGGTTTATTAAGTGGAGTGCTGAACAGTTTGATACCTTGCTCGAAAACGAGAAGCGCGTCAGTTGGGGACATTTAGTCGCGGTGGTGGAAAACTTGGTCGAAACACAGGTACAAGTCGCCAATATGCCAGACGCTGAGCCGCCACTGAGCACCGCGCAGCAGCGTGAGGCCGATGTACAAACCACTCCGACGAAAGCCTCCATGTAATGGAGGCCGTAGCGCGATGATAAAACCGAGCGTCTTTGTTCGGTTAACTGGCCGTATCATCGCCCACCACTTCGCTATTGGTACTTGCGCTCGACTACAAGTCTTCTAACACATCCAGGGCGTCGGAGAGTTTGCTAACGCCATAAACCGTCATCCCTTCAATACGCTGTTTCGGCAAGTTTGCTTTGGGCACGACTGCTTTTTTAAAGCCATGTTTTGCCGCTTCCATCAGACGTTCTTGCCCACTTGGAACAGGGCGGATCTCCCCGGCTAAACCGACTTCACCAAAGACCACCAGCTCTCTCGGCAGCGGGCGATCCCTAAAGCTCGATATCAGCGCTAACAGCAGGGCAAGATCGGCACTGGTTTCGGTGACTTTAACCCCACCAACCACATTCACAAACACATCTTGGTCAGACATTTGCAGCCCGCCGTGTTTGTGTAAGACGGCCAGAAGTAAGGCAAGACGGTTTTGCTCTAGCCCCACCGCCACCCGGCGTGGATTGGCCAATTGTGAATAGTCGACCAAGGCTTGTAACTCTACCAATAGAGGGCGCGTGCCTTCCCACACCACCATTACCGAGCTACCGGAGGTTTGCTCCTCACCACGTGAAAGGAAAATAGCGGAGGGGTTACTGACCTCTTTTAAACCCTGCCCTGTCATCGCGAACACGCCAAGCTCGTTGACCGCACCAAAGCGGTTTTTATGGCTGCGCAGCGTACGAAAACGGCTATCACTGGAGCCATCGAGCAAAATCGAACAATCAATACAGTGCTCCAGCACCTTGGGGCCAGCCAGTGTGCCATCTTTCGTCACATGCCCCACCATGAAAATCGCCACATTGTGTTGCTTGGCATAACGGGTCAAGGCTGCGGCAGACTCCCGCACCTGCGACACGCTACCGGGCGCGGATTGCACATCCGCGACATGCATCACCTGTATCGAGTCAATCACCATGATTTTCGGTTGTTCTTTTTTGGCCACCTGGCAGATGGTTTCTACGCCCGTTTCTGACAACAGCTTCAAGCGGTCTTTGGCAAGCCCCAACCGATCAGCGCGCATCGCCACTTGCTGTAATGACTCTTCCCCTGTGATGTACAAGGTCGGCAAATGGTGTGCGAGCCCGACCATAGTTTGCAACAGCAAGGTACTTTTCCCCGCGCCTGGGTTACCACCAATCAAAATAGCGGCACCAGGGACGATCCCCCCGCCGAGCACACGATCCAGCTCTTTAAAACCACTGCTCAGGCGTGGCACTTCTTGTAAATCGATATCCTGCAGGGTTTGTACTTGTCCTTCTGCGCTACCTGCATACCCGGCATACTTTTCATTGCGCGCGACCTGGGGCGATGCTGCCAGTCTTACTTCTGTAATGGTATTCCACGCGCCACAGGCTGAGCACTGCCCTTGCCAACGGGGAAAATCCGCGCCACAGTCGTTACATACGTAGGCTCGTTTTGTTTTTGCCATTCGCTCTCCAAGACGTATGATGTCAGCTAATTCACAAAATGATTGCTATCTTATTAATTATTCCGACACTTTTTCCGACGCGTGCCGTTAATATACAAGGACAATACTTTACCAGACTTTGCCATGAAGCAGGATGATTACCAGGGACTGATTGAGCAACTGCTTCCGATGTCCCAAACCCCAAAATTTGAGGTGCTGCTCGATAAGCTAACCGCCAACGAGCCAAGCTCTGCCAAACTTCTGATCAAAATGGAGATCAGACGTTTGATGACGCCATGCAACCGTACCATCGACCTGCGTGGCAAAGTGGATGGTGAGTGTCATCAATACGAGCTCAACGGCAAAAAGCATTGGCTGGATGATGTCGCGATTAACCGCTATTACGAGCGTTTGCCTTTATACAACGGGCAAATGACTCAAGGGTTGTGGGAAGATTTGCACAATACCCCTAATAACTTTCGCGTCAAACACGAACAAGAAAAGCAGACGCAGCAACAAGGAAAAGGCCCAGTCAGTGATAGCGCCCAGGCGGCATTATTACCCGAGAAACTCACCTTTGGACGTTATTTAGCGCGTAGTGAAAGCCGCATCCATTTTGCTACCCAAGTATTAATAACACTGAATACCGGCTATGAGGTACATGGGGTCACCAGCGACTTGTCTAACTCAGGCTGCCGAGTACGTGTCCCCGCGGCATTCGATTACCCGCCTAGCGCTGAAGTCATCGTTCGGTTCACAGCACTGGCGCAAAAGTATCAAGACCCTGATCTGGAACAAGGGCTGAGTTATCGCATTATTGGCGTCGATCAAAACAAAGAGTCCACCAGCAGTGCTTGGCTACGCTTACGGCTTGACACCAGCAGTGACGCGATTAAGCAGGCCCTCGATGCAGAAATGGCCTCGCCCGACTTTCGTGGCAAACAAGATGGGGAGGACAAGCTACTCACTCTCAAGCTGCAAAGCTATGAACAATCCTTCTTGCATCACACCAGCGTGCTACCGCTTTACTTTGCGCAAGACAAGTTAGAGTACGTATTACAAACGCGGCAAAATCGAGAGCTATGGGATTACTGGCACGACAGCCGCAATCAACCTGTCATTAATCATATTTTCGATGCACAGCGCTTGTCACTGCTGCAAGTGGAAGGGGCGTCAACCAGCCAGCTATTGTTATATTGCTTTTATGTAGAGAAAAACAAACAGCGTTTTTTCTATTCCGCTTCGCCCAGCGAAATGAGCGAAGATGAGCGCCACCTGTTCTGGCAACTGGGTGCCAAGCGCCATTCATGGCGGGTGTTTAAGGTGACCATGTCAGCCATAAACGCGGGTGACATTGAACGGCTACAAGATGTGTCGCCTGATTGGCTGAATACGCTCAAAACCCTGACTCATGTCGCGTTGGTGCAAGATGTGACTCATACCGAAAGCAAGGAGAGTTATTTAACCCACCCCAAACCGTCGTTATCCAGTCAAGCCTTGCGACGCTTTTTACACCAACGTAATCCAGTTTGTCTTGCCCAGCTCATCTCTTCTGACCGTCAACCACAACGTCGTGAACCACGTTATGCTTATCGCTCTGAGGTATCACTGGTGCATTCAGAACAGGGAGCGCTGAAGGGAAAACTGGTCGATTTTTCCTCGGGTGGGTTGAACCTGAAACTGGCGCAGCCTTTTCAAGGTGCGAAAGATGACTTGGTGTCTGTATCACTCGATGCGTTTGTCAATATTGACCCTCGTGCGCCTCTCGTCGATATGCCGTATCAAGTCATTCGAGTGAGTCCCAAACGAGACAATATCCAACTCAAGCTTACCACTGAAGCGCCCAACACCCGTCGTCGCCAGTACCTTCGCCGCTTGATTGAACACAACCTCGACAAACTGACCGTGCTGGATGAGCGTTTACCCGACCCTCCCTTGGTTTGGGCCATGCACCAATTATTGCTTACGCGCTTAACCGTACAACCCTACTTTATTCGACGCGACAACGGTGTACTCTCGGTGCCCGCAGTGGGTATCAACCTGCCACCCAGCCGTTTGCACCGCTTTCTCGAGCGCGCAGGCGGCGGTCGCCAACTGTCTTTTTATCCGGTGTTCGGGGACAAGATTCTCACCCGCACTCATGAAGTCACTCGCCCCTCGCAGCCTCTTAAAGAGCTGGTGCGCGAATACTTTGTCTGGATAGACATGCAAGATGATAAGGTGCGCGCCGTCCATACCTTTGCCGATAGTGAATTTGAATCAGACGACGCAAGGCGTAAGTTCATCCAGTTGGCGCAAAAAGGCGGCGCATTCGCGGTGCTACGCAATCGGATGACACCGCTAGCCCATGCTGAACAAGATATTGATGCCACGCAGTTATCCACGTTACTCAAACGCGATACCCACAAAGCACGCCAGCTAGAAGACGAATTTGTTGCCTTGTGTGCCTACGGTGAGTTGGTCGATGTGACCGATGAAGTGCTAATGCGCCTGGGACGATAACCGCAGGCGACATACGAATGAATCGGCACGATATCGACCGGGGCAACAGCAAAGAGAGGATGGCACCCAGTGGGTACCACACCGAGCGAGTGCCACACCAAGTGGGTGCCACACCCTTTACCCTATTAGCGTGGCTGCCAACTAATGCGATTTCGAATACTGGCAGAGAGCACGCACAACACCCCCCCCAACCACGCATGTTTGACCGCAGCTTGCGCTTTCGCATTCACTTTGGGTTTCGCATGATACGCAATGCCGAGACCCGCAGCGTCCATCATCGCCAAGTCATTGGCGCCATCGCCTACAGCCAACGTGTTCTCTGGGGCGATATCGTACTTTTGTGCCAACATGGTTAACACATCCGCTTTTCGTTGCGCATCCACCACTGCCCCGTCTACCTCGCCGGTGAGTTGACCATCACGGCATCCAAGCTGGTTCGACACGGCATAATCCAAGCCTAATCGCTGTTGAAGATGATCAGAAAAATGGGTGAAACCGCCAGAAGCAATCGCCACATACCAGCCGTGGGCTTTTAAACTGGCCACTAAGCTCGCCATTTCTGGCATCAACGGCAACTGCGCTTTCACTGTCTCAAGTATCGCCGCGTCAGCGCCTTTCAACGCCGCCACGCGTTGACGTAAGCTTGCCTCAAAATCAAGTTCGCCCAACATGGCACGCTCGGTGACCGCAGACACCGCGTCTCCAACCCCAGCGAGTGCCGCAATCTCATCAATACATTCTATTTCTATCGCGGTGGAGTCCATGTCAAACACCGCCAAACCAGGTCTGCTTAAATCCGGTAGGGCCTGTAAGTCCGCGCAGTCGAGCTCGAGCGCCTCAATCACGGTGCGATGTTCAGCCGTCAATTCACCGCGGATCAATAACACCTCATACGGCCCAACACGCCATCCATCGACGACCTCTAGCGCCTCCCCAGTAAAAAAACGGATATCGTCAAGCTGACGGGGGTCGATGGCTTTAGCAAACACAATCCACCCGCCATGCCGGTGGCGAGAGAAAAACGGCGTGGTGATGGAAGGAAAGCGACAGTAGAGTTGCGGTGAACGGTGAATTGCCAACGGTTTGGCCTTATCCATGGTCAATATTTTCCTTTCGGTTTCCAAGCAAGCTTGGTGAATGAATCAATCACAATGAGGCTGTGATACCATAAAAACCGTAGTAAGCTCCAGTGCTAATTGACTCTGTTTATCTGGCTTTGAGGAAGGTATGTTTTCAATTTCGCGCAAAACACTACGGCGGGTGACTTGGTGGAGTCTTTTGCTCATGACCATGGGGACTATTGCCGCTTTGATGCTTTACAGCACCACACTCAGCCAGCGTCAGTACCAAGCGCTATACCAGCAAACGGACCAATTAGCCCAGCTAATGACCCGCCAAGTGGGTGTGCAAGCCTATGATGCCTTAGTGGATAAGAATTACCAGCCTTTACAAGCCATGGCTGATGAGCTGGCAACCGAGCCGTTAATTCGCGATGCCAGTTTCTATCAGCTCAACGGCAGCCCTGTCGTGCGCTCAACCAACGCCTTACCGTTGGAAACAGCCGTTGGGTTGACCACTCCGCTGGGGTTGGAAAGCCAAGGACGACAGCAACTGATGACACCAATCAGCCGTGATGGCGACATTGTCGGTTTTCTCCGCCTCACCGTTGAGCATCACTCCGTTATCAATGAAGCCAAAAAGCAGCTGCAATCGAACATGACCGAATTTCGCTTCCTCATCGGCCTCGCACTCCTATTGGGAGCGCTATTGATGGCAATACTCACTCGTCGTTCTGCGCGTTTATCTTGGTAAAACGGCAAATTGGTAAAACGGCAAAGACACGGCGATCAGGGCAATAAACCGAGATAAAAAAAGAGATGGCCGTTCGCCATCTCTTTTTATCTAGGGAAGTGGTCAACGCGTTACAGGAACGACTTCCCGTAATCCATTGGTGATACATCAAAGTATTCCGCTAAGGACTGACCAATATCCGCGAACGTTTCGCGGCGACCGAGTGAGCCCGCTGGCACTTTTTTGCCGTAGACCAGTGCAGGGATATGCTCACGGGTGTGATCAGTACCAGGCCAAGTTGGATCGCAACCATGGTCAGCCGTTAGCAATAACACATCGTCTTCTTCAAGCATGTCCATAATTTCGGGTAAGCGACGGTCAAAGTACTCCAGTGCCGCGGCATAACCGGCAACGTTGCGGCGGTGGCCGTACGCCGAGTCAAAGTCAACAAAGTTGGTGAAAACCAAGCTGTTGTTGCCTGCTTCTTTGATCGCGTCTTTGGTTGCATCAAACAACGCTTCTAGACCTGTGGCTTTGATTTTCTTGGTGATACCGCAATGCGCGTAAATGTCTGCAATCTTACCAATCGAGATCACATCACCGCCTTTTTCTTCCACCAGCTTTTGTAGCACGGTAGGAGAAGGTGGCTCGACAGACAAGTCACGGCGGTTGCCGGTACGCTCAAACTGACCTTTCGCTGGCCCGATGAAAGGACGGGCGATCACACGACCGATGTTATAGTCTTCCAGTTCCTCGCGCACGATCTGGCACAGCTCATACAGGTTATCTAGCCCGTAGGTTTCCTCATGGCACGCGATTTGGAACACCGAGTCCGCCGAGGTATAGAAAATCGGCTTACCTGTTTTCATGTGCTCTTCGCCCAGATCGTCCAGCACTTGCGTGCCCGATGCATGGCAGTTACCGAGATAGCCAGGTACGCCCGCTCGTTCAACAATGCGATCAAGCAGCGCTTGCGGGAAGCTGTTCGTCAAGTCTGAGAAGTAGCCCCAGTCAAACAAGACAGGCACACCGGCAATTTCCCAGTGACCAGACGGTGTGTCTTTACCAGAAGACAGCTCTTTAGCATGTGCGTAAGCACCGATAATCTCTGCATGTGAATCCAAGCCTTCTGGGAAGTAACCTGACGACTCTTCACACGCTTTACCCAAGCCCAATTTGGTCATGTTAGGCAAAGATAATGGGCCTTGACGATCCGCATTATCCGCTTCGCCTTTCGCACACGCTTGTGCAATGTGGCCCAAGGTGTTTGCACCTTGGTCACCGAATTTGACGGCGTCTTCAGTGGCGCCAATACCAAATGAGTCTAAAACTAATACAATTGCGCGTTTCATGATCGCCTCCATTAGACGTCTTGTAAGCTGATGCGACGATAAACGTCTGGCGTTGCACTCGGCGCCTCATCAGCGACTTTCACTGCGGCTCGCACCGCATTCGCCGCTTGTTGCCATTGCTCTTCAGTCTGAGCATGGAGCATGGCGAGCGGGGTGTGCTCATCCACTTGTTGCCCCAGACGAATCATTTCGTTCAACCCAACGGCATAATCAATTTTATCGCTGGCAACCCGACGGCCGCCACCTATTTCTATAATAGCCATGCCCAATGCCCGTGTATCCATGGCACTGGCAATGCCTGATTGCTCAGCATAGACAGGCTTAATCACGGATGCAGTCGCGAGGTATTGATCTGGCGACTCAACAAAGTCAGCCGGCCCGCCAAGCCCTGCGATCATCTTGGCAAAACACTCGGCAGCACGACCACTATCCAGTGCCTGATCCAGTTTTTGTTTTGCTTGATTCACATCGGTTGCCAATCCACTGACCACCAACATGTCGGCGCATAGCGCCATAGTCACATTGTACAAACGTGGGTTACGGTAACGACCGGTCAAAAAGTCAACGGCTTCTTTGACTTCTAATGCGTTGCCGGCCGACGATGCTAATACTTGGTTCATGTCCGTCAACAACGCACTGGTTTTAGTGCCGGCACCGTTTGCCACACCTACAATCGATTTGGCCAATGCCTCTGAGTCTTCATACGTCGGCATGAACGCACCCGATCCAACCTTGACGTCCATCACCAAAGCATCCAGGCCTGCGGCCAGCTTTTTAGACAGAATCGACGCGGTGATCAGAGATATGTTGTCGACCGTGGCCGTCACATCGCGGGTGGCATACACACGTTTATCCGCAGGCGCTAATGAGCCGGTTTGCCCAATGATCGCCACACCGGCATCGCGGGTCACATCACCAAACACTTGGTTACTTGGCATGATGTTATAACCAGGAATGGATTCCAGTTTGTCCAGCGTGCCGCCAGTGTGGCCCAAACCGCGACCTGAGATCATCGGCACATATCCCCCACAGGCAGCAACCATGGGCCCCAGCATCAGTGAGGTGACATCGCCCACCCCACCGGTTGAATGCTTATCAACCACAGGGCCATCAAATTGCATGTGAGACCAATCTAAGGTCATGCCAGAGTCACGCATCGCACAGGTTAATGCCACTCGCTCATCCATGGTCATGTCATTAAAGTAAATCGCCATCGCAAACGCGGCAATTTGCCCTTCTGAGACCGACTCATCGGCGACACCTTGAATAAACGCGTAGATTTCTTGTTTGCTCAACGCAAGGTTGTCACGTTTTTTACGAATAATCTCTTGAGGTAAGATCATGCTTCCTCCTTACCGGCAAATGGGCAAGGCCTACCTTGCCCTGGGTATCGATTGACAATCGACAGTTAATAACCGCCTTCAGCTGCTTTTTCACCTTCGCCCAAGGTGTGCAGCAGATTTGCCAGTAAGCTAGAAGCACCAAAACGGTAGTGACGGCTATCAGCCCATTGTTCACCAAGAATACGGTCAGCCATTGCCAAGTATTGCTGTGCGTCTTCAGCGGTACGTACACCGCCCGCAGGTTTAAAGCCAACAGTCTCAGCCACGCCTTTATCGTTAATCACGTTGAGCATGATCTCCGCCGCTTCTGGGGTGGCATTCACCGCCACTTTCCCCGTGGAGGTTTTGATAAAGTCAGCGCCTGCATCAATGGCTATCTCAGAGGCGCGTTTGATCAGTGCTTCACTTTTCAGTTCACCGGTTTCGATGATCACTTTAAGCAATACATCACTGCCACACGCGGCTTTACATTGTTTGACCAGCTCAGCACCTACTTGTTCATCACCTGCAATCAGCGCGCGATACGGGAACACCACATCAACCTCATCGGCGCCGTAAGCGACGGCTGCCTTCGTTTCTGCCACCGCAATATCAATATCATCATTACCGTGAGGGAAGTTCGTCACGGTGGCGATACGCACCTCTGGCGTGCCTTGTTCGCGCAGTGTTTTCTTGGCGATAGGGATAAAGCGCGGATAGATGCAAATCGCTGCAGTATTACCAACGGCGGTTTTCGCGTTCTGACACAGGCTGATCACCTTTTCATCGGTATCATCATCGTTCAGTGTCGTCAGATCCATCAGTTTTAGTGCGCGTAGGGCCGCGGTTTGTAATTCGTTCATGGGTTATCTCCAGTCCTCATTCTTTTGCCAAACAGGTATAGGGTTGGCCACTGTATTAACAACCGGCTCTGTTTTCCGGTCATTGCTCAGCGGACTTGGCTCCATGAAGTTTGAGGCTGGACATCGCGCCGCCTTCAACCAACCATCCTTGTTGCCGCGTGCAAACACCTATGTGCTTGCGGTTCCGCCGTTGGACGTTTCCGATTGGGGCTAGCCACACCTTGTTGCTAACCATGAGAGGAAAATAAGGATTGTGGCGCCAGCAAACTTTGACGGCGTTCACTTATTTTACCAACGCCGTTTCAGCAAAACTAGATTTTACCGTTTATGTTGAAAAATACACTGTTGCGCGGTGGAACCAATCTTTCTAACTGAAAAAACGCGCCACAATCCACTGATAGCCGACGCCGCCCAAATACACCCCGACGATGCCCATCACACCGGATAAAACAGGCGGTGCGGGTATGGGGAGTTTTATCGCGCTAAACAGTACGCCAACCAAAAAACCAGCCACCAAGGCGAGAAGGACTTCCTGCATATCGTTACCTTTTTTGTTCGCTCGTATCTACCTCTGAGTATACACCCCTAGAGGATGTGGGCTGAGCGTATCACGCCAATGGCTGCAATAAAAAAACGCCACACAGGCAGCCTGTGTGGCGTTTTGATTAACATGATGTGCTATCGCGATAAAACGATTAGCCCGCCAAGGTTAAGGTAACAAATAGACCCGCAATGGTCGCCGCCATCAAGTTAGACAAGGTACCGGCGATCACCGCTTTCACACCGAAGCGTGCAATTTCTGGACGACGGTTTGGCGCGAGGCCACCCAAGCCACCTAGCAAGATAGCCACAGACGACAAGTTAGCGAAACCACACAGAGCAAAGGAGATAATCGCTTTGGTTTTCTCTGTCATTTCCATACCTGTTGCCGCAACAACTTGCGCACCTTCACCAAGGTATTGCGTGAAGTTCAGGTAAGCCACGAATTCGTTAACCACGATCTTCTGACCGATGAAAGAGCCTGCGACCACCGCTTCTTCCCATGGCACACCGATAAGGAATGCAAACGGGGCGAACAGGTAACCCAAGATCAGCTCCAGCGTGATGTCTGGGTAACCGAACCAGCCACCGATACCGCCTAGCATGCCGTTAATCAGGGCAATCAAACCAATGAACGCAAGTAGCATAGCACCAACGTTAAGCGCCAGTTGCATACCTGATGAAGCGCCGCCTGCGGCTGCATCAATCACGTTCGCTGGCTTCTCTGCGCCTTCAGCGGTCGCGTCAGCCATCTGCTCGACCGGCTCGTCGGTTTCAGGTTTGATGATTTTCGCAAACAGTAGACCACCAGGTGCGGCCATGAATGATGCCGCAATCAAGTACTCAAGCGGAACACCCATAGAGGCATAACCGGCCAGTACGCCACCGGCAACCGAGGCCAGACCACCACACATCACCGCGAACAGCTCTGACTGTGTCATGCGAGGTACGAATGGACGAATCACCAATGGCGCTTCGGTTTGTCCGACAAAGATGTTAGCGGTTGCTGACATAGACTCGGCACGTGAGGTACCCAGTGCTTTTTGTAGACCACCACCGAGCACGTTGATCACAACCTGCATAATACCCAGGTAGTAAAGCACGCTGATCAGTGATGAGAAGAAGACAATAACGGGCAGAACTTTCAGTGCGAAGACGAAACCGCCACCGCCGAACAGTTCAAACATTTTGTCAGAAACCAGCCCACCAAAGATGAAGCTGATCCCTTCGTCACCGTATGCGATGACGTTAGCAACGTATTGTGATGCGCCGTACAGAATGTCGCGTCCGACATCGACATACAGTACGAAAGCACCGAAAAAGAGTTGGATAGCGAATGCGCCACCCACGGTACGGAGGTTAATGGCTTTGCGGTTATCGGAAAGAAGAACAGCTATCCCTAGCAGTACAACCATCCCGATCACGCTCATCAGCAGGCTCATAGTATTGGCATCCTCAAAGTAAAAAGTTGGCGTCTCGACAAAGTGGAATTTGGTTTCCGGGAGAGATTATACGCATCGCAGTCACATTAAAGTAATATTCCAATCACAGTTCGCTGTAAAACTATTTTGTAATGCATCAATAAGTATGACTTTGATCTAGTTTTGTGAGCTTATGCAACCGCAAACGTTTGTCTTTTGCCCGTTCCCGCTCAATCAAAGCCAAACAATCTTTCAGCGTTGTCTGATGTTTCAGCCACCAGATGATCTCTGTCACAGCTTTTTAACGCTGCCACCACATCAGCAACCCGTGATACCTGAGAGGGTGTGTTCGGTTTTCCTTGAAATCCTGCCAAAGGCATGTCGGGGGCATCGGTTTCAAGGACAAGGTGCTCCAAAGGTAGCTGTGCAATGGCGCGGCGAGTTTTTTGCGCGCGAGAATAGGTGACGGTGCCGCCAACCCCGAGCATCAAACCCGCATCAATAAACTGTTTACCCTGCTGTTCACTGCCACTGAACGCATGTAACACCCCGCGTACGCCTGGGTAGGCTTTAACGGTGCGTAATAATTGGTTATGCGCTTTGCGGCTATGCAGAATAATGGGGAGATCATAGTGGCGTGCGAGCCAAAGCTGCCCCTCCAATAGCGCTTGCTGGCGCTGCTGAGCGGCATCCTGGTTCGCGACAAAAAAGTCGAGCCCGGCTTCTCCGACAGCGACACAGCGCGCAGGACGCGCGGCCAGTGCCTGATCAAGTTTATCTAGGCTGGTGTCAGTGTGAACATCGAGAAAACATGGGTGCAGCCCTAGCCCCGCGTAAACGCCTTGTAAGCGTTCAGTCAACGACAGCACTGCTGACCAGTTACTCTCGCTAACACCGGGGACCACCATCCGCATCACACCGCTTTCGCGTGCCGCCTGCCAGTATCGCTCCGGGGCGTCTCGAAACGGAGAAAAGTCAAAATGACAATGGGTATCAATCATGCTGAGACGTTTGTGTGGGGGTGTATTTTCTGAACGCTTGATAGGCACACAGCTTCGGCGGTTATCCTCGCCCAGCCCCATTCGCTGACACCAGGCATCGTAACCTGCCACCCAGCGTTTAATACGCGCAATCATCATTATTGGCATCCTTGCTTTGTAAACCTTTTGCCATTAAAAAGCCGTCTGGTTACAGACGGCAGTATAGCATGGGGGCGAACTTGGAGAGCGTTATCTTTCCCTTATGCGTGTTTTTCGCCACACGGGGGTGACTCAGTCTTCGCCCTTTACCGATTAGTGTTCGCGGGTCGCTCTGAGATCAATATCCGGGAAGCGCTCTTGCGTAAGGTTCAGGTTAACCATGGTCGGTGCAATGTACGTCAAGTTGTCGCCACCATCCAAAGCCAAGTTCGCTTGGTTTTTACGCTGAAATTCGTCCAGCTTCTTCTCATCCTTGCACTCCACCCAACGCGCGGTGGCCACATTAATCGGCTCATACAAGGCATCCACGTTGTATTCGGCTTTCAAGCGAGCCACCACCATATCGAACTGGAGGACACCAACCGCTCCGACAATTAAGTCGTTCGATTGCAACGGACGGAACACCTGTACCGCACCTTCCTCAGACAGCTGAATCAAACCTTTAAGCAGCTGCTTTTGACGCAATGGATCTTTGAGGCGGATCCGACGGAAAAGCTCTGGGGCAAAATTCGGGATCCCCGCAAATTTCAGATCTTCTCCTTGCGTAAAGGTATCACCAATTTGAATGGTGCCATGGTTGTGCAAGCCAATAATGTCGCCAGCAAACGCATCTTCAGCCCGTGACCGATCCCCTGCCATAAAGGTCACCGCATCGGAAATATTCACTTGCTTACCTAAACGTACATGGCGCAGTTTCATTCCTTGCTGATACTTGCCGGAAACAATGCGCATAAACGCGATCCGGTCACGGTGACGTGGGTCCATATTGGCTTGAATTTTAAACACAAATCCCGAGAACTTCTCCTCGTCAGCCTTGACCTCTCGGTCATGGGTCGGGCGCGCCATGGGCTTGGGTGCCCACTCAGTCAAGCCATCCAGCATATGATCCACACCGAAGTTACCCAGTGCGGTACCGAAGAAAACAGGCGTGAGTTCACCGCTTAAAAACAGCTCATGGTCGAACGCATGAGACGCGCCCATCACCAGTTCCAGCTCATCACGCAAATCTTGCGCAATGTCTGCACCGATCGCATCATCCAATTCAGGATTATCCAAGCCCTTGATGATACGTGCTTCCTGGATGGTATGGCCTTGGCCAGATTGATATAGAATGCTTTCGTCACGATGAATGTGATACACACCTTGGAAACCTTTCCCGCAACCAATCGGCCAAGATACCGGCGCACACGCAATATTGAGCTCACTTTCTACTTCATCAAGCAGCTCCATTGGGTCGCGGATATCACGGTCAAGTTTGTTCATGAAGGTGATGATCGGTGTATCACGTAAACGGGTGACTTCCATCAGCTTACGGGTACGATCCTCGACACCTTTCGCCGCATCAATCACCATTAAACACGAATCGACAGCAGTCAGTGTCCGGTACGTATCTTCCGAAAAGTCTTCGTGCCCTGGGGTATCAAGCAGGTTCACTAGGCAGTCGTTGTAAGGAAATTGCATCACCGAGGTGGTGACAGAGATACCACGCTCTTTTTCCATGTCCATCCAATCAGACTTCGCATGTTGGTTAGAGCCACGCCCTTTCACGGTGCCTGCCGTTTGAATGGCACGTCCGAATAACAGCACCTTCTCGGTGATGGTGGTTTTACCCGCATCTGGGTGCGAGATAATCGCAAACGTGCGGCGTTTATCAACTTCCTGTTGCAGCAGTGTATTTGACATAGCAGGTTATCTTCTTGTTGGCTTCAGGCGGCAATCAGGCGCCAGCTGAGGAGGTCATTCACAAAGGTGGCGTATTTTCGCTGATCTTGTAGTCAGCTTCAATTCACAAATCTGACTTCGCCGTGTTATCTGCATCCTTTAGGGTCAATATTGCTTGCCAAACACATCACAAATGTTGCCATTTGACCGCCTCGTGGTGTCGTTATCGGCCAAGCACGTGTATAATTAGCGCCACTTTCAGCTGTAACACAGTCAACAACGTCGACCATAAGGTCGCGACTATTGACAGCATACCGCCCACGAAGGCCAAACAGCCGCGCAGCGTGCTGTCATTAGTCGCGATGGTGAGCAGCTGAAAGCCGACACTTAGTGAGATAAACCAACGGGTTTATCCCTTAGCAACAAGGAAATAATCTGTGAATCCAATCGTAAAAACATTCCAATACGGCAATCATACAGTGACATTGGAAACAGGCGTGATGGCACGTCAGGCCAATGGTGCTGTCATGGTCAGCATGGACGATACCTCGGTATTCGTTTCTGTCGTCGGTAAAAAAGAAGCGGCTGAAGGCCAAAGCTTCTTCCCATTGACGGTCAACTACCAAGAGCGTACCTACGCCGCGGGTAAAATCCCAGGTGGTTTTTTCAAGCGCGAAGGCCGCCCTTCTGAGTCAGAAACACTGACCGCACGTCTGATTGACCGCCCTATCCGTCCGCTATTCCCGGACTCGTTCAAAAACGAAGTACAGGTCATCGCAACCGTCGTATCTGTTAACCCAGCGGTTAGCCCTGATATCGTTGCCATGCTGGGTACCTCGGCAGCACTGGCCATCTCAGGCATCCCATTCAACGGCCCTATCGGCTCTGCACGCGTCGGCTACATCAATGATGAACTCGTGCTTAACCCAAGCCCAGCAGAGCTAGACGAGAGTAAACTTGACCTCGTTGTGGCCGGGACCGAAGGTGCGGTGCTGATGGTAGAGTCTGAAGCTGACCGCCTAAGCGAAGAGCAAATGCTGCAAGCGGTGATGTTTGGTCATGAGCAACAGCAAACCGCGATCAACGCAATCAAAGAATTTGCCGCCGAAGTGGGAACGCCTACTTGGGATTGGCAAGCGCCGGAAGTTAACGCTGCGCTACAAACCCGTGTGGCTGAAATGGCACAAGGTCCACTGGCTCAGGCATACCAAATCACTGAAAAAATGGCCCGTTACGAGCAAATTGGTCAGGTGAAGCAGGAAGTGGTGGCTGCACTACTCGGCGAAGACGAGACCTTGGATGAACGTGAAATCCTAGGCATGCTTGGCGACCTGGAAAAGAAAGTCGTGCGTAGCCGTATCATTGCGGGTGAACCCCGTATTGATGGCCGTGAAAAAGACATGGTTCGTGCCCTCGACGTACGTACGGGCGTATTACCACGTACTCACGGCAGCGCCTTGTTTACCCGTGGTGAAACACAAGCATTGGTCACCGCCACACTCGGTACTCAGCGTGACGCGCAAACCATCGACTCTATCATGGGTGAGCGCCAAGAAGGCTTCATGCTGCACTACAACTTCCCTCCTTACTGTGTCGGTGAAACCGGTTTTGTTGGCTCACCAAAGCGCCGCGAAATCGGCCATGGTCGCCTAGCGAAGCGCGGTATTGCAGCGGTTCTACCAAGCCAAGATGAATTCCCATACACACTGCGTGTGGTATCTGAGATCACAGAATCCAACGGCTCTTCCTCAATGGCTTCTGTCTGCGGCACCTCCTTGGCGCTGATGGATGCCGGTGTACCGGTGAAAAAATCAGTGGCCGGTATCGCCATGGGTCTGGTGAAAGAAGACAACGATTTCGTTGTGCTTTCTGACATCTTGGGTGATGAAGATCACTTAGGTGACATGGACTTTAAAGTGGCCGGGACGGATGACGGTGTCACTGCGTTGCAGATGGACATCAAAATCGAAGGGATCACTAAAGAGATCATGCAAATCGCATTGAACCAAGCTAAAGGCGCACGTTTACACATCCTGGATGTGATGGACCAAGCCATCGGCTCGGCACGCGACGATATCTCTGAGTTCGCGCCTCGTATCCACACCATGAGCATCAACCCAGATAAGATCCGCGATGTCATTGGTAAAGGTGGTGCCGTGATCCGTCAGCTTACCGAAGAAACTGGCACCACCATTGAAATCGACGACAACGGCACAGTGAAAATTGCGGCCACTGACGGTGAAGCCGCCAAAGATGCCATTTCACGCATCGAAGCACTCACTGCAGAAGTCGAAGTGGGCCGTATCTATACCGGTAAGGTTCAGCGTATCGTTGACTTCGGTGCCTTCGTCTCAGTAATTGGCGGCAAAGATGGTCTGGTTCACATTTCTCAAATCGCTGATCAACGCGTTGAGAAGGTGTCTGATTATCTCGAAATCGGCCAAGAAGTGGACGTGAAAGTGCTGGAAGTTGACCGTCAAGGTCGTATCCGCTTGAGCATGAAAGAAGCGGCGGCAGAAAAAGCCCCCGCTGCTGATGCTGCGCCAGCAGAAGAAGCACCAAGCACTGACGCTTAGAGTCATATCGTCATTCATGATATAAAGGGGGCTGAGGCCCCCTTTTTTTTTACACGGAGATGCGCCTTCATGACCTTTTTTATTCAGCCTCGGGCGGTGTTTTACAAGCCTCTGGCGATACTGGCGCTGTTACTATTAACAGGCTGCACCAGCCAGTGGACATTTCCTCCTATGGCCGTCCCTTTACAGCCTACCCTGCAGCAGGAAGTGCACCTAGCACGGATTGATCAGCTGCTTGCGCGCAATGATTTGAGTGACGACGCACGCGCCCAATTGCATTATGAGCGTGGACTGATGCACGACAGCTTGGGGATGCGCGATTTGGCACGATTGGACTTTAACCAGTCTCTCTCACTAAAGCCGGATCAACCTGATGTGTTCAATATTCTTGGGGTCTATTTTACTCAAAACGGCCACTATGATGCTGCCTACGAGGCCTTTGACTCAACGTTAGAGCTGGATAATAGCCACAGCTATGCCGCGCGTAATCGTGGGATCGCCTTGTACTACGGCGGTCGCTATCGCCTGGCCCATCAAGACTTACTCCATCACTACCAAGAAGATCGCGACGATCCTTATCGCCTCATTTGGCTTTATTTGGTGGAACGCGATTGGAAGGGGGAAACCAAGGCACAACAAGCGCTGGCAACGCGAAAAGCGAATGCAGAAGCTTCGGGTTGGGGCTGGCAGCTTGTCGATATGTACCTCGGTAAGCTCAGTGAACGTGAGCTGCTGGAGCAACTTGCCTCGCAAGGTGAAGACAATGAACTGCTAGCAGAACGTTTATGTGAAGCTTACTTTTACCTTGCTAAACGCTATCAATTCCAGGGCGACAACGATCGCGCCGTGGCATTGTATAAGCTTGCCATGTCGGGCAACGTGTATGAGTTTGTCGAACACCGCTATGCGTTACTTGAGCTCAACCGACTCGCCTATCGCCGACCATAGCGCGTCACTCGATAGTGCCTCAAGCATAAAAATAGAGCAGGCTCACTGCTCTATTTTTGATCATGAGTAATACCAACAGGTATCCGGTTAGCTTGTCTGCGCACTGGGCGCCAAGGCTTGTGGTGGTTGCTTGTGGGGCTTACTTTTCAGCAATAGCTTTTCAAACTCATGCTTAGGCATGGGCGAGTGAAAATAATACCCTTGAATCGTGTCACAGTGCAGGTTAGTGAGCACTGACGCCTGCTGACGGGTTTCGACCCCCTCTGCCACCACGGTCATTTCCATGGCTCGGCCGAGATGAATAATGCTTTCCACCAGCGTCACCTGTTTACTCAAGGCATCCATATCGTGAATAAACGCACGGTCAATCTTAAGCTCATCAAGCGGAAAACGGGCAAGGTAAGACAAGGATGAGTAGCCGGTGCCAAAATCGTCAATCGATAGGGCAAAGCCCAGTGATTTTATCGCATTGAGCATATTCAGCGCATGCTCATCGTTTTTCATCACCGCGCTTTCCGTTAACTCAAAAGTAATATCTTCTGGTTTCGCCCCCGTGGCTTTAATCAGCTTTTCCATGTGCTCGGTCAGCTTGGGGCTGCTAAATTGCTCTGGCGATAAGTTAATCGCTACCCGTCCCGGCAATATGCCTTGTTGACGCCAGCGACGCACGTTTTGGAAGACCTCGCGCATCACATGACGGCCGAGCGCTTCAATCAGTCCGCAGCGCTCTGCGACCGGAATAAAACGCCCAGGACTGATATAGCCCTCAACTGGGTGTTTCCAACGCACTAAGGCTTCAGCACCGTTGATACGATAATCACTGGCACTGACTTTAGGTTGATACCACACTTCCAGGCCGTTATTTTGTAAGGCCTTTTGTAGCTCGATTTCCAACCACAGGCGCATCCGTGCCTCTTTACTCATGCTGTCATGATAGGCGACCACACGGTTTCGACCTTGCTCTTTAGCCTCATACATCGCGGTATCCGCATTTTGCAGCAGCTGGCGGGCGTCTTTACCATCGTCGGGATAACGCACCATCCCCACTGAACACGCCAAGTACTTACTAAAATAATGCAATTCAAAAGGCTGACTAATGGCCCCGACCACTTTGTCAGCCAACTGATCAGGCGCATCTTCCGTTGCAGGCTTAGGAAGCAACACCGCAAACTCGTCACCGCCTAAGTGGCCAATGATAGTATCTGCCGAGAGCAAGGCGCGTAAGCGCTGAGCAATATCCTGAAGCACACGATCGCCGACATGGTGTCCGAGAGAATCATTGATATTTTTAAAATTATCGACATCAAGGTACAACATGGCCAATGGCGTTTGTGCTTTTATTAGCCTATCCAGCTCTCGACTGAAGCCGTAGCGGTTATATAGACCTGTTAATGCATCCGTATAAGCGGATTGTTGCTCACCGACTTTGCTGACATCCTCTTTTTCAGTGGGTTTTAGGCGCTTAACCGACGAGTCAGTGATTGTCGGCTGTAGGCGCAGCATATGCGCTTTTTTGCCCAAAAGGTGGATCGGTGATTGGCACACGGTCAGCGGCACGCTGTTTTTTGCACTCACCACCGACACACCTTGCCCATGGGGCGCACGCAATAGGCTGTCAATAGTGGTGGTCGTTGCCTCTGCCACCACAAGATAGTCTGATAAAGGTTCACCCATCAGCGCGTCGATACTACCGACGCCCAGTAGCCCAGCCGCCGCAGGGTTCGCTGATAATATACAGCCATCTTCAACCACGCAGCAGCCGTCATCGATAAGTTGACTAAGATGGTGGTATTTTTCCTCCGCCTCTTCGAGCGCACTGGCTAATACTTGGCGTTCGGATGTATCTGCGGCATGAAAGATCACGCAGGGCTTACCACTTTCATCAGCGACATTTGGTAATGGTGCAACACTGAAGTGAAAGCTAGCACTATGATAGTTGTCAGTAAGAAGCACCTCTCCCTCGGCGCATTCACCCCGTCTGGCTTTGTCATAATGCGGTTTGACCGACTGATAAAACGCCTCGCCTAGGGTATCGATATCGGATAACCCCTTTAACGACGGCAAGGCCAAGCCAGACAGCTCGCTGTAGCGTTGGTTGGCGTAAAGATAGCAATCATTGCTGTCGAGAATGGCAAAAAGAAACGGACTGTTATCGGTTAAGCAGTAGAACCAATCATTTAACGACGATATTGGCATGAAAAGCTCACATCTGGGAATCACTCTCGACCATCTCATTGGCGAGACAAGCGTCTCATATATTAGACACTTTTAACTTTGTTGTCAGTAGCACTTTATGAGGCACGCGTCATGGGTTCAAGCTTTTATCACTATATACCGCATATTTTACTGTAAAAATAGATAAAGGACTCAAAATCAGCAAACAGGGGAGACTGTGTCGCCATATTGCACAATTTGCTGACTATTTATGCATTTAGCTGCGTAAGCATCAAACACAAACGACAGTCACCTCTTGCACGGGATCGGGAATCCGTTATTCTGGCTACACCATTTAATAACCACTACCTCTGTGATGATGATTCGTACAGAAGCGCCCGCCGACCTGGTTCGACTAGACGGTTGGTGGCGAGAGACGCTAATGCGCCCCATGCAAGCCGATCAGCTCCAACAGCTGCGCGAAACGGGGCAGATCTCGCTTTCTCTCCTTGCAACTGATGATATGGGAGAGATATTAGGGCACATTGCCATCACCGACGCTCAAACCGCCAATAACACCCAAGAAATTACGTTATGGCATAGCCCAGATGCAGACTTGGTGATGCCACTGTTAGACGAGGCTGAGTCTACTTTGTTTGAACTGGGCTATAGCCTGTTAAAAATTGCGCCCAGTGACGTTGCCGAAAAGGCAGAATTTGCCCCCTTAGACCCGGATGATACTTGGTGGTATAAACAACTCGCCGCCGCGACTTCAACGTAAGAGTCACCAAACCATGTTAACGGATATCCAACGTTTACAAGCCATGGATCTCGATGTGTGGCAATTGCGACACCCAGAAATCTACGGCCGAGAGCAAGAAGTGATTCAATTGCCTGACCACTGCCAATTATTGTTGGTCTGCGATCACGTACTCACTGATCAAGACGCATGGCTATTTGGCAATATTCTCAAAAGTATCAAACTAAGCGCTGATCAAGCTCGTCAACTCCCCCATGCCGCCTTGGCTGCGTTGGGTGATCATCATCTTAGCTGGTGTTGGTATATTGACTCGCCCGAGATCATTGTCGATGGCGTCAAGAGCTTGTATTCACTTCCTTTAGCGCAGATGCACGATAACCCGATGGCTAAGCGCGATCTTTGGCGTCAGATTTGTCAGTATGAGTGATTACCAGATTACCCCACTCGATCATGACGATATTGAGAGGATCACCGCTATCGAGCAGCGCGCCCACCTCTTTCCATGGTCTGCGTCACAATTGGCGGTTTCGCCTCGCCAGTTTGACTATCACTACGTGCTGCGCTTGGCCACTACGCCCTCAACCATCATCGGGTATTTTTATGCGCGCTGTATCGCGGGTGAGGGCGAAGTGTTGAATATCGCTATCGATCCTGATTATCAGGGGCAAGGATGGGGATGGGTGCTTTTAAACGGGATGATAACGACACTACGTCATGTTGGGGCGGACAGTATTTGGCTAGAAGTACGAGAGAGTAACATACCTGCCAAAGCACTTTATCAAAAGCATGGTTTCCGAGTGGTTCACCGCCGGCAACAGTATTACCGCTGTGCCGACGGTCACCGTGAAGATGCTTGGATAATGGAAAAGCGACTGACTTAGTCGCGACGCTCGTGACCACCGTGCGCGTGGTCACTATCAAGCCGAATGGGAGGGAGAATATATCCCTGGTACCCTTGGCAGCCCAACTGATGAAAATACTGATGCTGCTCTGACTGCTCGATTCCCGTGGCAATCACCTTTATTTCCCGAGACGCGGCAATATTCACCAACATACGAATAAACACATCGTCAACATCACTCGACGGCTGACCAAAACCAATATCGAGCTTCACGTAGTCTGGGTCGATATTTTTAATGTATTCGACGTTATCCATATCACGCCCAAAGTGGTCCACGCCGACCTCAAAGCCTTGATCACGAATGAGTTGAAACAACGCCTGGCAAGCTTCTAGGTCTTGATGCACTGCCCTTTCTGCCACCTCAAATGTCAATTTATTGGCCAAGTAGGTTTTCAACAAAAAGTTTTGCAGCCAATCATGGAAGGCCTGGCTTTTAACACTTTCTAACGTCAGGTTGACCGCTAACTTATCCGTAACAGGGTTGGCTTTTACGTATTCATCGACCCGAGCCAACACATGCCTATCAAACTCTTCACCCAGTGCGTACATCGAGATACGGTTCAACAATTGCCCCGCGGCCAGCCAACTCTCATCAACCCAAAGATGCGCATACACCTCTTGGTGCCAGTTATGTTGATTATCGCGATGGCGAACCGGCTGGGCATAAAGCGCGAGTGGATTTTTATTCAGCGCATCAAGTAATATCTGCCGCCATTGCTCTCGAGTACGACTGTCAGCTTGTTCATCAGAGGGCCAGAAATAGACGTCACCTTGGCGCTTAGCCTGTTGTAAGGCATTATCCGCTTTGGCCATCAGGCTGGCCGTATCATCCGTACGGGTTTGCGCCAAACCAAGATGAAACCCTTGGTTAACAGGCAAAGCAATATGCTCCAGCTCTTGGTTTATGGCGCGCAATAGTTGCCTCAAGTAGCGACGCACTATGCTCTCTTCATCAATCGTCAGCAGTATCGCGATCTCGTTATGACTTAGACGCGCCACTAATTGATGGCTTTGTGCCAGCTCCCCTTGTGTTAACGCTTCTCCCAGCAAGCGCCAACACTGATCACGATATTGGTAACCATAACGTGCGCGCAGTCGCGATAACCAAGAAACTTCGATGAGCACAAGCGTACAACCCACGCCGTCTTTTATGTAACTTTGTAACTGATGCTGGAAGTAGCCTCGGTTAGGTAATCTTGAGACAGGGTCAACCATCAATTTATCGCGCAAGCGTGCCAATTCTTCTTGCTGCGATTGCTGGACTTTGGCAACTTGCTGACCGGCAAGGTTAAACGCACTTTGTAAGGCCGCCAAATCATTAACACGCGTCCTAGCCCGCGCGGGATGAAAATCACCATGACCTAATGCTTTCAACCGTTTTCGTAGCTCACCCAGCGGTGCAGTCACGCTAAGGAACATGACCGACGCCCCTAAGCTTATCAGTACACTCACTGCCATTAACCCTAGGACCAGCTGTAAAAGCCGACTCCACAGGGTCTCAATGTTTCGCTGTGGCCCTATCGCTATGGTCAATTGCGCTAACTGAGTCCAACCATTAGTCACTGAGACTGAGCGGGTACGGGTTGTGAGCCCTGTCAGTTGGGTAAACCATCCCGGTGCGTCCAGGCTCGGTGAGTCAGACTCCCACACTTGACGGTCTCCCGAGAGCATAGGTTTGACAATAATCTTCTCCACCTGAGGCATCGTGATAAAGTGAGAAACCAGTTTATTGAGCCTTTGCGTATCACCCTGTTCAAGCACCACAGGTAACGCCTCTGCGAGTGACTGGCTTAATAAACGTGAGTGTTGCTGCTGCTCTCGCTCTATCTGTTCGACACCAAAATGAAAGACCACTGCCGTGGTCACCAAAAGGATGACCACGGCAGCGGTGATGACAAACGAGAGCACACGTTGATGGAGCGTCATTCCACGCCTCTTTTCATGTTTAGGTTATCTCGCTGAACTATTGCTCTTCTGACGAATATATAGTCCATCGTTTCTCTGTTACCCCATGTTCGCCTGACACAGACGCTATCACACGGCGATTTTGTTCATTCGCTCGGTCACTCTCGTCATCAATCAGCGGTTGGGTTTCCCCAAATCCCTGCGCATCTACGCGGTTTTTATCAATATAGAACTGTGTCACTAACACATTGGCAATGGCTTCCGCTCGGCGTTGAGACAGCTGCATATTGTAAGACGCATTGCCCACCTTGCTCGCATGACCCTCTATTGTCACGGTTGCTTGGGGATAGCGACGCATAAAGTCAGCAAGACGGCGAATATCTGCATACTGATCTTCGCGAACTTGGGCAGACGCAGTCGCAAACTGAACGTTGAGTTCAAACGACTCTTGCTCGATTCGCTGACTTGGGCAACCCTCATTGTTCACCTTGGCTTGTTCAACACTGTCACCACATTGATCGCGAGCGGCAATCACGCCGTCTTTATCGCTATCCGTTAGATCACGAGTTTGCGTCACAGTGTCTTCCATAGGTTCAACAGTTTGCGGGGCACAGCCACCAAGCAATAGTCCAGTGATTAAAACGATGCTTAGCTGTTTCATTGTTCACGCTCCTGGCCCGTCAAAGACTCTGTATCCCAACTTGCAGGCACATCGACCCGTAAGGAGGCTAAAAGCTGCCCTGTTGCGTTCAAAATACGATACTGCGCATAACGTTCGTCCGCTTCTTTGCTCAGGTACTCTCGGCGTGTTTCAAACAGCTCATTTTGCGAATCCAGCACATCCAACAATGTGCGCGCATTCAGACGAAACTCCTCTCGGTAAGCATTACGGGTGTCCGTTGCCGCTTCGACATGTTGACGCATAAAATCGCGTTGCTGTTCAAGATAGGTACGAGCATTCCAAGCCAATTTTGCGCCCTCAATGACATCACGATGCGCCATTTCATTGATTTCACGCGCCTCAATGGTTTGATAGGCCGTTTGTCGTTCACGCGCTCGGTCAGCGCCACCGTTGAACAAGTTGTAACGCATACGCACCATTGCCTGGACATTGTTGTTCTCTCCGCCAACATCTGGCGGGCCGGCACCGTCTTCTCCCCCCACATTATCGTTCCAGTTAGCGTCTACTTCTAAATTGAACTCAGGCAAGTAAGCCGCACGCGAGCCGTCACGAGCCGCATTCGCCGCCGCAATATCCGCTTGTGCCGAGCGTAGCCTTGGATGTGTCTCCAGTGCGCGCGCCAGCAACGCATCTAATGACGAAGGCAACATGGATTCATCTGGCCTCGGCAGGTGAAGATCTTCAGGGGCTACACCCACCATTTTAGTGAACGCACTGCGCGCGTCCGCTAAATTATTACGTGCAGACATTAAATTAGCGTTAGCTCGCGCTAAACGCCCTGTTACCTGCGATAAATCACTGGCTTTAGCAAATCCACCTTCGTTGCTCTCTTTGATGGCATCGTAAATCTCTTGGTGATTCTCCAAGTTTTTCTCCGCCAACGTCACCACTTCATCAGCCACAAGTACATCTAAATACACGCGTGCCACTTCCAACGCCTTGTCTTCAGCGGTCGCTATCAGTGCCCACTGTTCAGCAGTGGCTTCATTCTCGGTGCGAGAGACCTCGTTTTGTGTGCGAAAGCCATCAAAAAGTACCTGACGCAACGACACGCCCAGCTCACGGCGCGTCAAATCAACCTCATCGTCGGTGGTGGTATCTCGGCGAGTGGCTGGTGAGTCTGTGCGCTCCCAGCCCATACCCGCGGTTGCATCCAAGGTAGGGTAATACCCCGCTTGTGCTTGCTCGATAGCTTGCTCACTGGCTTTATATCGTGCAAACGCTTGGCGAATTTGCGGATGAGATTCCAAAGAGCGCGCCACCGCTTGCTCTAGGGTTTGCGACATCACAGCCGGCGAGCTTAAGCTCATTGCCAGGGTAAGCGTCGCGATACGCTTTTTATTGACCACATGCGAGAAATTCAGCACGTTGTTACTCCTACTAGTCTATTTCTCAGCGCTCACGTAGTGCGTTTTCTTTTGCTCGTAAGATAGGATTGAGTATGTACTCAAGCACGGTACGCTTCCCGGTTATAATATCCACCGACGTCAACATGCCGGGGATAATCGGCATAGGCGTACCATCTTCCCTGGTTAAGTGTGATGATTCCGTTCTTATCCGTACTAAATAAAAGCTATTGCCTTCTTCATCCTGCGTCGTATCCGCACTGATGTGCTCGACGGTGCCGTCCAGGCCGCCGTAACGAGTAAAGTCATAGGCGGTTACTTTCACCACCGCTGGCAGGCCAGGATGAAGAAAGGCGATATCTTTTGGCAAAATTTTCACTTCGACGAGCAGCTGATCTTCTGTTGGCACAATTTCAATCACATCTTCGCCCGGCTCAACGACCCCACCGAGGGTATTGATATGTATTGTTTTCACCGTGCCATCAACCGGAGAGGTGATAACCGCTTTATTCACCTTGTCTTGAGCGCCTACTTTCGCTTCTGTTAATCGTGATAAACGTGCCTCTGTTTCACTCAGTTTAGCCCGTGTTTCACTGATAAATTGCAAAGCCGCTTCTCGGCGTTTTAATATCGCTTCATCCAATGAGGCTTTTATCTTTGGCCGCGAAAGCTTTAAGTTGGTCAGCTCACCGTCCATATCATTGATCTGTCTTTCTAGTTTGAGAAGTTCCACTTCTGAGACAATCTTCTTTTCCACTAAAGGACGTGTGATATTGATCTCACGCTGCATAATTGACATCGAGTTGGTCAAGGTTTTTATTTTAGAGGCGACCTCTTCCAGCTCTTGTTTTTTTTGTACAATTTGACGAGCTTGGATTTCTAATTGGTTACTGAGACTCTCAAGACGACTGCGGTATTCCGATTTTTGTCGTGCAACCAAATTCGGTTTTCTGCTGGTTAATTCATTAGGAAACGTCATCGGCCGCATGGTGACATCGATTTGTTGTTGCCACGGCTTACTGGCCGGTTGTAGCGTGACACTATCAAGCTCATGATACATCCGCGTCACCGACGCGCGCAGGCTATCAACCTCTTGCTCTTGTTGAGCAAGGTCAGAGCGAAAGCGTGTGTCATCAATACGCGCTAAAGGCATCCCTTTTTCAACCAGTTGACCTTCATCCACATACATGGCTTGTAAGATGCCACCATCTAGGCTCTGAATAAGCTGAACATGAGACGGCGGAATAACCTTGCCATTGCCGCGCGTCACACGATCAAGCTCAGCAAAAGCGGCCCAAACAATAAAACTGACGATAAGGAGCAAAGCCACCCAAACGACGGCTCTGTACTTGAGCGGCGTGTCTGTCATCATGGCGCCATAAACGTCATCAACCATGTCGAGATCGGTGGGTTGACTCGTTTTTTTAACCATTTTGCCCATTACACACTTCCTTTATTGAGCTTGCTCAATACCTTATCGCGCGGGCCATCCATTACAATTCGACCTTTATCCATCACAATCACACGCTGCGCCATGTTAAGGAGGGCCATATTGTGTGTCACCATGACCAAGGTGCGCGACTTCGCAGCGACTTCCATCGCTTTAATAAACTGGTTTTCGGCATGTGCATCTAGGCTGGCCGTCGGCTCATCCATGACGAGCATGGGGGGCTCGTTAAGTAATGCTCGCGCCAAGGAAACCGCTTGCCGTTGGCCGCGAGACAGTCTTTCACCGCGCTCCCCGACTTGTTTGTCCAAGCCTTCATGATCTTGCGCAGTAAACAAACTCACGCCTGACAGCTGAACCGCACGCATCAGTTGGTGTTCGGTCACTTGGCGTGTTCCAAACATGATGTTTTCGCGAATGGTGCCGTGGAACAGCGTCACATCTTGGGCCAAATAGCCCACGTTGCGACGCAGGTCTGATGGATGTATCTGGCGACTATCCACGCCATCAAACCGTAAGCTACCTTGGTTAGGTTGAAAAAGCCCCGCTAACAGCTTCAGTAAGGTCGTTTTTCCTGAGCCATTCTTCCCCAAGATGGCAATCACCTCACCCGGTTGAATCCGAAAGTTAAGCGGATATAGGGCAGGCTTTTCTGTCTCTGGATAGTTAAAAGCCAGATTATCCGCACTGAGCTCGCCTTTTAAGCGCTTGCGACTGACCAAGTGTCCTTTGTCAGCAAATTCGTCCTCTTGCTCCATCATCGCATTTAGCTGCCGCAGTGACGTACTGGTTTGATTCCAACGATTGAGCAAGCTGGCCATTTGCGCCATCGGTGACACCGCCCGGCTGGAAAGCATCACTGCAGCGATGATCCCGCCCATGGAGATATCCCCGTCCGCCACCCGGTATACCCCCAGGATCACCACCGCGATTGCCATCATTTGGGTGATAAAGGTAGCAATGTAAGAGACATTATTGGTGATTTGTTTGACTTTAAAGTTCCAATTGGCTGTATGCGCGGTCATTTGTTGCCAACTACGCTGCACAATCCCTTCCGCACCACTGGCTTTAACGCCCTCTAGTGCCGAGAGGCTTTCGATCAAATGGCCATGGCGCTCGGACGCGTACTTGTTACTCTCTTCAATGGCCGCACGTAGTTTAGGCTGCACCGAGACGGTATACCCTAAGATCAATAAACCCGCCACGACAGGGACGATCGCAAGATCCCCAGCCACCAAATAGATAATGGCAACAAAAAAGACGGCAAACGGGAGGTCCACCAAGGTCGTGATGGTCGCTGACGTCAGCATATCGCGCACTGAGTCAAATTCACCCAATTGCTTTGCGGTTGCACCGACACTGCTTCCTCGATTGACAAGCGGTGTGCCCATCAGCCGCGCGAACAGGCGAGAGGAGACGATAATATCGACCTTCTTACCCGCCATATCAATCATATATGAACGAAGCTTGCGCATTAAAAAGTCAAAACAATATGCAAGCGTCGCGCCACTGGCTAACACCCACAAGGACTCAAACGCCAAATTGGGGACGATTTTGTCGTAGACGTTCATCACGAACAACGGCGAGACCAGCGCGAATAGGTTCACTAGCACAGAGGCTAATAACGCATCGCGATAGATAGGTGCTGCGTCTTTGACCGTTTGCCAAAACCAGTGGATTTTATTGTCGTGAAGGTGCAAGTCGACCGATTGATCGCCGCGATATTGCCGCTTAATCAAAAAGCAGTAACCCACATACATCGACTCGAGCGCCTCGAGCCGCATGGTTTGTTCGCCACCATTTTCTGGTAACTGAATCAACGCGGTACCCGCTTCATTATCGATCTCTCGTAATACACAGGCTTTTTGATCGGCGAGCAAGAGCACACAGGGTAAGAGCAGTGGCCCTAAATTATCCAAATTACGGCGTGACAAACGSGCAGCAAGACCCGCTCGGCCCGCCGCTTGCGGAAACATATCTGGAGTGAGTAACGCATTGGTCATCGGCAAGCCCGCGACTAACGCATCGCCCGAGCAGGGTGTGCCATAGTGTTCGGTAAGCAATACCAAGCAATCCAGCAAGGGATCGTCGGTAGGCTGCTCACCCGCGGCTATCTTCCATTGCACGGATTGATTATTACTTGATTGGTCAGTCACTTACGTCTCTCTTTTGACCGAAAAATAACAGGCAGCGACATGATAGCCGCTGCCTGATGGCGATTACCAGTCCGCCGTATCTACTTTGATTTCGAGGTCTTGGCTGTCTCCTACTGAAAGTTCAGCATGATCATCACCTTGCGTCAATCGTAGCTCTCCTTCTTGACCACCAATCAAGGTGTTGATCACGACTTCTTGTTGACCACCGTTGGTGACGACGCTCAGGCTTTCAATATCAATATGTTGATCCATTTGGCTATCGCCGTCGGCATCAATACCGATAGTTAACGTGCCCTCAGCCTCACCACTGTCTGTGGTTTGCCATGAAATAGATACCTGGCCATCTTTAATGAGCTGGGTTAAATCATCGACAAACGCGAGGGTATCTTGTGAATCACCTTGGTTGTCAAAATCAATGATCACATCGGTTTCTGACTCATCTCCGTCGGCAGAAGATGGCATATCCTCGAGAGACCACTGGAATTTATCGCTACCGGTACCACCGATTAATGTGTCTTCACCTCGCCCACCAATGAGGGTGTCATCACCGCCTTGGCCGTAGAGGATATCATTACCCTCTCCGCCTTCGAGAGTATCGTCGCCACCTCGGGTATCCCCATCGACATTAAATAACGCGTGGTTATCTTTAATGTACTGATACAGCTCGATGTCAGAAGGCGCTGCGCCATTTTTCATTTCAAGGAATGTAGTCAACGCCTCCACGCCCGATCCATCTGGTAGCGACTCAGGCCGTGTCAGACCATTTTCACCCCAAGGTAGGTTGTCAGTGTTAATGACATCGCCAAAGAGTATATCGTCACCGGCATTACCGATTACCTCATCATCACCGACCGGAAGCATATTGATCTCTTTAGCGCCTTCATCGAGTGCTGCACTCAGATCATTGGCAGTATAAACAACCTCAACCTCACCCACATTAACTGTATGAGAGTGATAGTATTCATCATAAACAGTGTCTGTACCTGATATATCGGTATTATCAAAATACTTTAGCACATCAGCGTTTATACCATCACCGATGCCGATGGCTCTCACCGTCGACTGTTGCGCTAATTGCTGATAGGCCTGAATGGAGTCCACGAGCTCAGCGCGATCCATTTCCCATCCAGTCTGCATACCACTACTGGTTGAGAAAGTAGGCTTGCCATCGGTTAAGAAGAAAGACAGATTTTCACTGTTAGCATTCGAATGACTGTTAAACCAATCAGATGCTTTGTTAAAGGCAGCTTCGTAGTTGGTCCCTCCGCCAGCATGCAATTGGTCGATCACATTATCGATACGCTGCTCAAACTGGTGCTCACTCAATCCCGTGAAATCATCAACATCAATTTTTATATCTGCGTATCTATTGAAGTCCACCAACGACAAGTTAATCTCACCAGGATGATCGGCGATATTCGCCAGCATTGATTTCAGCGACGCTTTGAGTACATCGAGCTTAGACTGATGACTCCAATCCTCAAGGCGGTCTCCCATGCTGCCTGATGTATCAACAATTAATGCGATATTGTAGTTTGTTGGTGCGGTCGAGTTATCTTCCACCCCTCCAATATCACTAAGAATAACATCATCACCTGAGCCTCCTTCAATTGTGTTATCACCATTAGGATCACTCGGTGGCAGCACGGTTGTGCCTGGTTGCGCCGTTGTATATTCAGGCAAGTCGACAGGGTTACCGTTTTCATCAACTTCTGTCGCACCAACAGTCACGGATAAATCAGGCGCACTTCCTTCAGGCAACTCAAGCGTGACGGAGAAACCAGCATCCGAGCCTGGGTTTGGCTGCAATGCATCAATCGGCACTTGCCAATCACCTGAATCAAGCTGCTCGCCATCTGGTACGCTGCCTCCTTCCGGCAGCCCCGATATAATCACTGATGTGATTTGTTCAGAGCCGTCGCTATCGTTCAACGTCACATCAACATCTAGCTGCACAATATCCGCAACTTTGGTCAGCTCACCATCGTCAACGACATACTTACCATCCGCAAAATAGACAGTGTCGATACTGTATAGATCATGATTAGCATTTTGCGTGTGGTCATCTTGGTAAACTAAGCGAACCGCATCGTTAAAACCGTTAAAAGTCTCTACTTGATAATCTTCACGGTTTCCTTGGAGGTAGACAGTGTCATCACCACTTCCTCCATAATAAGCCGTTGAGGCAGCACTCGCATTTCGTGATACAAAGACATCATCACCATCATTTCCACGCAACGCATATGAACCATCGCCATTACCACCAACAATAAGATCATTCCCATTGCCCGTATTTACATCAACAGCACCTGAGCTACTATCACCAACGCTAACTATTTGATCATATTGGTCAGATGACCCACCATCATGCTGTTCTGCGTAATCGATAAGCTCATTTGCCGAGTGGTTATCGCCTGAATACGACAACGAAGCAGAGACCGACAAACCGTTCGAGATCGGCAGTACAGAAATTGGAATCTCTTCCGTAACGCTCGCCGTGTCACCATTGCCACTCTCGGTGCTAGTTGCCGTCACTTGCAGGTTGATCTCGCCTTCATGCGGTTCAGACACAGAGATGGAAAGATTAGACAAATCCCAATCTTTGATAGAGACAGAGCCATTTTCGACAATCACTTCCTGATTACCGTCGGACAATGTCGATCCTTCAGGAATATTACCTAACGTGAGGCTCAGCGTCTCAGAGTTATCTTGATCTACCAAGCTAGCATTGATTGGTGGTAACTTAATCGGTTGGCCAGCGTGCCCTTCACCCGGTTCATTAATAATGTAATAGCCGCCGGTGCCATCGCCTTCGTAATCTTTGACACTTAAGCCACCGTCTTCTAGCGCATCGACATTGGGCACAAGATCAAAGTTGCTGGTATTTAAATCAACGGCAGCGCCATCGTCTACGGCGACTTCAATGTCGAACCCACCCGGACCATTTTGGTTATGGGTGTAAACGTCTAACGAATAATAGCCACTTTCTGATGGCGTAAATTCGCCGCTGAATTGCCCCCTTCCACTTGCACCACCTGGAGAGGTACCGTGACTGCCAAATCGACCCTCCGCAACCACTTCGCCACCAATGACGATTGCAGCACTGTCATCCGCATACCCGCCAAAGCTGTAGCTTTTACCTGCCTCTAGATAGATTAATCCTGAAGTCACCATGGCCTGGCTCGCATCGAGCCCCGAACTGGAGTCGACAGAAGCGCCGTTGGTCGTTGACTCAGAGTCTGGATCTCCAGCGCCATTCACGGCATTGATCAGCGTCTCGGCATCAACACCTTGACCTGCACCATTTGGACTACCCACATCAACCGAATTCCAAATTGATGCGTTAAGAGATGTGGAAACAAAGTCCAACTCGAGCGTACCCAGTGAGAGCTCAGGGGCATCAGCCACAGGCGTCACACTGATATCGAGCGTTGCCTCCGTGGTGTCGCCGTATTCATCTTGAACGACGTAGGTGATATCCGGTACGTCACCACTCCAATGCTCTGCTGGTGTAAAGGTATAATCTCCATTCTCGCCAATGGTAATTTCACCGACATCAGCGATCGCGACTGACTCACCCGCGGCGTGGGTTTCAGTTTGACCAGTAATGGTGAAGGAGGTGACGGTGAGCGAATCCCCATCGCTATCTGTTGCATTACCGTCTTGTAAAAGGTTACCCGTTAACACGCTATCTTCATCAGTCGACACAGGTATGTCGTCTGAATCAGGTGTCGCGTTTATTCTTGCACTATCACTGCCTGGTTCTGATGTATTGCCGTACTGATCTTCCAGCTCTGCGGTCACGGTGAAGGTTTCACCTTCCGCTGGCGCATCGAACGAGGTCGATACGCTGCCGTTGTCGATGTCGCCCTCGACCAACACTATCTCTTTGATGGTGGTGCCATCGCTGACACGGATGGTGTCACCGGCCACGGCTCCGGCTGGCAAGCCGACTTCAACGTCGACCTGGCCATCGAGCTCGTCACTGCTGATCACGCCATCATTGTTGGCGTCTTCGGTGATGGTGACCGTCGGCGCAGTGTTGTCGTCACCCGCCTGGGTGTCAATCACGGCGCTATCACTGCCTGGTTCTGATGTATTGCCGAACTGGTCTTCCAGCTCTGCGGTCACGGTGAGGGTTTCACCTTCCGCTGGCGCATCGAACGAGGTCGATACGCTGCCGTTGTCGATGTCGCCCTCGACCAACACTATCTCGTTGGTGATGGTGCCATCGCTGACACGGATGGTGTCACCGGCCACCGCACCGGCTGGCAACTCGACGTTAACGTCGACCTGGCCATCGAGCTCGGCACTGCTAATCACGCCATCATCATCGGCATCTTCGACAATATCGACAGTCGGCGTGAAGAGTTCATCGATATTCTTGTCATCGCCATCTATATTGATCGATTCAAAATCACGCAGCTCAACACGATCTCCGGTGTCACTGTTTTCAACAATGACGTAACCATTACTATCTTTGCTGAACGATAGGTTGTCGACACTCGCATTAAATACCGCCTTGTCATTCCCTGCGCCACCGTCAATGACGAGTTGATCGTTAGCATCATCAGTAATGATATTAACCGTATCATTGTCTCCGCCGGTCAGTACGTAATCATCACCTGTTTCGGTATTGGCATTGGCCCAGTTGCCGTGCCAGTAATGAACCGCCTCCGACAGTTCGCTTTGATTTCCTGCATCATCACTTTGTACCGCCTCTAAACGAACATTTTCGTTAATGCCAATACTGGCAATACTTTCTAGATCAACAGTCCACGAACCGTCTGCCTGTACTGTTGCCTGAGCGAGTGGTGTCCCAGTCTCACCTTCGAAATAAATCGAAATCGTCTCACCAGGCTCACCCGTTCCGTGCATAGTGACGTCACTGTAATCACTACCAGCTGAGTCATCGGTGATATTGGTGATGACTGGGGGATTGGGGACGGTGGTATCAACCGTGTGCGTGGAGGTCGCGGTGCTGTCTACCGTATTGCCCGCGTCATCCGACGAGCTCACGACAACCTCGAACTCGGTGTCCGCCGCTAGGTCGCTGCCGGCCACGTCCACGCTCCACTGGCCATTTTCATCCACGGTGGTGGTGTACTCGGTGCCGTTGATGGTCATGGTGACCGGATCGTTTGCGGCGATGTCGCCGCCGCTCGCGCTGCCGGTGACAGTGATGGTCTCACCCGCTTCTTGCGCGTTGATCACGTCATCATTGGTGATGTCGTTCACGCTGACCGTGCCGGCATCCGCGTATGTATCCAGCGTCGCGGTGTCATCCACGCTGCCCTGGTTTCCGGCTTCATCGGTCACCGTCATGGTCACCGTCAGCTCGCCATCGGCCAGGCTGCTCACGTCTTGGCCTGTGACGGTCACGTTGCCATCACCATCCACGCTGATGTCGTTCGCATCCACGGTGATGTCGGCCGTGTTGGCGTCGCCGTCGCTGATCACGATTTCCGGCTTCATCGGTCACCGTCATGGTCACCGTCAGCTCGCCATCGGCCAGGCTGCTCACGTCTTGGCCTGTGACGGTCACGTTGCCATCACCATCCACGCTGATGTCGTTCGCATCCACGGTGATGTCGGCCGTGTTGGCGTCGCCGTCGCTGATCACGATGCTGTCTATCGCCGCACCGTCTTCCACCGTGCCGCTGAAGGTCACGGAGGTTTGTTCGCTCTCGTTGATCAGGTCATCGGCATCGTCGAACGCGATGCTGTTGCTGCTATCGCCACCTTCGCCTGGGGCCGCCGTATCCAGCGTCGCGGTGTCATCCACGCTGCCCTGGTTTCCGGCTTCATCGGTCACCGTCATGGTCACCGTCAGCTCGCCATCGGCCAGGCTGCTCACGTCTTGGCCTGTGACGGTCACGTTGCCATCACCATCCACGCTGATGTCGTTCGCATCCACGGTGATGTCGGCCGTGTTGGCGTCGCCGTCGCTGATCACG
>NZ_MUFB01000023.1 GCF_001996005.1 Salinivibrio siamensis | reverse complement strand
GTCATCCGAAGCTTGCGTCAATGCGGTGTTGGCATTGCTAAAGTAAGTCATATGATAGTCTCTCGATGAAAGCGCCTGCGGGCGCTTTTTTTGTATCGGACGAGATCAATAGAGTGGGGTGTATTTTATCCAATGGATTCGTGTAGATTAAAAACGACACGGATAGGAGTTTTCCGAACTTAAAGATTTCTTCCCCGTTTTGATTTTACATCCTAAATATCCCGCCCAGTGAGTGGTACAACACTCGCTGGGCGGTAGCATTCCTTAGCTTTAAAACGTTATGTTATCTGTCGGTCTAAAATCACTATCTGTTGGACACCGCCCTATGATGCGTCATAAAACGATTATCCAAGTTATACTTTTAAGCTTATCGATGAGTACCCTCTCCGGGTGCAAAGAAAAGGCGATCAACCCTGAAGATGACCTTCCTTTATTCAAAGCCTTCATTGAGGAGAACATTAATAAAGTTGCCGATGATCCTTACATATCAAGTACATTGAGGCCTGATGATGAGATGTATGACTTGATGCTAATGCTACAGCGTGGTGATTGGAGTCAAACAACTTGGGATGAGATGGACTCTCTGATGAAAAAGGGCGTAGAGAATGCCAAAATAATCTATGCACGTACAAAAATAGATGAAATTTATAAACGAAGTGAAGCCACTACTATACTGACTGAATTGATGAGAAAAGGAAATCCTTATGCGACTTACTGGTTATCTAATAAGAGTAACTTATGCCTTTCTTATCTTTCATCAGAACATTTTGGCAACAAAGTAGCAAAAGAACTTGGCTTAGATACTTCTTATGAAAATAAATACTGTACCGAGGAAATTTACCAAAAAGCAGTCGAGGGATTTAAAAAACTCGCAGCGGAAGGCGATCTTCGCGCTCAGTACTTTTTATTAAAAGATAAAGGCCTTGATAAATCAGTAGAAAAGCGTGAAGAGTATATTAATGAGGTTATTCGATTCKCAGARGATCATTAYTATAAGCCRTTAATGGATTATATTGATTCATTACAAAAGCAAACCAATGATGGGGTTGTTTTCCGCTCAGAAAAGCTGGAGAAACTAGCTTTTGTTCTTTTAAAGATTGCGAGTAATAATAATTATATTCCTGCCATGGGATCGGTAATGTACTATGAAAGGAATAGTGGAGATAACAATAAATTATACAAGCGAATGAAGATGTTAGGTGGAAAGTATTACTTTTGGGCGATGTTTGAAGATAAGAGTGAAGAAATGAATGGAAAGGAAAAGTATTGTCACGCTTTTCTTTTTGATAAAGTATACCAGGAAAATATCCTTTTCAGTTTTAATGGCGACTGGCCTAAAAAAAGTGATTACGATGAAAGCATCTGTAATATAGAAAAAGAAATCGCTGAGATGAAACCGATGATTTATATCGATTTCTTCACAAGGATCGATAACTGGGGACGAGGCTGACTTACTGTTCGATTGAGGGTGGTACGTTAAAAATTTCAAGACCTCTTTCCCGTTTTGATTTGATATCCTAAATATTCACCGTCCAGTGAGTGACACAACACTCGCTGGGCGGTAGCATTTCTTAGCTAAACGTTATGGTATCTGTCAGCCTAGACACAACTATCCGCTGGACACAGCCCTATGATGCGTCATAAAACGATTATCCAAGTTATACTGTTAAGCTTATCGATGAGTATCCTCACCGGTTGTAAAGAAAAGGCGATCAACCCTGAAGATGACATTCCTTTATTCAAAGACTTCATTGAGGCGAACATTGATAAAATTGCCGATGATCCTTATATATCCAGCACAGTTCGTCCTGAAAATGAAATGTATGATGTGTTGCTTGACCTACAACGAGGAACGCCTTGGAGCAAAGAAGAAGAAGATCGATTTAATCGCCTTATAGAGAAAGGGAATGCTCATGCAACGATTCTATATTCGCGATTAACATTGAATGATATCTCAGAAAAAAGTGTCGCAGTATCTCGTCTAGCGAAGCTAATGAGCGAGGGAGATCCTTATGCAGCTTATTGGCTTTCTAATAGAAGCTATCGTTGCCGAGCACACTTAGGTTCGCGTAGTCTTGGTAATAAAGTAGCGAACGATCTCGGTTTAGATACCTCTTACGAAAATAAATACTGTACCGAGGAAATATACCAAAAGGCTGTTGAGGGGTTTAAAAAACTTGCTGCAGAAGGCGACCTTCGCGCTCAGTACTTTTTGCTAAAAGAAAAAGGCCTTGATAAATCAGTAGGAAAACGTGAAGAGTATATTAAAGAAGTCATTCGATTCTCAGAGGCTCATTACTATAAGCCATTAATTGATTATATTGATTCACTACAAAAGCAAACCAATGATGGGGTTGTTTTCCGCTCAGAAAAGCTGGAGAAACTAGCTTTTGATCTTTTAAAGGTTGCGAGTAACAATAATTATATTCCTGCCATGGGAGCGGTGATGTACTATGAAAGGAACAGTGACGATAACAATAAATTATACAAACGAATGAAAATGTTAGGTGGAAAGTACTATTTTTGGGCGATGTTTGAAGATAAGAGTGAAGAAATGGGTGAGAAGGAAAAGTATTGTCATGCTTTGCTTTTTGAAAAAATATACCAGAAAAATATCCTTTTCAGTTTTAATAGTGATTGGCCTGGAAGAAATGATTACGATGAAAGAATCTGTAATATAGAAAAAGAAATCGCTGAGATGAAGCCAATGATTTATATCGATTACTTCACTAGGATCGATAACTGGGGAAGAGGCTGATTTTCTGTTCGGCTGATACTGGAGTTTTCCGAACTTAAAGATTTCTTCCCCGTTTTGATTTTACATCCTAAATATCCCGCCCAGTGAGTGGTACAACACTCGCTGGGCGGTAGCATTCCTTAGCTTTAAAACGTTATGTTATCTGTCGGTCTAAAATCACTATCTGTTGGACACCGCCCTATGATGCGTCATAAAACGATTATCCAAGTTATACTTTTAAGCTTATCGATGAGTACCCTCTCCGGGTGCAAAGAAAAGGCGATCAACCCTGAAGATGACATTCCTTTATTCAAAGACTTCATTGAGGAGAACATAGATAAAATTGCCGATGATCCCTATATATCGAGTACAGTAAAGCCTGATGATGAGATGTATGACTTGATGCTAATGCTGCAGCGTGGTGATTGGAGTCAAACAACTTGGGATGAGRTGGACTCTCTGATGAAAAAGGGCGTAGAAAATGCCAAAATAATCTATGCACGTACAAAAATAGATGAAATTTATAAACGAAGTAAAGCTACTGCGATACTAACTGAATTGATGAGTAAAGGAAATTCTTATGCGACCTACTGGTTATCTAATAAGAGTAACTTATGCCTTTCTTATCTTTCATCAGAACATTTTGGCAACAAAGTAGCAAAAAAACTTGGCTTAGATACCTCTTATGAAAATAAATACTGTACCGAGGAAATCTACCAAAAAGCTGTTGAGGGGTTTAAAAAACTTGCTGCACAAGGCGATCTTCGCGCTCAGTACTTCTTGTTAAAAGACCAAGGCCTTGATAAGTCGATAGAAAAACGTGAAGAATATATTAAAGAAGTTATTCGGTTTGCAGAGGCTCATTACTACAAGCCATTAATGGATTACACATCTACACTTATGGAACCAAGTCATAGAGGTCGTAAATTTCGATCTAAAGAGCTAGAGAAGCTAGGAGTAAAACTCTTCAATATTGCTAGTAATAACTATTATATTCCTGCAATGGCAGAATCAACCGTGTATGAAGCTGATAACAATCAGCTTTTTGAACGAATGAAGAGGTCAGGGGATCGGTATTACTTTTTGGCTACTGCTCTAGATAGAAGTAATGAGTTGAGCGGAGAAGAAAAATACTGTCATGCACTATTGTATGAAAAGAAATTCAAGAGTAAACGATATTTTGGATTTGACGATGAGTGGCCAGAAAAAGACGACTACGATGAAAGTATCTGTAATATAGAAAAAGAAGTCGCTGAGATGAAGCCAATGATTTATATCGATTACTTCACTAGGATCGATAACTGGGGGCGAGGCTGACTTACTGTTCGATTGAGGGTGGTACGTTAAAAATTTCAAGACATCTTTCCCGTTTTGATTTGACATACTAAATGTCCACCACCCAGTGAGTGTTATAACACTCGCTGGGCGGTAGCATTCCTTAGCTTTAAAACGTTATGGTATCTGTCAGCCTAGAAAAAACTATCTGTTGGACACAGCCCTATGATGCGTCATAGAACGATTATCCAAGTTATACTTTTAAGCTTATCGATGAGTATCCTCACCGGTTGCAAAGAAAAGGCGATCAACCCGGAAGATGACATTCCTTTATTCAAAGACTTCATTGAGGAGAATATTGATAAAATTGCCGATGATCCTTACATATCAAGTACACTGAGGCCTGATGATGAGATGTATGAAGTGATGTTAAAACTACAACGGGGTATACCTTGGAGTGAAAGCTGAGAAGAGGAACTCAATCGTCTATTCTAGATGGTCAGGAGGATTCGGTCCTCATAGGGCAAGTACGAGAGAAAAAGCGCATATTGCTTTGGGATGAGCACAAAGATTGGGCACCAGAAAATTTGAACAATCAAATTGTGCCTGACTCCATGGCGTTGAATACAACAATTGTTGAGTGTGCGCTCACTTCTAAGCCAAACGAAGCGATGTATATACGCTCAACGTGTGCGGTTATAGATAGTGATCCCGCAAGGAATAAGCAAAGTTGTGCGCGAGTTTATGAACCCACGCTACCAACAGGGCAAGGAGTGATAAAGCCCGAGGCCTTCAAGGACGCGTTAAGAGACGCCTTGGGGAATGATGCGGAAACTAAAACGACGTTTGCGTTGGCTAACGTGGGGGGGGAGGTCGCTTTAGATGAGGCCTATGAGTATGTGCTACCGTGGCGAACCCAGCAAACTGAGATTTTCGGCAACACCGTTAGGATGGACGTTAGCGGTGGCGCACAATTTATGCGATTTACGTATTCAGCGCAGGCAGCAGCTGAAAGCGTCAACTTAAACTTAGTGAGGAACACGCAGTTGGGGGCGTCGCTTGATTTCGCCAGCGGCCAATTAGCGACAAAATTCTCCATTCCAGCTGAAAACATGTACGATCTGAAAGTTCCTTATTACACCGTTGACAATGAGCGTCGTGAAGTGAGCTTAGGAGACATTCGCTTCGACATTGAAGCGGTTGTGCACGGTATGTTAGCGGCAAGCATAAAATACTCGAATGAGATTGGATTTGGTCAAGATGCTGCCACAGGAGCGCCAGGTCTGCGGACATCTCAAACCTTTATTGCAACGCGTTTGGAAAGCAAGAAAGACCTAGGACTCGCGGATGATAGTAAACTGCGAAATATTAAGGCGGGTGCAAAGACTGAGGTGTCGGCCTTTGCTGGTGCAGAGGTAGGTGGACAAGTCAGTCTTGCATGCTTATGGAAAAATGTGGGTAGCTCAGACATGAAACAGTTGTTTAAGCTCGCCACGAGCCTCACCGCGCAGTTAGGTGTTGGAGCGAAACTTATCTTGCAATGTACCTTAGATAATGGCCGCTTAATTTTTCGTTTTGACTTTGGCGCCGCGTCTCTTGCGGGTTTCTCTGGCAAGCTAGCGTTTGAGTTAGACCCGCTTGCTTACGATGAATTTATCTCACGGCTGTTAGATGTGATGGAGCACCCGAGTTTTAGTCGCTTTGGCCTATTCCATGAAAGTGACGGTAGTGAAGCCTTTTATGCTTTTAACAGGCTACTGACAGTTGCCGTTGCCTATCAGCTTACCCTGACGCAAATTGCACTGCTGCCTTTTCATCTTATTCGAGACATGGAGCAGCGAGCATTGGAAGCGACGAACGCCCCCTTTGTGGCGAACTTCATTAATAGTGACGTTGAGACATCCGGTCAGCGAGACTGGATCAAGAAAATGCCAGCTGAGACCTACGCCAAACTCTTTTCCGTTCTTTTGCACTATCATGATTTAGTATTTTGGGGCAACGATGCAGAAGCTGCTGAGCGTAACCTTAACCAAGTGGCTGCGATGACCAAGCTTTTAGAATGGATAAGAGGAGAGAGCCACCCGGTAAGTGACAATGCCAAGAAAAAGTTCGAGAACGTCATGCAAAGGGTTGGAGAAGAGATTGAGATGGAGCTTCCCGAAGAGGTGAAATGGCAACGCTATGCGGAAAATATTGATAGGATAATTACTTTTTGGCATCAGGCTTATAATAATGTAGGTTTTTTGTCAGACGAAACGCTCAAGACCCGTTTTATTAATGAAAAGGATGACCTTATTAAAAGGTTAGGGAGTATGACAACTAATTGGATTCCTTACAAAAGGTCAATTACACTTCCTGCATATCATGAAGTTGTTGAGTATACATCTGTCCACATGAATGATATGAAGAATAAGAATACTATTAATCATCATGGATATAAGAGAATAATTGGTGGATAAGATGAAATTGATAAAAGTTTTTTTTATGTTGCTTATTTGTTTCTTAACCTTACCTTCTCACGCAGTAAATTTGAGCGAGGGGCTGTCCCTTTTGAACGAGGGAAAGTATAAAGCTGCAAATGAAATATTCCGAGCGCTTTCTGATAAAGGTAACGCTAAAGCCTCTTACTGGTTAGCTTATACACAATTTAAAACATCAGGAACGCTAGGCGCAGGGTTTAGCCTATTAAAAGCTGCTGAAGCTGGTAATCCTTGGGCAATGGCGACACTTGCAGGTACTCATATGCCAAAGGTGACTACCTCATATTGTAATTATCTTGGCTGGCCGTGTGACGAGAAATGGGTTGATAAAGCAATAGAAGGTTGGGAGAAACTCGCCGAAGAAGGTGATGGAAAGGCAATGTATGCCCTTTTATATCATGACCCTAGTTGGTGGCAGTATATTCCAATATATAGCGACTACCGATATGGGAAAATAGCAAGAAAGTTATATGAGAATAAAGGTTTCGCTTTCTTTTATGACTCCTCATTCTGGTCTTTTTTTAATGAAGAAAAGAGAGTTGAGTATTTGGGAAAGATGGCTTCAGATGGCGATGGCGTAGCATCCTATAAATTGTTTCATATACTTGAAGAGAATGAAGAAATCAGAAAAGCGATTAGTACGATAGAAAATGGAATAAAAGAACGAAATTCTTACGCTTTATATAGCGCATCTATAGGGTTAATACGTCTTAAGAGGACGTATAGTATAGGCTCGAAAGATGAAAAAACTTCTAAACGCGCGTATTTCTATTGTAGCGCTGCTGATAGTCTTCTCGGAAATAACGATAGATGTCGTGCTATTAACTTCTTTGATTTCGAATATGATCGAAATATAGGAATGCATAAGTATTATGATAAAGTTACCGGAGAAAAGGTGACAGAAAAACAGCTTGAAAATATTCGAAAAGAGGCGAAAGAATATGTCGCAGGATATCACACTGATTTAAAACTCGATGAAACAACCGTTGAATTCTTCAAGGGCTATAGTGATAATCTTTGAATTTTTATATGTAAAAAATTCATATCTCTTTGTCTACGGTAATAGTCAAAATACTGTGTCCAGCACCGCGAAAGTGATCTGGCGTTTTCCTCTACCTAGAGCACTTGCGACAGAGGACGATTTTCTGTTTGGCTAAGACCAATACTTCGTTTTAAGTGTAAAGCTTTTTCCAAGTGTTGAGTGTGTACTCTAAATATTTACCGTCGGTGAGTGATACAACACTCGCTGGGCGGTATGTTTACTCTATTGAAATGATGGATAAAGCCCAGAAGGAAAACTACCTTTGTCTGCACTAACAAAGTATAAAAACATAATCGCAACTGTGTTGTCATTGCTTTTAATTAGTGGATGTGAAGAGCTTGAGCCTATACCGGGACAGCCTTGGCGTGTGTCTGTGGTAATGCCTTCATTTTATCCCATTAAAATCACGCAAGCGTATGGCGTGAACGAAGAGCAAGACTGGACAATGCCGCTCCATGGGCTTTCCTTGTCAATGAGTAAAAGCGAATTAGCCAATGTTCGCACTGTGTTTCCTGATTATGATGGGTTTGGACTCCCTGTATCATTACTAACTAGTGTACGTGGGCGCCAACTGGGCTCCGCTAATAAACACTTACCAGATAGCATCTATATATATTGGACCTCATTGATTAATATTCGGTTTTTTGTGACTAAGTATGACCTTCCTCAAAAAGTAAAAGAAATAATGTCGAAAGGAGTAACATTTGAGCGATATGATGGCTCTTTAGGTTCCTGTTTTCGGACTGAATTTTTCTTTGGCATGCTGCCCAATGGCAAAGCTAAAGTGTGGCTAATGGGCTGTGATCAGCTCATTTATTTGGCTGAACTGGATCCAGCACGAGAGAAAGATCGTGACCAGAATGGCGTGACGGCTGAAAGATATCGAGAATCACCTTACTACTTTGACACCATTAATCAACGTGCAAAAGATGAAGGGGTTGCCATTGATCCAATCCCATGGGAGAAAGTTGGCAAAGTCTACAGTCAAGATCCAGTCGAATTACTCAGTGAGCAGTAATGGTGGGTAGCTCGAAGAGATATCTTCATAGATTTATCACAGACTTTAAATTTTCATCGCCCAGTGAGTGAATAGCACCCACTGGGCGGTTTGTTAACTCTATTAAAATGATGAGAAAAACCCAGAAGGAGCTCTTTTTTTGCCTGAACTAACAAAGTACAAAAACATAATAGCAACTGTGTTGTCATTGTTGCTATTGATGGGATGTGAAGAACTTGAGCCTATACCGGGACAGCCTTGGCAGGTTTCTGTGGTAACGCCTTCATTTTATCCCATTAAAATCACGCAAGCGTATGGTGTAAATGAAGAGCAAGACTGGAAAATGCCGATCCATGGTCTCTCTCAATCGATGAGAAAAAGCCGCATAGATTATGTCCGTACTGTGTTTCCTGATTATGATGGGTTTGGTTTTCCTTTATCATCTTTGACCGCTGTTAATGGACGCCAGGTGGGATCTGCGAATAAGCACTTACCAGATAGCATATATATATATTGGACCTCACTGATTAATATGCGGTTTTTTGTGACTAAGTATGATCTTCCTCAGAAGGTTAAGGAAATAATGGCGAAAGGGGTTAGCTTTGAGCGATATGATGGTTCTTTAGGTTACTGTTTTCGGAATGAATTTTTCTTTGGCATGCTGCCTAATGGCAAAGCCAAAGTGTGGTTGATGGGCTGTGATCAACTTATCTATTTGGCAGAGTTGGAGCCAGCACGAGAGAAAGACCGTGACCAAAATGGTACAACGGCTGATGTATATAGGCGTGGATCTAAGCCAGAGAAAGCAAAACAGCGTGGAATCGATGCAGGTGTATCGACTGTCCCGATTCCATGGGAGAAAGTTGGCAAAGTGTATAGCACGGACACCGTCGAATTGCTCAGTGAGCAGTAAGCTTGGGTGGATCGACGTGCGTTCCGGCGGTTTGTATACGCTCAGTGATATGCCAAGCAACTTTTTGCTTGGCTTGGCAAGAAGTTGCTTGAAGCGTGCAAAAAATTGGTCAGCAAATAATTAACTGTCTGATATATAACGAATTAAAAGTTGGCATGAATCTAGCTTGCTAGTAGGGCTAGACAGCAAGAGTCGCTGTTGAAACTCAAATCAAAAAATAGAGGAGCGATTATGCCAACGCCATGTTATATCTCGATTGAAGGTGAAACCCAGGGTTTGATCACTGCCGGTGCCTGCACAGCTGATTCAATCGGTGATGCATTCGTTGAAGGTCATGAAGATGAGATGCTGGTACAGCAGTTTGATCACAATGTCACTGTTCCAACTGATCCTCAGTCTGGTCAGCCATCAGGACAACGTGTTCACAAGCCATTTAAGTTTACCGTGGCATTGAATAAAGCGGTTCCATTGCTTTACAACGCGCTGTCTTCAGGCGAAAAAATGTCTACTGTGGAGCTGAAATGGTACCGCACGTCGATTGAAGGTAAGCAAGAAAACTTCTTTACTACCAAACTCGAGAGTGCGTCAATTGTTGACATCCACTGTGAAATGCCACATTGCCAAGATCCGGCTAAATCTGATTTCACTCAGAATCTCACCGTATCTATGTCTTATCGTAAGATCACCTGGGATCACGTTAACGCGGGTACGTCAGGTTCAGACGATTGGCGTAAGCCTATTGAAGCCTAAGGGCTCATTATGTTGCGTCGGCATGTTGCCGACGCTTCATCATTTGTCTAGCGTGCTTCAGTCATTAGTCTGAGGAGTGCTAGACAAGTGTTCACTGTTGCGGGAACAAGATTCGGGAGACATCATGGCGAAATTACGTTTTGAATTTAGCGTCGAGGGCTTAGAGCCAGACACGTTTGTGGTCAGAGAGTATCAGGGCAATGAATCTCTCTCTGCTGCGGCGTTCGATCAGCAAGCTTGCAACGGGTTTCGTTATTCGATTGCTTTGGCGAGTCGTGACCACTCACTTACTCCAGACCAAGTGGTGGACTGCCAAGCAACGCTTTCCCTCTACCGTAATGAGCAGTGTGAGCGTCGTGTCAGTGGCATTGTGCGTCAATTTTCTCAAGGGGATATTGGCCATCATCACACTTACTATGATATTGAATTAGTCCCCGATATTGAGCGCTTGTCGCTACGTCAAAATAGCCGTGTTTTCCAGCATCAAACGGTTCCGCAAATCATTTCCGTGCTTTTGCAGGAAATGGATATCACGGATGTCGGCTTCGGACTGACAAAAGAATACGCTGAGCGTGAATTTTGTGTTCAGTATCGAGAAACAGATCTGGCGTTTTTCCATCGAATCGCCGCAGAAGAGGGGCTCATCTACTGCTTTTTATGGAAAGAGGGAAAGCAGCTTTTATACATTACTGATTCACCTTTCGCTCTCCCAGCTCTAGAGCAGCCGATTGCCCACAACGCGCAGTCAGGGGCGGTGGTGGATGAGCCGTATATCCGTGCGATAGAAAAACGCACGCGCATTGTTCCCTCGTCGTTGGCAATGAAAGACTATAGCTTTAAAAAGCCGAGTTATAGTTTTTTGCAACAAGTAAACACGGCAGGCATCGATTATCAACGCCAAGATTATGAGGTTTATGATTTCCCAGGCAGATATAAAGATGATGCCCAAGGCAAACACCTAGCGCAGGTACGGCAAGAATTTCTGGTGCGTGATAAAGTCACCGCGGACGGAAAAAGTAATCATTTTCTTGTACAGGCGGGGCATGCATTTGAAATGCAAGATCATCTCGACCGTACCATGAATCAAAAATGGCAAGTGGTGCGCGTTCAGCATTACGGCACCCAGCCACAAGCGGTCGAAGAAGAAGGCTGTTCTGGCGCTACCACTTATCATAATCAGTTTACCGTGATTCCGGCCTCCACCTCGTGGCGGGCAACCCCGCACCCTAAGCCACAGGTGGACGGCCCCCTTATCGGTATTGTCGTCGGCCCCGAAGGTGAAGAAATATTCTGTGATGAGCATGGTCGGGTGAAAGTGCATTTTCCATGGGATCGGTATTCAAATGGTGACGAACAGAGTAGCTGTTGGATCCGAGTCTCTCAGGGCTGGGCAGGCAGCCAATATGGCATGATGGCTATTCCACGTATTGGGCATGAGGTGATTGTATCGTTTTTACATAACGATCCAGATCAGCCGATTATCACAGGACGCACTTATCACGCAACGAATATACCCCCTTATACGCTGCCTGCGGATAAAACCAAAACCGTGTGGCGCAGTGAATCGCATCAAGGAGAAGGGTATAACGAGCTAACATTCGAAGATCAATCGGACAGTGAGCAAGTGTACTTGCATGCACAGCGTGATTGGCAATCCGATGTGGAAAATGATGTCATTACTCAGATAAGGCATGATGAGCACCAAAAAACCGCCCATGATTCTTTTTCTAGAGTGGCGAATAACCAACATGTTACCGTCGATAAGCAAGCAAGAGAGCGAGTGAAAAAGGACGCCACCTTTGAGGTTGATGGTGGTATTCATGAAAAAATTAATAACCGTWTCGCGGCCACCGCCGGACGTGAGGTGCATCTAAAAGCGGGCACAAATGTCGTGCTTGATGCTGGAACAGAGATTACCGTATCGGCCGGTGGTAGCGTCATGAAAGTGGATGCTGCAGGCGTGCACTTATTAGGGCCTGTGATAAATCTCAATGCAGGTGGAAGTGCGGGGAGTGGATCGGGTTACCAGGGTAAACAACCGGCCTTACCACGCGCAGTGAAGAAGCCCTAATCATATTCGCAAGTTCATAAGAATCGAGGAAAACTATGCCAAAAGCTGCACTGGTTGGCCATATTGGTACCGCCCATGATGGCTTTCCGCCTACGCCCATTACAGCGGGTTCACCAACGGTAAAGATTGATGGGATCCCAGCGGTACGCAAAGGCGACCCACTGGCTCCCCATAGTAAGCCTAAGCATCCACCGCATGGTCGGTCAGTAAATGCTGGGTCTGGTAGCGTCAACATTGATGGAAAGCCGGCTGCACGAATTGGTGATGCAATAAGTTGTGGCGGCGTAATTTCAGGAGGTTCGAGTGTCAACATTGGTTAAGCCGTCACGATTAAAAGTCAGTTTTTGTACCCTTTTGCTTGTTATCAGTGGACAGGCTTTCGCCGAGCAAGTTGAAATAGAGGCGACGCCGTTTGTGTCATTGGAGCCGGTAGAGAAAATTGCCGATGACTATGATATCCAAGCGATGACACCGGAAGCACTGTTTGAACATGGCCGTTTGTCACGTGCGCAATTCCATTATCAACGCGCAGAGAAGTATCTGCGAGCGGCTGCCGATCAAGGTAATGTGCCTGCGGCTTACTTGTATGCAGTTCTGGTGAGTGATGATGGCAAGAAACTCGCGTATTCTCCTGAGGCGCAGCAATATCTCACTCAGGCTGCACGAGAAAGCTACATCCCAGCCATGAAGCTATTGGTTGAAGAAGGTGAGTGGTTGTCAGCCAACCATCGCACGATATGGCGTCACAAGTACGAAGAGGCCTTGGATGCCTGGTATAAAGATGCCCCTGAAGAGGCAGCCTTTAGTTTATACCAGTACACCGCTTCCACAGATAAACAAAAAGCTGAGGTCTATCTCGAAGAGGCCATTGCGGCAAACGATGTCGATGCGCTATTACACAAAGCATCACAAATAGAAACGGCGCAGCGCGGCTTTTATCTTTTCCCTAGCTCTCGCCTGGATGCGGCTGCTGAGGTGAAAAAGCAAATTGCCAATGCTGGGGGGATCCCTGGAACGAAGAGTTTATACCGTGACTTTATTCGCCGTGGAGAAACTCCTAAAGCCGTTGAGTGGCGTGAAAAAGCGATAGAGCAGGGCGATCTCATGTCCTTGGCGGCGTTAGGTCGCGTATATACAACAAATTATGCACCTGATGATGAAAAGTATATTGATGGTTTGGTGTATCTCTCCGCATACCTGGATGTGGTTGGTCAAGGGCGATTTGTCGACCTAAGGGATCAAGCGATGGCACAGTTTGAGCTGGCGTCTTCTCGGGTGTCTAATGAGGTCCTGAAAGATGTGGAGAAAAACGCGGCAGAGCTACGAAAAACCCACACCTTCTTTCACTACGATCGATATTGGCAAAAAACAGCCACGAACACAGAGAAAGAAGCAGATCCAACAAGCTAGCTGGGTAGAGGTTTGATAATTTAGCTCCGGCGAAGACTTTAGCGGCCGTAATCGAATCATTGCTTCTCGATTCGATTGCGGCCGTTTTCTTTTGCGAGATAGAGCGCGGTATCGGCACGTTGAATGATACTGTCTTGTGTATCACCTGCCGAGAAGCCCGTATAACCGATGCTGATGGTACAGCGTATGGTTTGTCCGTCGACGTGGATTTCTTCGCTATGTACGCGCTCGACCAAGCGCTTTAGTACAACCTCCGCACCACTCAAATCCGTTTCAGGAAGCAGACAGAGAAATTCCTCTCCGCCCCAGCGACCGTATATGTCATTGGTCCGTGATTCTTCCCGCACAATATTCCCAAAGCGCTGTAGCGCGATATCGCCTGCCCGATGACCATAAGTGTCATTTAGAAGCTTGAAATTATCGAAATCAACAATCGCCAGCGTCAAGGGGTTGTTGTACCGTTCGCAGCGTGCCAGCTCTTGAGCGAGAGCGTTGCTGAGGTAATGGCGATTATAAAGCTGCGTTAATGAGTCAGTATTCGCTTGTATTTCGAGCAATTGTTGCGCTTGTTCGAGTGCTTCCCAATCTCGTAGACGCGCCAGCTCGTGGCCGACCCATTCGGCAAAGAGTCGTACCAGTTCATAGTCTTGCGAAATAAAGGGGCGAGTGGGTTCTGGGCTTGAAAAATTTAACGTGCCATAGCGTTCGCCATCAATAAAAATGGGGGCACCGATATACGCCTCGAGGCCGAAATGCTCGTAGCAGGGGTGGGCTTTGATATCGCTTTGCGAAACATGGTGGAAACCTTGTGCCTCGTTGGCTTCATAGACGTGACAACAGTAAGTTTCATTCAAGTCAAATACTTGCCCAGGCTGTAGGGCGTCATCGGGATGCTGCGCGTATTGAACGGTATAACGCTGACCATGGATTTGGCTGAGTATACCAATAGGCAAATTAAAGTGTTTACAACCGAGTGAGAGAATGCGCTCTACGCGCCGGCAAAAATCTAAATTGCGTGCTGATGTGATTGAGTGGAGCTGGTTGAGCGCGGATTCTACTTCCACTCGGGTGCTAATGTCTTGAATAAAAGCCACATACATGGTGACAACTTGTTGCTCATCGCACACTGGCCCACCATGTGTTTCCCCCAAAAATACATGGCCATCGGCGGTCTTATATCTCACCACATAAGCATCGTAGTACGCGTGAACTGAGTGTGGGTTAAAACGATCTTTGCCCGTTGCGGTAAAGTCTTCGTGTTCGGCATAAAGGATGCGCGTGCTAGCGCCTTTTACATCAGCCAGACTGCAACCAAATAGGGCTTCTGCTACGGGGTTTAATAGTTGTATACAGCGATTTGTGTCAGCAATAACAACCGCCGTATCGAGATGGCGAAAAAGCGAGGGCAGTAATGTGACAATATGTTTGTACTGGTCAATGGGCTGATTCACTGCTGGGCTCTGTACGTCTATTTGGCTTAGCCTAAGCGTAGTACAAATCCCAGCAGCTCGCGCTTACTGAGCGTGTCAGGTGTGAGACAGGTTATACCGTGAAGGTAAATACGTTGGCCATCGACATTGCAATATTGTTGTCGTAATACGCTGCTTCATTAATGAAGTGCGGATAGGCCGTGTAGTCGCCTTGCCATGTTAACTCACTGCCATCAAAACACATAAACAGTGGGTCACCGGGCTTTATCGGCTGAAAGTCCTTGTCTTGAACGTGTTGGTGCACCATACCAATACGCTCCCCACGCTCATTCTGCGGTAAATGTAGTGTCTCCTTGTAACGGTACGCGGTGACGCTTTTAGGCAGCGCTGGCACCTTGTCAATATTAAACAGATGCACGAAGTCTAAAATGTGTGTCGTCATTTCTTGCATCGATTCCATCACATCATGACGCAGCACAGATTGGGGCTGCGGGCCGACTTCAACAATAACACCTTGCTTGCCAACCGAGCATAAAAAGGCATGCTGAATAGGTTCAATATGATCTTCGACTAGAATAACCGCATCGGGCATACGCTCACTAACGTAAGCGGCCAGCTGTTTATTGAAGGTGTCTAATGTCAATAGGATCAGAGTGGGTCCCATGTTGCTGGTGGTGTTATGCAGGTCGATAATGAAATCGACGCGTGGATCCCCTTTGGGTCCTAATTGTTGATTTAGGGCTTTCGCGCGGCTTTCCTCGTAGTTTGCCAAGCTGTAATCAGCCAGCAGTTTAGGATCGAATTGGCGGTTAAGGTCGCAGTCTACATAGCGTTTGTTGGCGCTATAAGCAGAAGGATTCGCGAATATATGTTCGGTGGAAAAACTATCGCGGGCTGTGATCGCAGGGTTAGATTGCCACTGTTTTAGTGCGTAAATACCGCTAAATTCGTTACCGTGGGTGCCACCAACAATGGCAACGTTACTAAACCGACTCATGAAAGCTCCTGATAAGTGAAGAATAATCGCAAGGATTTGTCTATTCAGACAGCTTAGCACTAACCACTCGATAGGTTAATAGCATAAATTTTCGTTATATTTGTTTTTTTATTCATTTTGACGCTAATGTGACAGTGGAGACTCTATTCTTTTTCGAGTCAGTTCACACTTCAGCTGCGTGGAAATCGTTAGCCTAGCGGAAGACGATACAAAGAGGTGAACAATGAAAACGGTATTTCCTAAGCACTTTTTATGGGGTGGCGCGGTGGCGGCTCACCAAGTTGAGGGAGGATGGGATTGCGACGGTAAAGGCGTCAGCATTGTGGATGTGCTGACCAAAGGTGCCCATGGTACACCGCGCAAAATTACCCAGCGTGTTGAAGAACATGAAGCCTATCCGAACCATGATGCTGTGGACTTTTATCATCGCTACCGTGAAGACATTGATCTCTTTGCGGAGATGGGTTTTAAGTGTTTTCGCACGTCTATCGCGTGGTCGAGAATATTTCCTCTTGGTGATGAGCTCACGCCGAATGAAGCGGGCCTTGCCTTTTATGATGACCTTATTGACTACCTATTAGAGAAAGGGATTGAACCTGTCATTACGCTTTCTCATTTTGAGATGCCCCAGCACCTTGTCACCCATTATGGGGGCTGGGCTCATCGAGATGTGATTGAGTTTTTCGTGCGGTTTTGCGAGACCGTAATGACTCGCTATCGCGACAAAGTCTCCTATTGGATTACCTTTAACGAGATCAACAACCAGCTCAACTGGGACTATCCGCTATTTGGCTATTGTAATTCAGGTGTGGTTTTTACCGAGCACGATCATCCCGAACAGAGACTCTATCAAGTGCTACATCATCAATTCGTCGCCAGCGCCAAAGTGGTGTCTCTAGGGCATGTGATTAATCCGGATTTTAAAATAGGTAGCATGATCCACATGATGCCGTTGTATCCGGCGAGTTGTCACCCTGATGATATGTTGGCGTCACAGCAAGCGATGCGTGACAAATATTTATGCAGCGATGTGCAGTTGCGAGGCCACTACCCACACTATATTTGGCCGCAATGGGCCAGCAAAGGGATCGAGGTCAACATGCATCAAGAGGATGCAACGATTCTTAAAAACGGCTGTGCAGACTTTTTGGCGATCAGTTACTACATGACGAATATCGTAGATGCCAACCCGCCAGAAGAAGATGAAAATGCTTTATTCAGTGCAAGCCGATTGAATCCGCATCTACCCGCTTCGGACTGGGGCTGGCAAATTGATCCCAAAGGTCTACGCTTTGCGCTTTCTGAGCTGTATGAGCGTTACGAAAAACCGATTTTTGTGGTGGAGAATGGGCTTGGCGCGACAGATAAGCGTGAAACCTCAGGGGGAATCAATGATGATTACCGAATCAGCTATTTATCACAACATATTGAGGCGCTCGCGGATGCCATTTGGCAAGATGGCGTTGAGGTGATTGGCTATACGCCATGGGGCTGTCTCGATTGTGTGTCCTTTACCACGGGCGAATACCGCAAACGCTATGGTTTCATCTACGTTGACCGTCATGATGATGGCAGTGGCGACTTTTCTCGCCATCGTAAAAAGAGCTTTTACTGGTATCAAAACGTGATTAAGAATAATGGGTTGATAGAGTAAAGGCTCTGGTAGAATCGCAGTAAGACGAGAAGGGACGCCTAGTGCGTCCCTTTTATAACTTTCGGTAAAGTCATTGCATCGAGGTATGCGATTTTTACCGTTTTAGCGCTAAAGCCTCGCCCGCTAAGGGGGAGAAGTTAGAGATTGGGTTGGTAGTCGACCTCAATCACTTCTCCATATTCAATCCCTTGCTCACGATAACCCACTAAGCTCTCAATCACATTAAAATGCGCGATAACCGCAATCGTATTGTAGTCTTGATAGGTGTCGAGCACAGATGTCACTCGGCGATATAACGCGGTCGCGGACTCATAACCTGCATTGGTCACTTCATTTCCATTGGCAAACAGTTCTCGATACTCAATCCAGCGTCGATCGCGCTCAGAAAGAGGAATATAGCTCCCTTTGATATCCGCTTGCCACTCGCGGAGGTCATGCTCGACAAACAGTTCTTTTTGCAATTGCCGGTTGAGGATTTCTGCTGTTTGTAAGGCACGTGTGTAGGGCGAAGAGAGGATGATGTCTGCGTGTTGTAAACTCGGGTGATCGGCTAGCGATTGAATAGCGGGAATACATGCACGTTGGAGTGGTGCATAGTCTTTTTCCAGTTGGCTCATTTGGCGAGCATCGGCCAAAGAGTAATCGGTTTTTCCGTGACGGACAAAGACGACTTTCATAGGGCTTCCTTTTCTGCGTCGACAGCGTCTGAAGCGCTGCTTCTTGAGTCGGTGACATTTTTATTATCCGGATAACGAGGCGAGACACCCGCTTGGCGGGTGGTCAACATATCGCTTACGAGGGTTGTAGCATACCGTCATCGGACTGTCATGACTCACCCGTGGGATTGAGAGGAGGGCGTGAGCAAGCTCGCTATTTTTCTCTGGTTTGATCTAATATTTTGGTGCGATCACGGCCTTCTTCTTTGGCTTGATATAGACGCTGATCAGCCATTTCGAGTAGGTATGAGTCCGTGGTTTCGCGAGTTGGGAGCGTAATAATGCCACCGATACTGACAGTGATTTTGTCACCATCTGGGTTTTTCTTGTGCTCGATATCAAGCTTGGCAATTTCAGCGCGAATGGTTTCGGCCAGCTGAGTTAACTTCGAGGCATAGCGCGTTGAAAGCGTGATCGCAAACTCCTCGCCCCCAAAGCGTGCCACGGAACCATGAAAGCGTTCCGTTTGTGTAAGCAGCACGCGCGCGATTTGGGTGAGAACGTCATCGCCTTTGAGGTGACCGTATTCATCGTTATACGCTTTAAAATGATCGACATCGATCATCATGACGGCGACAGGTAACCGGCTGGCGATGCCATGTTGGATATGGTTTTTGAGCTCACGTTTAAACGGTCTTCGATTACTTAACCGGGTGAGGTCATCGGTTTCTGCTTGTACTTTTAACTTTTCATTGGCGACAATCAGCTCTTCTTGTAGCTCTTCCATGGCGTAATGGTTTCGTTCACGGATCATCACTTCACTGATGGCGGTCGCGAAACGTTTTAAAAGCAATGTCTTATTGTTATCCCAGATGAAGGGTAGACGGCGATTTGCCACTGTAATCATACCAAAGCTTTTTCTACCGTCGGTTAGCGGAAAAGCGGCAAACGATAAAATATGCCGTTGGCGCAACCAAGAGCGCTCGTTAATTGCATTATCGCCGAGCTGGCCGACATGGGGAACGACCAGTGCGTCGGTATCAGCCAGCCACCGTTTTATCATGTGCATATCGCTTAAATCGACGGTCTGGGGGGCAAAATCAATCTCTTGTGGCCAGTAACAACGACGTTCAGCGCGGAATGCGTCAAAGGCATACCAGCCAATCGCCTCAACGCCGAGTAATGACGCCATATCGGGAAAAATTTTCTTCACGTCTTCAGTAATATATTGCGAGTCTGCACGTAAAAATTGAATTGAAATATCGGCCAGTAGAGAGCTAGCGTTTGATTGCCAATTGAGTGCTTTGGTGCGTTGCTCGACTTGCTCTTTCAATAAAGTTTGATGTTGACGAAGTTCACGCTCTGTCACGCGTTTTTGTAGAAAGTCGTCTCTGATACGCGATTGCATCGCATTGATTGAGCGAGACACTTTACCTATTTCGTCATTACGTTGAATCAACGAGAGCGGCACACTCGTTTGGTTGGCCTTGTCGGTTTGGTAGTAATCGAGCGTATTTGACAGCTGTTGGAGTGGGCGCGAGCACAGCCGATGGATAACCCACAAAATCAGCAGAGTGATGATAAAGGTTTCAGTAAAATGGACGGCAGCGACAGGCACGGCGCCTGTGAAGGCATCGCGTTTAATCGCACTGCGATCGAGCACAATGTTCAGGGTGCCAATATTGTTACCTTGAACGCTCAACAATGACTGATGATTGGCGTCACAGTCCTCACTGGTATTATTGACTTCAGTGATGTGTGTGCCATCAAAACCTTTTACCTCGACGCGACAAATGGTAGGGATCATCGACAATCCCTTTACACTGCGGCGCACAAGCTCTAAATCAACGACCCACAATGCATGGCTAATCACGCGAGCCGAGTTATGGCTCCGGCTCTCTACCAGTTGTGTGGTCGTAGCCAGTGTGCGCTGGTAGTTGATGTACATCTGCGTCAGTGTACTCCCTACCGCAAACAGTAAGCTAATCGCGAGCACAACGAAAGCGACGCGCGCTTGCAGACCGCGTAAGTTTACATCGCGTTTTATCACTTAGTTATCCATTTGAGTTGTGGTTGAATGACAATGGCTTTCAATCCCTTTCGCCATGTTCAAAAACGAGATTTGATCCCACGCCTGCTCGCGCAACTGTACGAAAAAAGCGGAGCCAGGTTCAATTAAGTGAAACAACTGTCCAGCGCATTGCGGTGGTAACGGCCAACCTTTATCGTGAGCGTAAATGCGGCTCAATGCAAGGCCAGCGGCTTTAAAGTGCCCGCCCCCAAGGGCTGAAATGTCGCCTTTTTCTCGCAAAGAGAGCACGCGCTCGGAGGTATTGACCGTGGCAAAATAGATGTCATCGCCGGGCGTTTTTCCTGCTTGCCGCGCGGCTTTCATCGCGCCAAACGCCATATGATCGTTGGCCGTCCACACGTAGCGCACATTTGGGTAGCGTTGCAACAAGGTATGCATTTGCTCTTGGCTGATGGACTCATTCCACTGACCATGAACAACTTGATGTAAGGTAATGTCTGAGCGTTCAACGAAAAAGCGCTTGCCGCCCGCTTCGCGTTGGACGGATGCGGGGGTGGTAAGATCACCTGAAATCATGACGGCTTCGCCGGGCGCATTATCGCCTGCTTGTACCATGGCTTCGGCGATCGCATAGCCTATCGAATGATTGTTGGGAATAATGCTCGGCAGTAAGTATTGTTGCCAATGTGGGTCTTGGAAGAGCTTGGTTTTGGTCTGCTGATCGACATCATTCAAGATCAGTTGTACATAAATAGGATACTTTCTCAGTATAGGAAGTAGGTTTTTGGCCGCCAGCTTTTCATTCACGATGATAATGTAATCAGGGTGGGTCGGTTTACTCAACGTTGCGGCGAGTATTTGACGCACGGCAAAATGATTGCGATCGGCGTGGCGAATCGTTAGGTCAATATTTAATGCTGAGGCAGCGCTATTGGCATATTCATCTACGTCCTGCCAGAAGCTTTCCGTTGCATAACCGGGATTAATAAATAGCACACGGGGCTGAGCCTGTTCAGCATGAATGTGCGTACTGAACATCATGTATATAGAAACAACACACCACAAAATCAGTCTTCTACACATGTAGGGAAGGGTCCTCTCCATTGGCCACCTCTGTTAAGGATAGCGCATATGTATACGCTTGATTGCGGTAGGTTTATCATTGTCTGTAATTCGTTCAGGTAGCTGCTGTTTGACACGTAAATTTTATTGGGCAAGAGAAAGCATATACGGCATCATAGTTGTGTAGACTAGTGTGCCAGTCAATGGCGAACAAAATGACAACAATGTAATGAAATCTTACTACGATAAGAAGAAATTTAAGCGGCATTTTCCGATGGATTTTTATGGTGAGAGTGAAGGCTGGCAGTTTGCAGTGCGCGCCTTGTCTCCCACGCAAGTCTTATCGGCGAAAAGCTGGGTGGCGCGATTGAGCTGTCGTCGCCGAGACTTTCGGCTCGTTGATTTGGCGATTGACCGTTTCCACTTTTTGAGTGGCGGCGATGAGCAGATGCGTTTCACGGGCGTGGACTTGGGCACTAAAGTGAGTATTCGCCGGCAAGGGCAAATCGTCACTGTCGACGCGCTTAATCACCGCTATGGTGCTTTGACAGCAAACGTTCAGCCGTCAATTTCAACCGCGTGCATAGAGCCTGCGAGCAAGATCGTACTCTCTTAATAGGCGTCTCCTTGGCGGTTTGCGTCAGTGCCATACTGAGAAAAAAGGTGGGAACTCATGACGTTTATTGTGATTATCGTGCTTAGCATTCTTGGTGGTTTGTTGGCGGGTGAGCACTTCCATTCTTATCTTCTTGGGCTAGGCGTCGCCAGTACAGCGGTGGGTGCTTGCTATTGGATCACGTTTCGTAGCAGTCATTACCCCCAGTTTGCGTTATTTTTGTTGTTGCTCGGGGTGGTCGCTAAGATTGCCGTCACAGCGGCGGGTGTATTGCTCGGGTTAAAACATGCGTTGATCACCTCGCCTTTGGTCTTTTCGCTTTCGTATTTGTTTTTCTTGTTCGCCTCGACCTATTGCTATTTTCGCTATCGTGAATATTGGCTCACGCGCTTGCGTCATAAAGACTTACAGTAACTGGCTCGGCGGTGTTCAGTGTGATCGTTAACGAGGGATGGTATTGGTGATGTACTCAACGAAGCGATTGACGCTACGCCCATGGCAAGTGTCCGATTTGACCCCTTTTGCGGCACTCAATCAAGACCCCGATGTCATGCGCTATTTTCCCAGTGTGCTTTCACGCGCACAAAGCGATGCAATGGCGGCGCATATTCAATCCAAACTGGCGGATAATGGGTTCGGATTTTGGGCGGTAGAACTGACTGAAACACGGGAATTCATTGGCTTTGTGGGGTTAAACCGTCCCACCTTCGATTTCGGCCATCAGCCGTTTGTTGAAATTGGCTGGCGTTTAGCGTCGCCACATTGGGGAAAAGGCTATGCCACTGAAGCGGCACAAAAAGCACTCGCCATCGGCTTTGAGGACGTTGAGCTTCCGGCGATTTATGCGTTTACCACCGAGAGTAACCTGCCCTCACAAGCGGTGATGAAAAAACTCGGGATGACGCCGGCTGCTCCCTTTACCTTTTTGCATCCTCATTTGGCAGCAGATCATCCGCTCGCAACGCATGTCTTATACGCGATATCGAAGCCCAGCTGGCAGGCAAACCATGCTAATTAATCGCCGGTACCTATCGTTCATTCTTTCCGTTTTTTGTTTGTTGTTTCCATTGGCGGGCACTGCGCAGCAAAGTACCTGTCATGGCACTACGTCGAATGGTCATTTAGCCAATGGGGTACAGTTGCCCAGTGACGGGGTGAATTTCATAGGCTACAGCTTGATTGCGCGTTGGGCGGGGCGAACCTATGTTCACTCCGCAGTGCGTGACATCATCGTGGCATCGTATCAGTCTTTGGAGGCGGAGCAGCCAGACAAAGTATATCAATATGCTGAAACGGGCTTTGAGTCAGGTGGTCAGTTCAAACCGCATAAAACCCATAGAAATGGCTTATCGGTTGATTTTATGACACCGGTCGTCGATGCCGAGGGGCGATCGGTTCATCTGCCGACTCATCTACTCAATAAATTTGGCTACAGCATTGAGTTTGATGGGAATGGTCAATACCAAGACAAGCACATTGATTACACCGCCATGGCCGCACACATAGTGGCGTTACACCGAGAAGCGACGCGTCGTGGCTATGATCTTTGGCGTGTTATCTTTGATCCAACTCTTCAGCCGGCACTGTACGATACCCCGTATGGGCAGTATTTAAAGCAACATATTCGGTTTTCAACGCGGCGGTCTTGGGTTCGCCATGATGAACATTATCACGTTGATTTTGCCGTGCCTTGCCAATAAGGGCAGAATAAAAACAAAAAGAAAAGACTGGGAGAAAGTGTGCACAAACTAGCGGATGACTTACACCAAAAGCTTTTTAATGAAGAAGATGCGCGTGCCTGTAAAGACATTGATGGCAGTGCGTGCCGTGAGGTTCCAGGCAATTTTTTCCGCATCATCGTTAGCCAAGGACTCACCAAAATTGGCGACGCGGTATCTAACCCGAAAATTGTCTTGCCAGCGCTTCTCACCGCGGTTGGTGCTCCCTTGGCGTTAATTGGCTTATTAGTGCCAATACGAGAGGCGGGCTCGTTAGTGCCTCAGTTGGGTATCGCCGGTTATGTCCGCCAATTTGCGGTACGTAAGTGGGCATGGGTGGCGGGCTCTGTCATTCAAGGGGCGTGTATCCTAGCCATGGCGATCGCAGCGTTGCTTTTAACCGGTCAAGTAGCCGGCTGGAGCATTATCGGCTTGCTGGTGGTATTTAGTTTGGCGCGAGGCTTGTGCTCGGTCGCCTCGAAAGATGTGTTAGGGAAAACCATCCCTAAGCCGCAACGAGGGCGCCTGAACGGGTGGTCGTCAAGCTTGGCGGGGGCGGTGACGATTGCCGCCGGTGTCGGATTGTTCAGCGTCTCGGATCAACAGCATGTGTGGGTCTATTGCGCGCTATTGGCGTTCGGCGCAGTGCTTTGGTGGATTGCCGCAGCGTTTTACAGCCAAGTTGATGAATACGAAGGGGCCACAGAAGGCGGTGCCAATGCGCTCACGCATGCGCTTTCTAAACTGCGCTTGTTGGTGGATGATAGACGTCTACGCCACTTTGTGATCACCCGTTCACTGTTACTCTGTTCGGCCCTATCCGCGCCCTATTATGTGCTGTTAGCCAGTCAGCATAGCCAAGCGCTGGCGATCACCACCGCAAGCTTTGTCGCCATTAGCGGTATCGCAAGTTTGTTGTCGGCTCCTTTTTGGGGGCTATTTGCCGATCGATCTAGTCGCCAAGTGATGATAATGGCTGCCGTGGTGACGGCGTTACTGGGGCTGGTGGTCGTGAGTATCAGTCATTGGTATCCCGCGCTGTTTTCTTTGGCGTGGGTACTACCTGGCGTCTATTTTGTCCTGACCATTGCTCACGAGGGTGTGCGGCTTGGGCGTAAAACCTACATCGTGAATATGGCTGAGGGCAATCAGCGCACCGATTATGTCTCGGTCAGCAATACGTTGATTGGCTTCATGCTCTTATTCATGGGCGGCGTCACGGCATGGTTGAGCCAGTGGGGGTTAATGGTGGTGATTGCGGTGTTATCGGCGCTTGGCTTGCTGGGGGCATTGATGGCACGCGCGCTGCCAGAAGTAGAAAGATAAGCCGGCGGGCGGAATAGAAAAAGGCGCTAGTGATTAGCGCCTTTTGGTCTGTTGTTGCTGGTTAGACTTTAAATTGGCTCACCAGACGTTTGAGCTCTTCGCCTGTCTGGTTTAAGTCAGTCGCCGCTTGTGCCGAGTCATTACTGGCGTTGAGTAGCTGGCTCACAATGTCGCGAATCGATACCAGATTACGGTGAATGTCCTCTGTCACCGTGGTTTGCTCCGAGGCAGCCGAGGCAATATAGCTGGTCATGTCATTGATTTGTGTGATTGCATTACTTACCGAATCAATGCCGCTACCAATTTCGTTGGATGCCTCCGAGGTTTGCTGGCAGGTATCGTTACTTTGCTTCATCCCATCTACAGCTTGATTGACGTATGACTGAAGTTCATCCAGCATTTCGCGAATTTCGTGGGTGCTCTTTTGCGTGCGGCTTGCGAGGGTTCTCACCTCATCAGCGACCACCGCAAACCCGCGACCTTGTTCGCCTGCACGCGCGGCCTCAATGGCAGCGTTAAGTGCCAGCAAGTTAGTTTGTTCAGCAATATCGCCAATCACAGAAAGCACGCCAGTAATTTTATGGGACTGCTCATTCAGCGAATCCACATGTGTGCTCGAGGTATTCATTTGCTCGACCAGCGCTTGCATCGAGGTGATCGAGAACTGAACTTTCTCTTGGGCGTGACGCGCGTCGTCAGTAGCTGCACTAGTGGCATCAGCCACTTGGGTGGCGTTCTGTGACACCTCTTGCGCGGCTGAGCTCATCTGGGTAACAGCAGTGACCACTTGCTCGGTCTCGTTATCGTGAGTCTGTAATTGCGTGGCAACCATCTGGGTTTGCTCGTCAATCGTACGTGCGGTGTGACTCACTTTTTCCGTGACATCTACCACGCTGCGGATGGTGTTTTGCAGCTTATCGATAAAGCGGTTGAATGCATCCCCAAGCTGAGCAATTTCGTCACTGCCTTTAATTTTCAGGCGCTGGGTCAGGTCGCCATCACCGTCGGCAATATCATTGAGGTTGTCCAGCATGTCTTTCACCGGCGTTGACATCCGTTGGGCAACAAAGGCAACCGCGACAAAGGTAACAATCAGAATAATGATACCTGCAATGATCATTCGAGCGGTTTGTGCCGCTAAAGCCTCTTCTGCATTTTCACGGAAATCGGTAACGCGTGCTTCAATATCGTCAATGTATGCCCCAGTACCTAACATCCATTGGCCGTTATTGACCATATCGGCATAGCCAATTTTTTCGATCAGTTCATCGGTACCCGGCTTTTGATAGAGGTAGGTGAAGGTGCCATCACCGCTTCGCGCCGCTTCGAGCAGGCCTACAATAATTTTGTTGCCCTTGGGATCAGTAAGATTGATCAAGGACCGGCCTTCAAGCTCTGGCTTTAAGGCATGGAATACGTTGTTGCCTTGTTTATCGTAGATGTAAAAGTAGCCTGCCTTACCAAAGGTCACTTCGCGAAGTGCATCTTTAACATTTTGTGTGGCATCRCCGCCCGCTTGCTGTGCGTTTTTTACTACAGTCGCGGCAATTTCTGTGGCTTCGCGAAGCTGCATTTTTCGCTCATCAATTAATTTGGTTCGAAAAGTGGCAATGTTCTCTTCGACCAGCTCTCGCTCGTAATAGGTARTGATAAACAACGTAACGAGAATGGATAATACCAAGGGTACGATGGCAAGCACTAAGAGCTTTCCGCGCAGCATTAACTTCAACATACCGGATACCTTGTGTTAATTATGGTTTCGAATTCGCTAAAGTATGGAAGACATTTTTTCCGTTTGCCGCGCAAAAAGCCCTTTTATTTGATGTGGATTGGGAAACATTCTGCAATCTTTTACATCTGTCTAACTCATTATGTACAAGAGATTGCGATAACTATCTGATTCATCACTAGTAAGTATAAGCCATTTTTCACTCACCCCTCTTACCTCTTTATCCCACAAGCAGCCCCAACGCACGCTTAACGTTCTGGCATGTTTGGTCTGTCTGTATACGCGCCTTTTTTTGTCCATCTTTTAGGACACTATACAAGTAATCAGGGGCGTTCATTAGTGCTTTTCGCCGTTCTCGAATGGGTGATATCAGGGTGGTCAAGATATCGGTCAGCATGTTTTTTACCGTCAACGCCCGGCAAGCGCGACACAAGACTCACATCCTGACTATTTTGTTGGTTTATCCGCGGCTTAAAAAGCCGTAAGGTAAAGCAAAGTCAGTGAAATCGAGGGAGTGATGAAACTAAACGCAGACATGGGTGAAAGCTTTGGTGCGTGGACGATGGGAATGGATAGCGCGCTAATGCCGTGGATTGATATGGCCAATATTGCGTGTGGCTTTCATGCCTCTGATCCTGATGTAATGGCGGCCACGGTAGCACTCGCAGTGAAGCACAATGTGAGTATTGGTGCTCATCCCGGCTACGCCGATAAGCAGGGCTTTGGCCGCCGTCATATTGATCATACCCCTGCACAAATTAGTCATCTCGTTCGCTATCAAATTGGCGCGTTACAAGGGATCTGTGCGCGATTTAATGCGAGCCTTGATTATGTGAAGCCCCATGGTGCGCTGTATAACACCATGATGGTGGACAATGATTGCTTTAAAGCGGTATTGGTTGCGGTGGCTGACACGCTGCCCAATACACCATTAATGGTGCTGGCACTGCCTGATAACCGTCAGCATCGCCAGCTTGCCCAACAAGCCGGTGTGCCGCTGATTTTTGAGGCCTTTGCTGATAGAGCCTATCTGGCGTCAGGGCAATTAGCGCCGCGCGGTCAACCGGGCGCGGTGTTAGATGACGCTAACGCGATGATTGCGCAAGTGTTGCAGCTATCTCAACATGGCACGGTGACAACCCTTGAGGGGCAAACGCTCACCCTATCGCCGGATACGGTGTGTGTGCATGGAGATAATCCACAATCGGTCGAGGCGATAAAACAACTCAGAAAGGCCTTAACACCATGACACTCAAGGTTGAGCAGGTCAGTGAAACCACGGTAATGATCCGGTTGGGCAATAAGATCGATCTTGCCTTAGTTCCACAGTTATCTGCGCTGTGTGAGCGAATCCGCCAACACTTTGGCCGTGGTGTGGTTGAATTAATTCCTGCCTACACCAGTGTTCTGGTGGAAGTGAATGTTCGCTTACTGTCACCAGACAGGTTGAAAACGTGGGTGATGAACCAAGGCGAATCACTGCGAGTCACCGACGACGCCGTGGGCGGAAAACACGTGATATTGCCGGTGTATTATCACCCTTCGGTTGGGCCCGATCTGGCTGCGGTCGCCGAGTTTGCCGGCGTGAGTGAGCAAGAGGTGATTGCGCGACACAGCCAACGAACTTACACCGTCTGTGCGATTGGTTTCGCGCCCGGCTTTGCCTTTCTTGCGTCGGTGGATGAGACGATAGCCATGCCGCGGCATACCACGCCTCGCCATCAGATCCCCGCCGGCAGTGTGGGCATTGCACAACAGCAAACCGCGGTGTATCCGGCGGCGTCGCCCGCAGGCTGGCAAATTATTGGTAACTGTCCCAAGGTGCTATTCAATCCCCGTCAATCGCCCATGATGCCGTTTGATGTAGGTGATACCGTCCGTTTTGAGCCAATGCCAGAGTCTGATTACCGCGCGGCAGGAGGTCAATGGTGGCAGGATTAACGGTGCTTGACCCCGGCGTATTGAGCTTGGTGCAAGACACAGGGCGCTATGGGGTGGGCCAGCTTGGCTTAAGCCAAGGCGGGCCGGTCGATTGCCACGCTTTTGCTTGGGCGAATTATTTACTCGATAACCCCGCCAATACACCGCTTGTCGAGATAACCATGGGTCAGGCACGTTTTCGTGCTGACCATGCCATTTCGATCGCTATCACCGGTGCAGACATGCAACCTTGTATCAATGGTCAGCGCGTGGGTATGTGGCAGACGTTAACGCTAAATACGGGTGATGAACTGCGTTTACGCTACGCTCGCTGTGGCTTGCGCGCCTATCTCGCGGTGCGTGGCGGATTGGCGGTAGATGGCGCATTTGGCAGTGCCGCGACGGTGATGCGCAATCAACTCGGCGGCCTGCATTCCGGATTAGGTGAACAGTCGGGAGGCATGGCACTCGCGAAAGGAGAGGTGTTGCCTTGCCGACCGCATGCGCTGTTGCCGAGGGTGCGTGGTGTGCCGACACGTTTTATTCCTGACTACAATGCCCTGACCCCACTGGCGCTTGTGCCGGGGTATCAATTTGATAGCTTCAGCTCCGAGGCGCTAACGGCGTTTTTTGAGGGCGAATATACAGTCGATCAGCACAGTGATCGTATGGGCGTGCGGCTCAATGGACCGAGCGTCGTGAGCAAGCAACCGGGTATTGTTTCCGAAGGCATTGCGCTCGGGGCCGTGCAAGTGCCCCCGGATGGTCAGCCGATTGTGTTGCTCAACGATCGGCAAACACTCGGTGGTTATCCTAAGCTTGGCTGTTTAGCCCGTGTCAGCTTGAGCATGTTGGCGCAAACGCCACCCGGTCAGGCCGTGCGCTTTTATCCAGCGCGGCTGGCGGATGCATCGGCGCAATGGCAGGAGTTTGTGCAGTTTTTTGACTGGATGTAGCCTGCAGAAAATGGATAGATGAGCCTCTGGAAGACAGAGGCTCATAAACGGATAGGCTTTAACGTGCAAGCGACGGACTAGCGGAAACGGCTGATTTGCTCGAGGGCTTTTTCCATTTGCGCAAAGTCAGGTGACGCGTTTTCTATGGGTCGGTTGGTGTTATCCATGTATTGATATTGCCCTCCTGCACCCACTTCTAAAATAGTGTCGTCGGTCACTAACGCATAGCCGCTGTAGTTTGACGATAACACCCAATCTTGGCCGGGATTTGGCGCAAGTAAGTCATGACCAATCGCGTAGCTGGCCGGATCGGACGTTACACCTAAATAATGCTTCATTAGGGTAGGCGCAACATCTTGGTGGCTGGTGAGTTGTTTGCCGGTATCGACCTGTTTTGCCTCGATGCCGGGGCCTATCATTGCGAAAGGCACGTGAATTTGTGGGTCAGTAAAGTTACTGTTATGTCCCCAAAAATTCAGTTGGTTGTCATTCATTTCTTGGCCGTGATCGCCAGTGAGAACCAGCAGAGTATTGTCGAACTCTCCGCTTTGTTTTAGCTCCTCAATGACCTTGGCCACCAAACTATCCACGTAGCGCACGCTGGTCTTGTAGCGATTGAAAAACGGTGTCGGGTCTGTCTCGTTATTTAGCTTGAGATAGTTAATTTCGTCCAGCATCGGCTGATACTTGGGGGTAAAGTCCGCAGGAAAATCATAGCCATGGGGGGCATCGTAAAACAAAAACGAGAAGGTGGGACGATTGGGATCACGCTTTTGGTGCCAGCGGATCCAATCTTGAGTGAGATCTGCGTCTAGCTCGGCGGGAGAGTCCCTCTCAGAGCCGTTACGTAAATCGGACACATTGGCAAACACGGTTTGGTTGAATTCCGGCTTTTCCAATTGCGCGGCGGTAAAAATACCCAGTTGATAATCGAGCGCCTGCAGGCGGTCTATCAGTACCGGTGATTGCTGATTGGCAAGAAAGCTGTGCCAATAGGTGCCAGGCATGCCATAAAACAGGCCAAAAATGCCGGTACGGGTGGCGTTCCCGGTCGCAAGGTGATGTGAATAGGTACGGCCATTTTGTGCCAACGCCCAAAGGTTAGGGGTGTTGTCGGCGTTGAAGGTATCCGCGCGCCATGAATCAACCACCAAAAACATGATATTCACTGGCTGTGTAACGTCGGTCGTGCTCAGCGGCGAAAGGGGATAGTTCAGGTCGGCTTCGCGATCTACATCCATCGCCTTTTGGCGCGCTAGAGCTTGTTCATCAATCCAGCCGTTTTTGCGCATCATACTGTTGGCGGTGGCTGGATAGAAAAGTGGCAAATAACGTTTCACCGTTGTCACGGGTTGGTACGCGTAGGCAGCGGCCCAAATATGAATCCCGTGGGTGGCAAGCAAGGTAAGAAACGTGAGCAGAGCAAATTTTTTGCCGACTTTGTGCTGGGAAGAAAACCGTGTCCGCGACAACGCAGCCAGAAGTGCCCATTGCGCGGCGAGGCAGGCCATCACGCCACCGATGACCATCAGCCAAGTAATGAGCGGGAAGCTGACAATCTGCCCGGCGAGGATCAAATCTAGCACCATGGCATTAATATGGAATCGGTACTGGGCAAACACGATGGTATCGATGAAAAGCGTGATCACACCCACCGACGCAATCAAGGCGAGCAACGGTTGGCGCACCTTGGTGGGCAGCAAGAGCAGTGGCAGTGTTACTAAGCCAACAATGGCGGCAAGTAAGGCCATTTGGCTAAAGGTACTGACCACGATAAAGGTGATGCCAAGTGGCTCAGTGGGAAAGCTAGGTAGAAACGCAAAGTAGCGGCTGGCTATTGCCATTAACACCAGGGCGTTAATGGCGATGAACCAGCTGTGTGTTTGAAGTCGCGATTTAAAAGACATGATTTCTCATCACAGTTAAGTTAATCAATCGGCAACATAATGGACGCGTTGCCGGGTTGTATGGCGACATGTGTCATTGAATAAGTGGGGCGCCAAAGTGATTCCATAAGGTGGTAATCCAGATTACACCTGCTAAAAGCAAACTGACAAACACCGCCGCAGAGCCGATGTCCTTTGCTCTGCCGCTGAGCTCATGGCGCTCTTCACCCACTCTGTCGACCACGGCTTCAATGGCGGAGTTAAGCAGCTCGACGATGATGACTAACACAATGACACTGAACATTATCAGAGAATCAGTCAACGGTAATTGCAGCCAAAGTAATACGGCTAACGCCGTTGCCAATAATACAACTTCTTGACGGATCGCCGCTTCATGGTGATATGCCGCTTTTAATCCAGCCCAAGAATAGCCAGTGGCTTTAATGATACGTATCAGCCCTCGCGGCTTTTCTGAGGGGGATGTATTAGCGCCCATAAATACATTCTCGTAACAATTTGATCGATAGGGTGGCATTTTACATTTAACCGAGCCAACTGCATAATCGGCGCGATAACTTAATTGGAATTTGTTATGCCTCTGTTTACTGACGCCCCACGCTCCCTGTGTTTTTTGCGCCTATCTGCGATTGGCGATGTCTGTCACGCGGTCGCGGCGATCCAAGCCGTGCAGCGTCATTGGCCGCAGACGCAGATCACTTGGGTGGTTGGTAAAGTCGAAGCCCAGCTTTTGGCCGGGCTGGAAGGGGTGGAGCTGGTGGTGTTTGATAAAAAAGCAGGCTTGGCAGGCATGCGTCACGTCTGGCGGCAGCTGAAAGGACGCCGGTTTGATGCGTTAGTGCATATGCAACTTGCTTTGCGTGCCAGTTTATTGACTATGGGGATCGGCGCGCGCTATCGCGTAGGGTTTCATCGTCACCGAGCGAAAGAGGGACAGTGGCTGTTTACCAATAAACGGATCCCCGACACCCAATCTTGCCATGTGTTAGATAGCTTTTTCGCCTTCACTCAATATTTGGGCGTGCCGGTTACGCCGCCGCAGTGGCAACTACCACTTTCTGAAGACGATCATGCCTTTGCCAACGCGCAACTCGGTGATAAGCCTACTATCGTGATCAGTCCCGCCGCGAGTAAAGATGAGCGCAACTGGCTACCAGAGCGTTATGCTGAATTTGCCGACTACGCGGTCGGTAAAGGTTATCAGGTGGTACTTTGTGGTTCACCGGCTGCGCGTGAAAAAACGCTGGCTGCGCGTATTATTGCCGCTGCTAACGTGCCACTGGCTAACTTGGTGGGACAAACAAGTCTCAAGCAATTGGCCGCGGTGCTCGCACGCGCCGATGCGGTGCTTGCCCCCGACTCTGGCCCCGCGCACATGGCGACCACACAAAGCACACCTGTCTTAGGCCTTTATGGCCATAGCAACCCGAAGCGAACCGGCCCTTATAACAATCTCGCGGATGTGGTCAGTGTTTATGAAACCTTTGCTGAACAGCAACATGGAAAGCCCGTTGAGCAATTAGCATGGAGCACGCGGGTGAAAGGCGATCATGTGATGGCCACCATTGGCACTCAGCAGGTGATCGACGCCTTTGAAACCATGATGGCGAAGCAATAAAAAAGGCCCCGTGGGGCCTTTGTGGTAGCGWTGCCAGTATTAGCTGGCGAGTTGGCGCAGCACATAGTGGAGAATGCCGCCGTGGCGGTAGTAATCCCACTCGACGGCAGTGTCGATGCGGACGTTGACGTCAAACTCAATGATTTTATCATCCCGAACCGCACACACCTTGAGGGTAGAGGGTTCGCCGCTGATCTCCTCAAAATCGAACGTTTCCGTGCCATCCAACTCGAGTGACTCGACGGAATCGCCGTCTTTAAATTGCAACGGCAACACACCAAAGCCCACTAAGTTAGAGCGGTGAATACGTTCAAAGCTTTCAGCAATGACTGCTTTAATCCCCAGCAGGTTAGTGCCTTTGGCTGCCCAGTCACGGCTCGACCCTGTCCCGTACTCTTTGCCGGCCAAGACCACCAATGGGGTGCCATCTTGTTGATAGCGTTGGGCCGCCTCATAGATGCTCATTTGCTCATTGGTGGGTAGATAGGTGGTCATGCCGCCCTCGGTGCCTGGTGCCATATGGTTTTTTAAACGCACGTTGGCAAAGGTGCCGCGCACCATGACTTCGTGGTTACCACGGCGGGAGCCATAGCTGTTGAAATCTTTCGGCTCAACCCCTTTGGATTTCAAATACTCGCCCGCTGGACTATCCGGTTTAATCGCCCCTGCAGGTGAGATATGGTCAGTCGTAATAGAGTCGCCCACTTTCACCACACAGCGTGCGCCCTTGATGGGTTTCATCTCGGGGAGCGCCATGGTCATGCCATCAAAGTACGTTGGTTTTTTAACGTAGGTGGAGTCAGGCCATGAGTAAATCTCATCTTCAGGGACTGGCAGTTTCCGCCAAGCGTCTGTACCGGCAAATACATCCGAATATTTGTCTTGGTACAGCCCCTCCGTCATCGCTGATTGGATGGTTTGCGCGACTTCCTGTGGCGTTGGCCAGATGTCTCTGAGGTAGACCGGCTTGCCGCTTTCATCTTGTCCTAATGGCTCCTTAAGGACATCCACATTCATATTACCTGCCAGTGCATAGGCAACCACTAATGGGGGCGATGCCAAATAGTTGGCTTTCACATCTTGGTGAATACGGCCTTCAAAGTTGCGGTTACCGGAGAGCACGCTGGTCGCGAGCAGGTCAGCAGAGCGAATGGCTTCTGTGATCGGCTCTGGTAATGGCCCTGAGTTACCAATACAGGTGGTACAGCCAAAGCCGACGATGTTAAAGCCAAGTTCGGCAAGTGGCTCAAGTAGGCCAACATTTTCTAGATACGCAGGCACTACCTGTGATCCAGGTGCGAGAGACGTTTTCACCCAAGGCTTCGTTTTTAAGCCTCGCTCGCGTGCTTTTTGTGCCACTAGCCCAGCGGCGACAAGCACGGCCGGGTTCGACGTGTTGGTGCAGGAGGTGATCGCGGCGATCACAACGGCACCGTGCTCAAGCGTAAATCGCTCACCTTTGTAGTCGACTTCTACTTTCCCTTGCTCACGAAGACTGGGGTTATCGACTGCGGTTTGACCCCCTTCACTGGCAAAGCTTGCAATCACATTGTTAGACGCCGCTTGTTCTTTTTCCAACAGCTGATCGAATTGGGTTTTGGCATCGGTTAATGCAATTCTATCCTGTGGACGTTTGGGACCCGCCAGGCTTGGCACCACATCACCCAGATCGAGATGGAGCGTGTCACTATAATCAGCAACGGGTGCATCGTCATCACGCCACAAGCCTTGTGCTTTAGCGTAGGTTTCGACCAGCGTGATTTGCTCATCGGTGCGTCCTGTCAGGCGCATGTAGCTAAGCGTTTCTTCATCAATCGGGAAGATGCCACAGGTTGCACCATACTCTGGCGCCATATTGGCAATGGTTGCGCGGTCAGCCAGCGGCAATTTAGCGAGGCCCGGGCCATAAAACTCAACAAATTTACCTACCACGCCGCGCTCACGTAGCATTTGGGTGACGGTAAGTACGAGATCTGTTGCCGTGGCAGACGCAGGCAGCTCACCTTTGAGCTCAAAACCGACCACTTCAGGAATTAGCATGGTAATAGGCTGGCCGAGCATCGCCGCTTCCGCTTCGATACCGCCTACCCCCCAACCCAGCACACCCAAGCCGTTAATCATGGTGGTGTGCGAGTCAGTGCCCACGAGCGTGTCTGGCATGGCTAACTTGTTGTCGCCGTGCTCTTCCACCAATACACCGGGTGCTAAAAACTCGAGGTTCACTTGGTGTACGATCCCAGTGCCAGGTGGTACGACGCGGAAATTGGAGAAGGCTTGTTGACCCCAGCGCAAAAATTGGTAGCGCTCGCTGTTGCGCTCGAACTCAATCTCAGTGTTTTTCTGCAAGGAATCAGGGTTGCCATAATCATCGACCATCACTGAGTGATCGATGACAAGATCAACCGCACCAAGCGGGTTGATTTTAGCTGGGTCACCTTTAAGCTCTCGCATCGCGGCACGCATGGCTGCTAGATCCACCACGGCAGGTACGCCAGTGAAGTCTTGAAGTACGACGCGAGCGGGGGTGAAGTTCACCTGATCTTGTCCTGCTTTATCAGCTTGCCACTGGCAAAGTGTGCGAATGTCATCGGCAGAAACATTCTTACCATCTTCTTTGCGTAGTAAGTTTTCTAGCAGGACTTTTAGGCAGTAAGGTAATCGATGAATGTTGAACGTCTCAGACAGAGCGTCCAATCGGTAGTAGTCGTAGGTTTCACCATTGACGTGTAGGGTTCGTCGGGTATTGAAACTATCTGGGTGTTGAGATGGGTTGCTCACGGATGCCTCCCCTTGTCCGTTATTGTGAATAAGAGAGGCGACCTTACCTCGAAGGCCGTCGCCTCGCTCGGGGGATTGCTTGATTTTACCGCACTATTGTAAATGGGGTTTTGATGAAGTTAAAGCATCGTTATCACGGTATTTCCAATCACTTCCATCGGCTGTACCTTACTGCGTCAGGGTAGGGACTGTCTTCCTCTCGGTGATGGTGTTGATTGCCCGACATGATGGACAAGCCCTCGCGGACGTCCTTCACGGTCAAAAAAGACATTGGGGCGATGTTTGCCTAGTAGTCGTGCCCACAAGCCCTTTACGGCAGTGATAACCATCAGGCGCAATGGAAATCGTGCGTGAACCTTGTTTACTGTAGGCGTTGAGCGAGCATCTTGGCCTTGCACATACCAGCGAACCGGGCCGATCTCTTCTTCATTATCTCCTTCAATGTGATAGCAAGCACTCACCACGCCAACAAAAGGAATATCGGCATTAATCGTATTGGCGATAGGCGTTTGGCAACAACGAGTATACCAGCGGTATAGGCCTCGCTCGCCCAACCTTAAACAGGTTAATTGATCTCGGCCGCGATAAATACGGAGCTGCGCTGGCGTAATTTGTAGCACTTCTGTGCCGCCGCCTGGCTCGAGTTCAGTGTGGTAGCCCAGTGTTTGCGCATAGGTCTGACAATCACTGCAAAAGCACACACAGCGTTGGCTTTGTTGTGCGTCAATGATCTCTCCTGTCATCTGCCCACATGAACACTGAATGGCAAGACGAGCCATATTATTTGCCCCAAGCTGCAGAGCGTGTCTTAACAGTATAGCGCGAATTGTGAGTTCAGACGGTTGCGATAAACGGATAGACACAGCCACAAAAGGGCGGAACCTTATCTATAACATCCTGTTTTATCACTCATGGCAACTTTTCGTGACAGAAAAGTGGCGAGGTGGTGATTTAAAATGTTGCTAATAGTTTTTATGTTGGTGATTAATGCTGATGTTTAATATTTGTTAACTTTCGGGTTGGAGGTTTTCAATAGCTTAAGGGTTATCAATAGCGGATAATTCTGATTGATGTTTTTATGGTCGACAAATCTAGGGTTGAAACTGGAAATAACAGGGGATTTAGTTAAATATAACATGTAACGCATTTGTTAATTTTGTATCTGGCAACGGCCCTGGCATCAATGCGTGCGTCGGTACAGATAAAAGGAGAAAGCCATGAATACGTCTTCACTACTCATGCAGCTCAATCAACTGGACGATAATCACATCAAGCAGCTTCAACCCTCGTTTGGTAATCTTCCAGGCACTTCACATGCTGATGGCGGCTATCGACTTCGCCGTTACTCGGTGGTTCATGTTTTCAATGGGGGCGTCGAAAAGTTACCACCGCGACCGTTTATGCAAACCTCGGACATTAACGAGTTCCAAGGTGATGTAGCGAGAACATTTGAAGATATTGAATCAGAAACCGTGCAAAAGCCCGGCTTTCATGCCATGTGTCGCACGTTCCGCGATGTGTATCAATTAAGTGACGATAATGATATTGAAATCCACCAAATTCGTATTCAGGCGGATAATCAGTCGGTGCAAGTCGCCCCAGAAGGCGTTCACCAAGACGGCTTTGATCATATCGCCATTGTCAGTATTGGCCGCGATAATATTGAGGGCGGTGACTTTCAGGTATTTAGTCATAAAACCAGCGCACCGCTGTTTAGCCTGCCGCTGGAACCGGGACAAATGGCGGCACTTGATGACCGTACACTATGGCATTACGCTGAGCCGATTACGCCCGTGGATAACCAGAAACCGGGCACGATGGATGTATTTGTACTCACAGCAACAAGGAAGTAACGATGACACCGGCAGGTTTTTCACCCCATGCTGTTCGGGGCCACTTTCCCGCACTCGCGCAAATCATTGAAGGCAAACTCGTCGCATTTTTCGATGGGCCTGGGGGCGCGCAAGTGCCCCGCGCGGTGCTTGACGCTATGGTGGATTATTTAGGGCACTACAATGCCAATCTGGGCGGCCAGTTTTTCTCTGGTCGTTATACCACCGAGCTTATGCAGCGCGCACGTGATGTGGCAGCCACCTTTGTGAATGCCGCATCGTCAGAAAGCATGGTATTCGGTCCGAATATGACCACCTTGACCTTCTCTTTGAGTCGGGCGATCAGTCGCGACTGGCAGGCGGGAGATGAAGTGATTGTTTCGGCACTCGATCACTATTCAAATGTATCTAGCTGGCAACAAGCGGCGCACGACAAAGGCGCGATCGTGAAACAGGTACGTGTTGATGAGTCGACGTATTCTATCGATATGACCCACCTTGCCAGCCTAGTAACCGACAAAACTAAGTTGATTGCGGTGACACTCGCCTCTAACACCACAGGCAGTCTGGTGGATGTGGAAAAAGTGGTAGAGATGGCGAAACAAGTGGGCGCCAAAGTGTATGTGGATGCGGTGCATTATGCGCCCCATCACTTAGTGGATGTGCAAGCACTCGGGTGCGATTTCCTTGCCTGTTCGGCGTATAAGTTTTTTGGACCTCATGTTGGTTTTGTCTATGTCGCGCCTGAGTGGGTACAGACGTTAAAACCGTACAAAGTGGAACCTGCGACTAATCAAGGCCCCGGCCGGTTCGAAACGGGTACCCAAAGCTTTGAGGCGATAGCGGGCTTTATTGCGGCGGTTGACTATCTTGCGCAATGGGGCGATCCGACGTCGTCACTACGAGAAAGGCTAGCGACAAGTTATGCGCAGTACCAAACGCATGAGCAAGCACTGTCAGCACACTTTATCCAGTTGATGCGCGCTTATCCCAAAGTACGTATTTATGGTATTACCGACGATAATCAGCTCGATAAACGCACTCCAACGTTTGCGATCCGCATAGAGGGAGCAAAGCCTGCTGAGGTTGCTCAAGTACTTGGTGAGCAAAATTTGTGTGTCTGGAATGGGCACTTTTATGCCCAAGGCTTGTGCGAGCAGCTTGATATCTTAGATAAAGGCGGTGTGATCCGCATCGGTATGATGCATTACAACACAATTGATGAAATTGACCGGCTTCACCAAGCCTTATTGCCATTTATTAGCGATTAAACGTCTCTTCTATTCTGAGCGGCCATCCTGGCCGCTTTTTCATATTGGTTGGTTAGTGTCAGCGGCATTTATTTCGTTGTAAGAAAAATRTGAAACGTTAGCTGGCGCATAGGCGAAAACGAAACAGAGCGTTAAGATAACCGTCGTTTAACTGCCCAAGAAACCATTCAAAAAGAAAACAAGGCGAGAGAGATGACTGAAGAACAATACGCCTTTTGGCACCAGTACCTTGCGACCCTGCCAACTCACCAGCGGCCAAGTGACGATATGGTGGTAGTCGATACGTTAAGCCACCATACCGTCAGAGCCAATGAAGTCGCGACCTTGGTGAGTTTGAATAWAAAGAAAGCGCACTGCCGGTTGCGTAGTTCTTTGGAAGAGAAAAATGCGGTGATCCCGCAAAAAGGACATTATAAGATTGTCCTTAATGGTCACCAGCGACCCGTTTGCATCGTCAAAACCACACAGGTGAGCTATTGCCCGTTTAACCAAGTCAGCGCTGAATTTGCCGCACGAGAAGGCGAGGGAGATGGTTCGTACCAATGTTGGCACGAAGCGCATTGGGGTTACTTTTCCCAGTACGCTAAAACACACGGCCTGCATTTTGATGAGCAATCGGATGTGGTGCTTGAAGAGTTTGAAAAGGTCTACCCGCTCTAAATATAAAAGCCGCGCCCAGCGGCTTTTTCGATAACGGCCATCAGAGCGATAGGTTTACTCACCGATATCCAAATTAATCTCATCGGCCCATGGCATATCTGGCAGGGTGTCTAAGTTGGCTTCATAGCGGGACAGGGTAAATTGCCCGTTGTGATGGCTAACATCATAGATCTCAACCATTAACGCACAGGCAATGTACTCGATAGCTTCGTCGCGTGAATAGCCGGTCATACGCAGGCGCATCAAGGTTTCTGCTACCTTTTTAGGGTCTTGGTCGGCGATCTGGTTCTCAACCACTTCAATCAAGTTAGCGATACTGGTACTGGTTTCATCTTGCATATTATTACTCATTGATTGTGACGCGGGCACCATACTAGGCCATAGCAGATGTTCAAGCACGGGGTTTTTCAATCCGTCGCATCAGCGCGTTTCATTTATCAGGCGTAATATGTTAATGATAACCATTATCGTAATGTGAAAGGAAGGTATCAAAATGACAAAAACACGTATTGAAAAAGACAGTATGGGCGATGTCGAGGTGCCTGAGCAGGCGCTGTATCAGGCTCAAACACAGCGTGCGGTGAATAATTTTGCAATCAGTGATCAGACGATGCCGGCGGACTTTATTCGTGCGCTGGCGATGGTGAAGCATGGCGCGGCACAGGCAAACGAGTCGCTAGGGTTGTTAGAGAGTAAGATTGCCGGTGCCATATGTGAGAGCGCAAAAGAAATCATGGCGGGGAATCACATTGAACAGTTTCCTGTTGATGTTTTTCAAACGGGCTCTGGTACCAGTTCTAATATGAACATGAACGAGGTGCTGGCTACCTTGGCCTCAGAAAAATCCGGTGAGACGGTCAGCCCTAACGATCATGTCAATATGAGCCAAAGCAGCAATGACGCGGTACCAACGGCCATTCAGATCAGTACCACATTAGGCTGTGAGCAAAAGCTGCTACCTGCACTCGCGCATCTGCGTGATGCGTTACAGGAAAAGAAACAGTCAGTTGGCCACATCGTGAAAACGGGTCGTACCCATTTGATGGATGCCATGCCTGTTACTATCGGCCAAGAGCTAGATGCTTGGTCTCAGCAGATCGAGCACGCGATGGTACAAATTACCCAAAGCCTGTCATCGGTACGCGCACTGGCTCAGGGTGGCACCGCGGTGGGAACCGGGATCAATGCTCATCCATTGTTTGCCGAGCGTTTTGCCGAAGCGGTAGCCGCGCTTAGCAAGACGGGTTTTACTGCCAGTGAGAACCCATTCTTTGCCATTGGTAGCCAAGATGCGTTGGTTGCGCTTCACGGCCAGCTAAAAACGACCGCTGTGGCAACCATGAAGCTAAGTAATGACTTGCGCTGGATGAACTCCGGTCCACTCGCAGGGCTCGGTGAGATCGAGCTGGAAGGGTTGCAGCCAGGCTCGTCAATTATGCCAGGCAAGGTCAACCCAGTGATCCCTGAGTCGGCGGCGATGGTATCAGCTCAGGTGATGGGCAATGACACCACAGTGACGGTGGCAGGTCAGTCAGGGAATTTTGAGCTTAACGTGATGTTACCAGTGATTGCCGCGAACGTGTTGCAAAGCATCAACTTGCTCGCTGGCGCAAGCCGACTGCTTGCTGATAAAGCGATTCGCAGCTTTAACGTGAGAGAAGATAACCTGCAAGCCGCGCTGTCTCGTAACCCTATCTTAGTGACCGCACTTAACCCTGTTGTGGGATACCTGAAAGCGGCAGAGATTGCCAAGAAAGCATACCAACAAGGCCGCCCCATTCTCGATGTCGCCGAAGAAGAGACCGAGCTGGGTCGAGAGAAGCTCTCGCAGCTGCTTGATCCAACCAAGTTGACAAAGGGCGGCATTGCGGAATAGCGCGGCTCACTCCGCCGTGTTGGGCGCTACCACCACACGATTGCGTCCCAAGCTTTTGGCGGTATAGAGGTGATCATCGGCACGGTCAAATACTTGCTCAGGGTGGCTATCGCTTGGGCGGCTTTCGGATAAGCCACAGCTGACCGTGTAGGTGAGCGATTGATTGTCAAACTGTGAGGTATTCGCCGCAATACGTTGGCGATTACGCTCGGCCACATAGTAGGCATCGTGACTGTCAGTATTGCGAAAGATAATCACAAATTCTTCCCCACCATATCGAGCCACCAAATCGGTTTGGCGAACGGCGTGTGTGATCTCGGCAGCAACATCTTGCAAGACGCGGTCGCCGGCGGAGTGGCCATATGTGTCGTTAAATTGTTTGAAGTTATCGACATCAATGACTGCGACCGTATAGGTGTACTGCGTTCGCCGAGCGCGTTCGTATTCAATCGCTAATTCAGGCAATAGGCCGTAGCGATTAACGGTGCCCGTCAGTGGATCTAAGCTGGCTTTTCGTTGCCAGCTGTCTCGTGCTGCCACGGCATTTTTATACTCCATCACTTGGATGGAAATACTGATGCTGGCCAGTACGGTGGTAAAGATAAAAATAAGCAGTGCTAACACGCCGTCATAGAGGTTAGGGATCGCGAATGCGCCCATATCGAAGGGTACCATTAAGATAGACACGATGATTAAGCCACAAAGGCCAATCAGAAGCGTACGCCAATGGCCGGAGAACGCGATATAAATCAGCAACGCAAGCTCGATGTAGATTGCGCCTGGAAACACAGAAAAACTGATGAGTGTGAGTGCCATAATGGCAGTGACGTAGCCCACGTTTTGCCAACTGAGTTTTGACCAGTCGATCCCCAGCCTTTGCCAAGCGGTGTACAAGCTGACCCAAAGCAGTGTTGATGTGGTGTAAGTCATCATAAATTCAATGGTCAAGAATTGTAGTCGTCCGTGAACTAACTGATCATCGATATAAAGCGGGATGGCGACAATGGCCATCATTGCTATTGCGGGGAATAGGCACCCAACGAGCACAAACCGAAAAAGGGCCCGCACGGTATCCAGGCAATGTGGATAATATTTTTGCCATAGCCATGCGGAGAGCGCCGAGGCGAGCGTTAAAAATGTACCAAAAAAAATGCCTGTCGCGAGATGGAGCGACTCGATGCGGGCGATGGCGGCTAGACCGTGGCCAAGAGAGCCGGCAAGGATAAGCGGGAGTATCATCCCCATTCCTAGATGCCGGAATAATACCACCGCAAGGCCACTGGAGATATTGAGCAAGGTGACCGTGTGGACATCGAGTATCGCGGATAAATAGCGCATATCCAGCCAGACGATTGCCCCGTAAATGAAGCTCCACAACAAAATGTGGCGAGCGGAAGGTAGAGAGAGCCCCAGTAGCATGTCACCTCTGCGTCGTGCGATGCAATAGGATATAAACGTGATTGATAGCGGCAGTACGGTTAATGAATAGTATAGCAGAGCCGWGGTAGGGCTCTGCGTTTTCAGCGGGACAGGTACTTTTTAATCGAGCTTTTTCAACGCGACGGCATTCATACAAAAGCGTAAACCAGATGGTGGGGGACCATCAGGAAATACATGGCCAAGATGCGCGTCACAGGTCGCACAGGTGGTTTCAATCCGTGTCATCCCGTGACTGCCATCTTTGTGATAAGCGATAGCATTATCTTGCGCCGGTTGCGTAAACGAGGGCCAGCCTGTACCTGAATCAAACTTTTCATGCGCATCAAACAGCAAGGTGCCGCAGCATGTGCACCCATAACGCCCTGGCTCAAAGAGCGTACACATGCCTGAGCTGAACGCGCGCTCTGTGCCTTTTTGCCGGGTAACACGAAAGGCTTCTTCACTGAGTTGTGTTTGCCACTCTTGGTCTGTTTTCTCAACCCGCGACGGCGGCGCGAGATTACCGCTTTCACTTCGAGCGACGATGTCTTGCCATGTCAGCATGATGTCGTTCCTCTTATTGAACGGGCGGGTGCCCGTGCTACAAAACGCGTAGTGTTATGAATCTTATTGCTCGATGCAAGTAGTACGGTTTGTTTCTCGTGACTCGATCATGTTGATAGCGTACCAATTCCCCACTTTAACTCATCATCTTGGTCGTCTTTGACTTGGTCTCGATAACCCTCCAAGTGTTGTTCAATCAAATCGTCAGACTGTGAGAAAAAAGCAATATGAAAGATAGCGTCACCTTCATTGACCACGGGCAGTGTTTGCTGCCCGATGAGGATACCGCTCTGAGGCGCGATCACTTCTACCTCTTGGCTGCCTGCTGGATCAGAAATGATACCGATTACTTGTTGCTTGGAGACCATTTCACCCAGTGCAATGTGGCTGCGGAATATGCCATCGGCATCGGCGCGCACCCATCGGGTTGCTCTGGCTGTGACGGGTTTGTAAGGTAATTTACGCCGCGACTGACGCAGCATACCCAAGTGGCGCATTACGCGTATCACTCCCCTGACCCCTGCGTTAATTGCGTAAGGCTCAAAGCGTAGGGCTTCACCGGCCTCATAGGTGATCACCGGAATGCCAATTGCCTCTGCCTCTGCGCGTAAGGAGCCGCCCCTTAAGGCGGCGTCGACAACCACAGGGGCGGAAAATGCGGTCGCCATCGCCCCCGCTTCTGGGTTATCTAAATTGGCGCGGATTTGTGGCAGATTGGTGCGGTGGATAGCGGCGGTATGCAAATCGATCACATGGGTGCATTGGCTAATCACTTCATTAAACAGCTGATACGCCATGCGCCCGGCAATTGAGCCACGTTCAGAGCCCGGAAAGGAGCGATTCAAATCACGCCTATCCGGCAGATAGCGAGACTTGTGAATAAAGCCAAATACATTAACAACGGGAATGGCAACGATTGTTCCGCGTAGTTTTTGGGTGTCGGTTCTCGCCATAATTTGGCGAACAATCTCGATACCATTGAGCTCATCGCCATGAATGGCCGCACAGATTAACAGTGTAGGGCCCGATAGTTTGCCGTTAAGAACCTCTATACTCACGTTGAGTGGGGCGTGGGTATAAAGCTTGGCGATTTCCAGCTCTAAGCTAAGGCGATCACCTGGGTTAACGGTCTCACCCCCGATATCGATAGCATTGTTTCTTTTAGCCCTTACCACGAGTTCGCGTCCTCTTGGCATTAGCAGTCTTTTCGATGTATTCCACCACCATACCCGCGACGTCTTTCCCGGTGGCTTTTTCTATGCCCTCTAACCCCGGTGAGGAGTTGACTTCCATCACCAAAGGGCCGCGCTCGGAGCGCAGTAAATCGACCCCAGCGACATTGAGTCCCATGGCTTTAGCCGCAGCAATTGCGGTTCGACGCTCTGCCGGTGTGATCCGTACCAAGGTTGCGGAACCACCTCGGTGTAAATTGGAGCGAAACTCCCCTGGCTGGGCTTGACGTTTCATCGCGGCGATGACTTTGTCACCAATCACAAAACAGCGAATATCGGCGCCGCTGGACTCTTTAATATATTCTTGCACCAAAATGTCTGCTTTTAGGCCCATAAAGGCTTCTATTACACTCTCAGCCGCTTTTTTGGTTTCGGCGAGGACGACACCAATGCCTTGAGTGCCCTCCAGCAGTTTGACGACCACAGGGGCACTGCCGACCATCTCCAATAGGTCTCCAACATCCCCAGGCTTGCTAGCAAACCCAGTATGTGGCATGCCTATGCCTTTGCGTGACAGCAATTGCATCGAGCGCAGCTTATCTCTAGAGCGGGTGATAGCCACGGACTCATTAACGGGAAAAACCCCCATCATTTCAAATTGGCGCAGTACGGCACAGCCATAAAAGGTCACCGATGAGCCGATACGAGGGATGATGGCTTCAAACCCTTCTAGCTCTTCGCCAGCAAGATGAATTGACGGTTGTGTGGAGTTGATGCTCATGTAACAGCGCAGCGCGTCAATGATTTTATACTCATGACCACGCTGTTCGCACGCTTCAATCAGACGTCGAGTGGAATAGAGGTTTTTATTCCGGGAAAGGATACCGATTTTCATTGTGGTTAGGACTCCTATTTGCCGAGCAGGAATGAATGCATAGGATCGACAATGACGTTGCCTGTCATCGCGGTACGACCTAACAGCATACGAAAGCGCATGTTATCGCGTGCAGTGAGTGTCATCTCTATGGGATAACACAGTTCACCGGCTTTGAGTGTGGTCTGAATCACATAGCGAAGTTGCTCGTGCCCGCCAGAGTCGCGCACGACACGGCGCGCAAGCACGGGCGATTCCGCTTGAATAATATGTTCGTCATCACCTTGGTGAGGATGGATCCAAAAACGAACCCAAGCAGCGCCTCCTTTTTCAAACTCTTCAATTTTGAAGGTATGTAAGCATGAAGTACGCGCGCCCGTGTCAATTTTGGCTTTTATACGCGCAATATCTAGGTCTGGGAGGCTAATCCATTCGCGCCAACCCACACACACTTTTTCCGTTGATTGAACCGGCATTGTTATCATTACTCGTTATTGCTCTGCCTTGCTTTTACCATAGAAGTGATAGCGGTTATTCGTGGTAAGAATCTGAAAAATCAGCGATGATATGTGATAACCATCGCACACTGGAAGCGGCACTATCATGGCATATGGGAGACTGGTTGAGAGGGACGCCCTACCGGGGCGGGTCGCTGGGTTTCTGTGCACATGATGACCGTTGAGAAGGAAATACCATGCAAACGAGTGATAGACAAGAAGTGATTGATGATTTGCTATCAAAAGTCGATCAAGGTGCGCCCGAAACGATACAAGAGATAGAGCAAGCACACGGTGTTGATAGCCTTGCTTTGTTATTAGAAGCATTACCTGTTAGCGATCGTGTGGGCTTTTGGGAGCAACTCTCTCCTTCAATACAGCTTCCTGTGTTGGCGGAGATGCGCGATGACGCAGGCGAAGCGGTTATCCGTGCCGTTGATGAGGCACAGCTACATACACTGTTCGCTGATCTCGACGCGGACACCTTGTTGGAACTGCAAGATGTGTTGACCGAACCGCTGTTAGAGGAAGCGCTCGGTCGGATGGACTCGGAGCAAAAGCAACGCTACGCCTCTGCGCAACAATATGCGGATACTCAAGTGGGCCACTGGTGTGATCATCAACCTTTGGTGGTGCCGGCTAAAACCAAGGTAAATGTGGTACTCCGTCTACTTCGACGGGTGATGCCAAAATATTGCGATCATGTCTTCGTGGTCGATAGTCGAGGCATTTGGGTGGGTGCGGTACCTATTCATAAGCTGTTCGGCGCGGACGGTATTCTCAAAATCAGTGAGCTGGTACGCGAGCAATTTCCCAGCTTAAATGCGCGTGATGATATCTATACCAGTGCCGACAAAGTCGCGAGCAGTGAAGAAATCGCGCTACCCGTATTGGATGATGGTGGCATGTTAATTGGCCGGCTTGACCTTGGTACTGCCTATGAGATGCAAGCGGAACGGGCAGAAGCGCAAATCATGGCCACGGCGGGTTTGGATGAAGATGAAGACTTATTCTCCCCGGTGATGAAAAGTGCGCGTAATCGCGCGTTATGGCTTGGGATTAACCTGATGACGGCTTTTCTGGCCTCTTGGTTTATTGGTTTGTTTGAAGCGACATTGCAACAAGTGGTCGCGCTTGCCGTATTGATGCCCGTGGTCGCCTCAATGGGTGGGATTGCCGGTAGTCAAACGCTGACGCTGATCGTGCGAGGCCTCGCGTTAGGACAAATATCTAAGGCTAACTTAAAGCCCCTTTTGAGTAAGGAATTTAAAGTGGGGCTACTCAATGGCGTGCTTTGGGCGCTTGTGATTGGTGCTATTGCGGGTTATTGGTTTGAAAGCTGGGGACTCGGTGCGGTGATTGGCGCCGCGATTGTCGCCAATATTATCAGTGCTGCACTGGCGGGGRTTTTTGTACCTGTGTTATTAGGGAAGCTGAAAATTGATCCGGCTCTGTCAGGCTCAGTGATTTTAACCACGGTGACTGACATCGTCGGTTTTGTCGCTTTCTTAGGCTTAGGAACGTTGTTTTTACTGTAAGTGATTCTTAGGCGTGATGTGTTGTTACTTAGTGGATAGCGCTCGTGATAGCCACGAGCGCTTTTTTATATCAAGCCGATGTTGAAGGTGTGGCCGTTTCTGCCTCTGACCGCTCGGTTTGTTCGCTCAGTTTACCGTCTGCTGCGGGGAGCAGCTTTTCGCAATAAAGCGTCATCACATCCTCGCGAATGAGCTGCTCTAATTCGGCCGCACGCTCGGTAGGACAAAACAATCGCACATGCACCAGTTGCTCTCCTGTCTCTGTGTGCGAGAGGTAAAGATGAGGCTCTGGGCCAGGAAGATCGACACCAGCATGGCGCTCAATCACATGGTTATAACGTCGAGCAATATCCATAAAGTCTTCGCTGTGATCATCAATACGCGCCAGTAGTGCGGGAATATGGGGGTATAAATTTATATCGCCACGGATCACCAGGTGAAAATGGTGATAAACATAGCGCTTCATAAAGTTCAGGTTTTTCACAGTGGTAGAGAAAAACAAGCTGTTCGGTAATGTCGCGGTTTTTCCGGTGTAGCAATAGTGCCCATGATGGGTATCAATTTCTTGAATTTTGGTCGCCATCAAATTGTGCTCGATCACTTCGCCACGAGAGTTACCGACCTCAATCCAATCCCCGATACGAAATGATCGTGAACTGGCGCGCTGAATAGAACCGGTAAAGCACAGGATAATTTCTTTGGAAGCCACTACCACCGCCACCGCAATGGCTGTGAGCGAGAGGGCAAACTCACTAATTTCTGTGTTCCAAAACAAGAACAAAAACAGTAAAAGCAGACTAAATGCGCCATTTTTAGTGCGAGATATCCACTTACGTTGATCTTCGCTGAGAAAGTTACTATCACCGCGAATATGACGCAAAATCAGGCGACGGATCACGCTAACAAAGACGATAACACCAATGGTGGTCAATAGTTTGTTTTCGACCAACAGTTGGGCGATGTTTTTCAACTCAGATAACAAAATCGCTCCCGTAATGCTTCTGGCAAGTTTTGGCGCTATTCTGCCCCTTTGTTAGGCAAAATAAAACGTAAACTTGCGACTATCACGCATAAGGTGCGCGTTAGGCATGGGTTAGTCTGTCATCAGTTTGCTTTGTTGGATCATGGCATCAATCACAGAAGCGCTTAGCTCTTGGCTGCTCAGGCCACTCATATCAATTTCGTATGCACTAGCCATGTCTGCCACACTGAGGTTTTCAAACACCACGTGCTGGTCGATTTGATTATCGCCCGCCGAGGCGATGTACAAGGTGGCTTCACCTTGGTCGTTGTCCTCAAGGGTTAGGTAGTCTTCTAGATTCGCACCGTCTTGGTCTTCATCAATCAGAAGCTCGGAGAGATCTAGTGTGTCCTTTTGCACATCAAAGTCAGTAATACGATCAACCGCCTCAGCGCCGATAGACCCTTGATCACCGCTCAAAAAGGCGAAAGTGTCCGACCCAAGCCCCCCTGTCAACGTGTCGTCACCTTGGCCGCCAATCAGCAAATCATCGCCAAGGCCGCCATCAAGCGTATCATCGCCGTGGTTCCCGAGTAAGCTATCATCTCCTTCGTTACCGATCAGGGTGTCGTCACCTGTACCGGCCGCGAGAATTTCACTTTGATAGTTACCTTCTAGCGTTTGGTCATCAATGGCAATAATATCAACCAGTGCACTGTCCATATAACTGCCGTTAGAGGTAGTGTACTCAAATTGATGCTCAGGCTCTGGTAACACCGCATTCGAGCTATCCAAAGTCAGGTAAATCTCGTAGCTTTCGGTGTCATTAGATCCATTGTTGGAAACGATCTCAAAGTAGTAAGTGCCCTGCTGACCGGCCGTAAAGCTATTGCTGCCAGAGTCGGGATTGAGGGTGTCCAAAAGCTGTTGGTTTTGGTCATAGACTCTCACGCTTAGATCATTGAACCAATGGTCATCATCAAAGAGTAAGGTTTCGTTCTGGTAAAGATCCATTTTCGTCATATCACTATCAATGCCGTTCTGGACCGTCCCCGTCAGCGCAGCATTGGCACCATAGTTACCAGCATCAATGTGTGTCCACACCTCCTGTGTCATGGTGCCGAATTTACCGCGGTCTAGGCTCTGTGCCTGAGCAAAGGAACTGGCGAAATCGCCCAGTTCGGATTCAGCAATAAACTCGGAATCGTTATCGATGGGATCAAGGAAGCTTTGCGTATTCATCGCACTATCGGGCGTGAAAGTGACGTCATCTGTGCCCGTTACCGACCCTTGTATCGCATTACTGGTGGCCGTGATCGTACTGTCCATCGAAGGAATATCGTTATGGGTTAAGGCCAAACCGGGAATGACGATCGGACTACCATCATGAATATTGGTGATTACAATATCGTGATTGGCATCTAGCCGTGCCTCGTAGTAGAGGTTAATGGCGACATTGACCTCACTAGTATCGCCATCGTTGTCGGTAAGCGTCAGCGCAATTTGCTCTTGCTCGTTGAGAATATTTCTGTCGACCGCCACGCGGTAGTCGTATTCGCCGGTATCAAAATTGATGGTGAGGATACCGCCTTTTGCGGTTTCAAAGGTCTGCTGCGCGCTGTCAGTCGCCGGGTCATAGTTGTACGTTTGTCCATCCAAGGTGAGTGTAGAAATATAGCCATCGTCGGCGCCGAACAAAGAGACAGTATTGCCGTCATCATCCGTCAGCACGAGACCGCCTGACACTTGTCCACTCTCAATGGTTTGTAGCAGTGAGTAGGCGAGCTCATTTTCATCGGTGACCAGCAACACATTGTCACTGGTATTGCCTGAACTGCTTGCCGCAATCGGTGTCAGTGGCGATGTCGTAATGCCATCCCCGACCCCGACACTGAAGGACTCGTCAATACCTTGCGTACTGACATAAGTTTGCCATGCGCTTTGCAGGCTGGTGTTACTTTCAAAGTCATCATTGGGCATCCCGTCCGAGATAAAATACGAGATAGTCTTATCTGCGCTGATCCCTGATGTATCAATATTATTGATGATCTCATTGAGCGCGTTATCGTACCGGGTCGCGCCACCTGCGTATAAGCCCTCAATGGCATCCAACGCGCTGGCGGCGTCATTAAGAAGCCAGCCTGATGAACTCGCCGTATCCGAGAACGACACAATTTGGATATTAAGATCCCCGAGTCTGTCGTATTCCTCAATCATCGATTTTAGCGCGGCTTTAGTGACTTCCATCCGAGTGGGTGAATCCGGATCGCTTGGGTCAACCGGATCGGACATACTGCCGGACAGATCAATGGTGAGAATAAGGTTAAACGTCGAGCTACTCTCCGCCGTCGCGTACAAGGCACTTTCGATGTTGTCTGAGGTCGGCGTGTCATCTTGCACATTGACCGTTAATGTCGATGAGCGATACGCCGTAGACGCCGTCGGATCATAGGTGGTGTAGGTGAAGGCTTCGCTCACGTTATCACCGCTGGTGGCATTATTGAGCGTATAGGTGTAGTCACCCGCGCGATAACCTTGGGTGTTGTCTTGGTTATAAACAGTCAGAGTGCCACTGGCAGTGGTGAGGGTTAAAACCCCATCACTGCCAAAGCTTTGCCCATTAATTTGATGCAGGCTGACATTAACGCCAATCCCCGTATCATTATCCAACAGGTTACCTTGGGTGGTTTGACTATTATCGTCGCTCACTAACCCTTGCTCGCTGACTGAAGCGATATCGGCGTTTAACTGGGTATTGTTGTCATGACCGAGTGTGAGCTGCGCCTGACTCGTATCCCCATCGCTGTCGGTGAGGGTATAGGTGAATACCTCATCGTCCAGCGTGCTGGCATCCGTCGTTGACGCGACCGATGATTGATACAGGTAGCTGCCGTCGGGTTGAATGGTTAATTGCCCTTGCGATGTGGCAATCACAGTACTGCCGTTGACTGCATACGTGGTGCCATTGAAGCTAACCGCGGTCACCGTGGTGGTATCCGCCCCGAGGGTATCGGCACCGGCGCCGGCAGTGATCACGTTCCCTCCTGTCGAGGCGCCAGAGGCTACGCTATCACTATCATCATGGGCTACCGGCGCAGAGTCGCTCACATCGAAGGTCACGGTTGTCCACTCTTCATTCTCGCTACTTTGGTAGGAGAAGCTGTCATAGACGTGACCGCCGCCTGCATGGTTCACTGCCGGTGCAGTGTAGGTAAAGCTACCGTCTGCGTTGACAGTAACACTGCCACCCAATGCGGTGACGATGGTGGCAGGGCCGATCACAATTTCACTGTTACCACTTTCTCCTTGGCTGGCATTGGTGGCAACGCGGGTGACAGAGGCCTGTGTGTCTGTATCGTTGCTGATCAGTCCGTCGACACTAGCAATGCTGGTGGCTTGTCCTTCGGTCTGTGCAAAGCTGTCATTTTCTAGATTCAGAGTGGCCGTGGTTGATGCCTGATCCGTGCCGTCGGTACTGATAGCCGTAATCGATAGCGTGACACCAGTAATATCGGCAGGAGAGGCGAGATTAAGACCACTCAGTTGCGCGTCCGTGAGTAGCCAATCGCCGGTGCTTGCCTCTTTTGTCCCCGCTGATAATACTGCATCATCCGGTAAGCCGCTGATTCGGTAAGTAAGTGTTTCGCCCGATTCATTGGCGGTGCCGGAGATTGTTAAAGGCGATAGAATCGCACGTGACCTGCCTGCGCCAGGGTCAGTGGCGGAGATTTGTCCCGTGTCATCGATATAAGTCAGTGATTGATCGCCACGGCTGACTGTGAGGGTGGGGGCGGTAGCAACCCCTTCGACGTTGAAGGTGACATCGTGGGTCAGGCTCGCATTTTGCGTATCGGTGGCGCGGAAGCTTACTGTCTCTGTCCCACTCCAATCGGCGACCGAAGAAATGGTCGCGACTCCATTCGCATCAATAGAGACAGAAACTCCACTGGGCACATTTGCCACATCGAAACTCAAGGTATCGTCACTGTCGATGTCGGAAAACACCGTATTGAGATCAATGGTGTAGCTAACAAAATCCTCTTGCAGAGTTTGTGTTGAAACGGCTTGAGCCAAGGTGGGGGCGTCATTGGCCCCCGTAATGGTGATGACAATATCTTGTTGTGTGTTATCGCTTGCGGTGAGGGTGATGGTATCCGTCACCTGATCACCGGCGTCTAAATCCTGTACGGCAGACTGATCGAGGGTGTAAGTCCAATTGCCGTTCACTAGTTCTAGTGAGCCATAGGTGCCGGTCTCTGTACTATCCGCAAAGGTTGGCGCATCGTCGCCATCAACATCACTGATCGCGATGGTGCCGGTGGCAGTGACCGCATCGCCTTCGTCACCTTCGGTCACTGAGCCGGTAAAGCTACCGGTGACTTCAGGTAAGTCGTCGGTGCCGGTAATGGTGATAACAATATCTTGTTGTGTGTTATCGCTTGCGGTGAGGGTGATGGTGTCGGYCACCTGATCGCCGGCATCTAAATCCTGCACGGCAGACTGATCGAGGGTATAGGTCCAAGCGCCATCTACTAGTTCCAACGAGCCGTAAGTGCCTGCCTGTGTGACGTCGGCAAACGTCGGATTGTCATCGCCATCGACATCACTGATCGTAATGGTGCCCGTGGCAGTTACTGCGGTATCGCCCACGTCACCTTCGGTNTAAATCCTGCACGGCAGACTGATCGAGGGTATAGGTCCAAGCGCCATCTACTAGTTCCAACGAGCCGTAAGTGCCTGCCTGTGTGACGTCGGCAAACGTCGGATTGTCATCGCCATCGACATCACTGATCGTAATGGTGCCCGTGGCAGTTACTGCGGTATCGCCCACGTCACCTTCGGTCACTGAGCCGGTAAAGCTACCGGTGACTTCAGGTAAGTCGTCGGTGCCGGTAATGGTGATGACAATATCTTGTTGTGTGTTATCGCTTGCGGTGAGGGTGATGGTGTCGGTCACCTCATCACCGGCATCCAAGTTCTGTACGGCAGACTGATCGAGGGTGTAGGTCCAAGCGCCATCTACTAGCTCCAACGAGCCGTAAGTGCCTGCCTGTGTGACGTCGGCAAACGTCGGATTGTCGTCGCTATCCACATCACTGATCGCAATGGTACCCGTGGCAGTGACAGGGGCATCTCCCACGTTGCCTTCGGTGACAGAACCTACAAACTCACCACTTACTTCAGGGGCATCCTCTGTCCCCGTAATGGTGATGACAATATCTTGTTGCGTGTTATCGCTTGCGGTGAGCGTGATAGTGTCGGTCACCTCATCACCGGCATCTAAATCCTGCACGGCAGATTGATCGAGGGTGTACGTCCAAGCACCATCTACTAGCTCCAACGAGCCATAAGTCCCCGCTTCTGTAGTATTCGCAAAGGTCGGATTATCGCCGCCATCAACATCACTGATCGCGATGGTGCCGGTGGCAGTGACCGCATCGCCTTCGTCACCTTCGGTCACTGAGCCGGTAAAGCTTCCGGTGACTTCAGGTAAGTCGTCGGTGCCGGTAATGGTGATAACAATATCTTGTTGTGTGTTATCGCTTGCGGTGAGGGTGATGGTGTCGGTCACCTGATCGCCGGCATCTAAATCCTGCACGGCAGACTGATCGAGGGTATAGGTCCAAGCGCCATCTACTAGTTCCAACGAGCCGTAAGTGCCTGCCTGTGTGACG
>NZ_MUFB01000022.1 GCF_001996005.1 Salinivibrio siamensis | reverse complement strand
ATGCTCACGTACACGATGAGTCGCGAGAATCGCTTGGCGTTCGGGTGACTTAACAGGAATGAACCGGCTGTTTGGACGCTGAACAGCGTCACAAATGGCAACGGCATCGTTCAGGTCATTTTTTCCTTTTGTGCGATAAGGACCGACGTACTTTGCGGCCATGATACGGGTATCGTGACCGAGCTTGTTGAATTCTCTGGCCCAATAATGTGCCCCACTACAGGCCTCAATACCTATGCACATTGTAGGCATATTTGCTAATGTAGCCAGTAGTTTAGCGCGTGAAACAGATTTATGGATAATGACTTTTCCGTGGTCATCCACCGCGTGAAGAGAAAAGTGGTGCTTGGCGAGATCAACGCCACAAAAGAATTGAGTAGGCATGGTTACCTCCGGTATTAAAGGCCGCACCTAAGTGTGGCAGATCTTCAAGAGGGGGAATCCATGTCATTCGTTATGTTCTAGGAGTAAGTTGTTGATTTATTTGTGTGCTATTTTTGTTTTGGCTTTGTCTATACCAGTATCACTGTATATGAGCCAATTTGGGCTGGGGTTGTGGGATGATCATACAAAATGGGCTGAAATGGGAAGCTTTTTCGGTGGTGTTTTGGGACCAGTAGTTACTATTATTTCTGTTGGCTTTTTATATGTTCAACTGAAAGCTCATCAAAAACAACAGCAATATACATTCGATACATTGAAACTACAGAAAATTGAATCAGATATTTCATTTTTTGCATCTGTAGTTAAGTCGGAACTTGAGCGTGAAATAGAAACGATGGATAGTAAAACCCTACAGAGTGTTTTAAGTCATCATGCTGCAGAATTTTGCTCTGTTCATACCTATTATCAAGGTGATGAAGATCCGAACTTGATCGTCAAAGAATTTGGTCGACGTTCGTTTGACTTTCTTATCTGCTATGAAAGTCTATTTGCTTCTTGGTCTGCAATAAATGCCCATCTACATTCTCTAAAGACTATTGATGACTCTTTAGGTATGGATAACTATAAATCACAACGTGCGCGAGTCTTTACTATATTGGATAGCTATATTTGCTCTCATTTAGATACTATCGTAATGACCTTAGAGCAAGATTTTAAGCCTCACTTCCGGCCGTCATTTGAAGAGTCTCGTGAAAAAGTACAAACATCAATTGAGAAACGAACATAACAAAGCGTTTAAGACGGGTTCTGGACTTGAACCGTTTTACTGGACACGGCACAGAGGTTATCAAAAGTAGGTTATTGTTCATTCTTACGTATTTAATGGATGAATCATTTATAAGAGAACACAATGAACACAATAAATATCCAGTATTATAAACATCCTTATGCCGAATTTATCCTTGGTTCGTATCAAGGTAAGCTTTGCTTGTGTGACTTCCGATATCGCAAGATGAGAAGTGCTGTTGATGAGCGCATTAAACGGATTCTTAACGCTGATTTTGTAGAAAAGAGCGATGATGTTTTAGCGGCTACTCAAGCTCAACTCGAGGAATATTTTTTGGGTGAGCGAAAAACTTTCGATTTGCCTTTACTTTTGGCGGGTACCGATTTCCAACGGTCGGTATGGAATGCATTAAGCAACATTCAATACGGTGACAGGGTGACGTATCAAGAGTTGGCAGTATCGATTGGTAATGAAGCCGCAGTACGTGCGGTTGGCAATGCTAACGGGGCAAATGGGTTGGCGATTATTATTCCTTGTCATAGGGTTATCGGCACCCAAGGGGAGCTCATTGGCTATGGTGGCGGTTTGTCACTGAAAAAGCGTCTTTTAGAATTAGAGCAGAACTTATTCATTTAAGGATAAAGTAGGGGCGTATGAGAGCGGAGCTGAGAGCGAAAATCCTGGCGGTATGTGATCAAAAAATCAAAGCGAAAGGTGAGAATGTCGGTGTGTCATTTTATGCGTTCTTCAAAAATAAAAATGACGATCCCGAGCAGTTGATGGAAGCTGCAACCTGGTGGATACAGACCCATCAGTTAGATCATTTTGTTAAGGCACGAGTTATCAAAGAGATGATCAAAAATAATTTATGACGGCTGCAAAAATCATGGCCTATTTTGCCGACAAGGTGTAATTCAGGTTCACAAGGATGGTACTGGGTAGCGGCACAGGCCCAGATAGTCGGACTGGCTTCGTCGCACTGATGTTAGAAATCCCGCGACGGTTGAGGTAGCATTGCCGACTTTTTCTGCGGTGAGAGGCATTTATGTATATCGGCTTTGACTATGGTACAGCAAATTGCTCGGTGGCGAAGATTGAAAACGGTCAGCCGACGCTATTGCGTCTAGAAGGGGACAGCACGTTTATTCCTTCCTCCCTTGCCGCACCTACGCGCGAATCAGTGTCTGAGTATCTGTTTCGTCATCGGGGCATCAAGCCGTTAGATACGATTGGCGAGCAGATGTTGCGCCGCGCCATTCATGTAAACCGTGAGGAAAGCATTGAACTTGAGGCGGAGGACATGGCGTTTGGTCAAGCGGCGCTCGATCGCTATCTCGATGATCCGCGCGATATGTACTACGTGAAATCGCCTAAATCTTTCCTTGGTGCGTCAGGTTTACGTGATGCTCAGCTTCGGTTTTTTGAAGACCTCGTATGCGCAATGATGGATAACATCAAAACGCAAGCCGAACACCAAACCCAACAGAGTATTCATGATGCGGTGATTGGTCGGCCGATCAACTTTCAAGGCCGTGGGGGCGAGACGGCAAACCGCCAAGCCGAAGCTATTTTGCTCAATGCGGCTAAGCGGGCGGGCTTTAAACAGATTGAATTTCAGTTTGAACCGGTTGCTGCTGGTCTGGACTATGAAGCCACATTGAGCGAAGACAAAATTGTTCTGGTGGTCGATATCGGTGGGGGGACCACAGACTGTTCGTTGATTGAGATGGGGCCATCATGGCGCGGTAGTAGCGATCGTAGTGCAAGTTTATTAGCGCACAAAGGCCAGCGTATTGGCGGCAATGACTTAGATATTGCGTTGGCATTCAAACAAATGATGTTCCCGTTTGGGATGGGTAGCAAAATGGAGTCTGGCATTGAGATGCCGATTACGCAGTTTTCCAACCCCATCGCGATTAACAACGTACAAGCGCAAAACGATTTCTATGCGTTTGAAAATTTGGCGGTGCTCAAAGGGCTGCACAAGCAAGCGCAAGAGCCACATAAACTGGCCCGTTTGCTTGAGGTGTATCACGAGTCACTGGGTTACAATATTGTCCGTCGTGCGGAAGAGGCAAAGATTGCGTTGTCGGATCATGCCGCTTACCGAGCGGGTATTAAGCTGTTCTCCGAGCGCGTGGACGTTGATGTAACGCGCGATAACATGATTGATGCGATTGAGGCGCCCAAACGTAAGATGATCGCCTTAGTTCACGATGTGGTCGCGCAGGCTGGTGTAAAGCCTGACGTGATTTTTATGACGGGCGGCTCGGCACGCTCGCCCTTTTTACGTGAGGCTGTACAAGCAGAGCTGCCGCACATTCCTGTGGTGAGTGGCGACTACTTTGGCTCAGTCACCGCAGGCTTAGCGCGTTGGGCGGAAGTTTGCTTCAAGTAACTGTGCTTTAATGCGCCAGCTTAGCTCTTGTCGGTTGCTCACTAATACATACTGCATTGGTTAGATGTGTTGTGACATCCTTTTCCCTCTACGGATGTGATTGCTCTCGGGTATCAGATCCGTGCCCGTATTGACATGCGACCAGTACGCTAATTTCTCGTGATCTTTCTCCAAAGTGTTGCACGCTTTAGCAGGCAGTCAGTTGCTTCATGGCTAGAAACGATATTAACTACAGCCTGCTCAAATCTAATCGGCATATATGATGGTCACGTTAGTCGTCCAAGAGGAAATCGGATGCGCCACAATAGGAAAGTTTCGGAGAATATCAAAGAGCTCGAAGCAGAGCTAAACGCTGCTAAGAGCCAGGAAGACTTAGTTACATTTATTCGTAAGGTAGAAAGTCACCCTGGACCGCTTGATTATGATGATCGGCCCATTCGTGTTTTTCTCGGTGCCTGGGTATTGCTGCTTATCTATACGATATTTTTATTTGGGGCGCCCGCTCCTTTTAAGTTAGTCTTTGACCTTCCATATATTGACGATGTTTTGCAGACTGTCGTTTTCTATAGCTCTGCATGGGTGCCTGCCACTATTAATTGTTATTTGGCTAAGCGTCTGGATAAGTGGACTTGTAAAGAGTTCGGGCTCGATAAACTGTTGCCTAACCCTGATCATCGCTTTGCTTTTGCCTTTTTAGCTACCTTCATTTCTATGAGCATTTCATCGAAATTACAAACCGCCTATTGGAACTTCATGTCTTTTATTGGTTCCTCGTTTTCCTCTTACCGAACCAGTGGCGAACTTGTTGGCTTCTTTTTATTCTGTGCTGGGGTTATCTTATTTTACTGGCTCTTTTTAAGAAGGCGGCCGAACTGGCGTCGTTATATGTCAGAGCATATTATGTCTATGGGCACGTTGTTCGATAATAACTTAAAAGATCTCAGAAGAGCTTGCGGTATCCGTTATGAGCAAGTGGCTTCTCAATTTGCAGAGTTTGACCGAGGTAACGATTATCGCGGCCTAGACAGCTTGTACCAAGGACATTACAAAGGGGAGGTACACGAGTTTGATTATCAAGTTTATCGCTTTGTGTATGTGATTAGAAAGTCAGAGACGCGCAACGATTCTAGTGGTAATACTACCTCTCGGGACGCTCGCTGCTCTTACTACCGCTATGGTTTGTTAGTGCCATTTCCTTTTGCTGAGGACGTGACTATTAGCAGTGACGGTGCAGTTTCAGGTGGAGGTGGAGAATACAAAACGGCTTCTCCGGCTTTTAACCGTCAGTTTATAATTAACGCTAACGATGAATTGAGTGCAGCTCGGTTTTTGTCGCCCGCAATGGTTGAGACATTGAGTGATCTCAACGATATAGTCGAAAAGCCTGTGTTGGCTGTGAGTAATGACAACGAGCTTTGTCTGGCTTTTGACGATGGCGACATTCTTAAAACGGAGTGGCAATACGACCTAGAAAACCCCGGGGCATTTGCTGATGAAATCACCGCTCATGCTAACCTTGAAAAACTGAATAGCCTGTTAGCGATCATTCACGAGACGATGAAACTAACGGACAGCAACTTTAGTGGTGAAACGACCCATTTTTTCCCAGATTACAATGTAAGAGAAGTGTCGTTTGACGATCTTGATGAAATAGAAAAGCTAACAACAATGRTAAGGTAAATGATAAATGGGTACCATTATACTCCTAATACTATTCACATTAATCCTACTAGCTATTTGGGCTATTAGGATTAACAACACTATTATCAGTAATTATAATGGGGTTGAACGAGCGTGGGCGTCGGTGCTGACTCAGGAGCGACAGAAGAATAAAATTATTCCCTATGTGGAACAGTTGGTAGAAGACTACAAACTACATGAGACTTCTTTGTTTACTGAGATTACGAAGTTGCGAACATCACTCGATCAGCTTTCTGACGCTCAAGTAGATACCGAGCTTTTAGAGGAGGCCGAAAAGCAGACCAGTAATTTTTTATCAGGGTTACGCGTAACGGTCGAGGCATATCCGGAGCTGAAGGCCTCTGATGCATATTTAAAATTGATGGATGAGATTTCAGAGCAGCAAGAACAAGTGGGTGCGGCACTTCGTATTTTTAATCAAAATGTGGAAAGCTTTAATACAAGTATTCAAGTCTTTCCCAACTCTTTGGTAAACAAGTGGGTGAATAACAAGCAGGCTATTACGGTATTTTATGATAGCGAGGCCTCAGCAGGGTTTGAATATAAGCCTAACTTTTGACGGCTCGTGTCTTTTTTTTCTCTTGCCTGTGTGGTTAAGGCACAATCAGAGATTATTTGATCAGGACGTTATCCATGGAGCAAAACGCGCGTATCGGGCCACCAGATCAACCGCTTTTTTGGCGTGATGGGCGTATGCCATATGTTGAGCTTCGTGTGGTCCAGGATGGTCGTAAAGTGTGTTATGCGCCGCATAGCCATGTTGAGTGGTCAATGGGTGCGATCATTAATGGGGAAAGCACATTTGCCTACCGTGATGACGCATATCGGGTGAATGCTGGCACCTTGGTGTTGATGAACCCACATTGGGTCCATGCATGCAATCCAATTGATAATCAACCCTGGGCATACACGATGCTCTATGTGGATAAAGATTGGTTAACGCAGCTGCGCTATGAGGCGGGTCTGCTTGAAGCTCCGCTTTGGCAAGACATAATGACAGCCACAATTAAAGACGAGAAATGGTATGTCGGCTATTGCGACATGGCGGCATGCTTACTCGACAGCACGCGAACGTTGCTTGAAAAACAATCAATTTTGGTAGAATTTCTCACCAACATCATGACCTTGTTTTCCGGTCAGCTCAATCTATCTCGAGAAACACCAGCCCCTTTGCAAAAGGTAGCGGATTATCTGAGGGCTCAGGCTTGTGAGGATGTATCACTCGATAGCCTGTGTAATTTGGCCGGATATAGCCCTGGCCACCTTATCCGGTCTTTTAAAAAGCAGTTTGGTCTGACCCCACACGCTTACCTACTTAATTGCCGAGTTCAGCAGGGTCAGAGAGCACTAAAACGAGGTGAATCAATCGCAGATACTGCGGTTGATGTGGGTTTTTCGGATCAATCACACTTTCAGCGGACATTTAAAAAGCTATTGGCTGCGACGCCAAATCAATATCGACGGTCACTAGTCCATCACGATAAAGACACAGCTAGCAGCAATTAAAATGGATAGTGTTCGGTTGAGGGCGACGATCACTTTCGGTTGACGGGTGTATCTTCGCAGTGTGGCGCCAGCGTAAACCCAACAGCCCAGAGAAAGCCAACATATCGGCATATACAGTGAGGCAAAAATAACCAGTTCGATAAGGTTTTCGCTGTTGGTATACGCGCTAATACCAGACACCGAGGCGAGCCAGGCTTTTGGGTTAAGCCACTGCATAGCGGCGCCAGTCATAAAACTGGGTGCTTCCGGGGCCTCATCTGTGCCTAGCTCTCCGCTATCCAAGAATAATCGAAGACTTAGATAGAGTAAGAATAGGATACCTGCCCAGCTCAATAATTGTTTAAAGCCAGAAAAAACAGAGAGAAATGAGTATAGGCCAAGCCCTATAGCGAGAAATAAGGAAATGAATCCCAGTGTTGCGCCAGTTGCAAAGACTAAGCCTTTAGGTAGGGAGTAGCGCGTACCGCTACTCAAACAAACCAAGTTCACGGGGCCTGGAGAGATAGAAGCCGCGAGCGCAAATGCCATCATGGGTACAACTAAAATATCTGCCATTGTTACAGTCCTTTGGGTATAAACATCGCCCAAAAGTGTGTAGCAAAACGGGCTGGTAGGTATTGAACAAAATTGCTTTCCTATCATTAATACACGTTAAACCAATGGCGGATGTGATCGCTCCCTAAACCTAAAAAGGCTTGCTGAGGCGTTGTTATTGAGAGCGTGCTGATTTTCAAGAGCCGTTGCTGTTGTTTCAACTAAGATATTTGGCTTTGCCGTTGTTCTATTGGCTTAACGTTGGTTTGTTGTTGTAGCCACGCTATTAGCTGCTCTTCCGGCATGGGCTTGGCGTAATAAAAGCCTTGGGCAATGTTAACGCCTAACTTTTTCAAATAACTGGCTTGATCCGCGGTTTCAACACCTTCGGCAACGGTTTGTAGTTTGAATGTTTTGGCCAGCCAAATAATGCTTTCAGTGATCGCGATATCATTTTCGCTGGTTAAGATGCTGTTGATGAATGAGCGATCGATTTTAAGCGTAGAAATTGGCAACGTGTGCAGGTAACTCAACGAGGAGTAGCCCGTACCAAAGTCGTCGACAGCAATACTGAGCCCACGCTTACGTAGTTGGCTGAGTTTCTCAAGGTTCTTTGATTTAGAATGAAAGAACACGCCTTCTGTGATTTCTAGTTCTAAATTGGGAGGAGGGATGTGATTCTTCTTTAAAATATCATCAATAAAGCTAACAAAGTCATCCTCTTCCACATCGCATGCCGTCACATTAACCGCCACGCGCTCAATGCATAATGCCTGCTCTTGCCAGCGTGCCATGGTTTCACATGCCTGAATGATCACCCATCTGTCAATTTGTGTAATGAGCCCCGTTTTTTCTGCTATTGGAATAAAGTCACCCGGTGAGACGAGGTTACCATTCGGTAACCGCCATCGCACCAAGGCCTCGACACTGATCACTTTACCCGTTGCAAAGTCTATTTGCGGTTGGTACCAAAGCTCAAATTGCTGTTTGGTGATGGCTTGTCGTAGCAATGTCTCAGTCCGAATATAGCGCAGCGCATCCTGTTGAAGTCGCTTTGAATAGAAGTGAGGGGTGTTGGGGGCCTTAGTGTTGATCGCGTTAATAGCTGCATCCAGTATACGGCGAGTATTGACAGCATCATCGGGGTAATGACTCACGCCGATAGCGATATCAAGATGAATCAGGTCATGCTCAATGCTAACAGGGACACTAAGGGCACTGATCAGTTGTTGGCAGACAGATAAAGTGTGATTCAAGCTGTTTTGGCCGGGTGGGTTAACCAAGCACCAAGTATCCGTCGTGAGGCGAAAGAGCTTATCATTATCGGTAATCGCGCTGACGGCTCGTTGAGAGCATATCACCGCCGCTTGATCGAGCCCGGAATGGCCGAATGACTTAAAAACCTGATCGAGATTAATGGAAAAAACAATCACGTAAACAGGTTGATTTAATACTGACGCCGAGAGGATGGTGTCGGTGACATGCTCTATACACCGCTGCTCGTTGGGGAGACCGGTCACCCTGTCATGGGTAGCAAGATAATAAAGCTTATCGCGTTGGCTAATAGCTAAAAAACGTGCTCTAAGCAGCATCACAACGCGTTCCATAAACTCTACTTTATCAACGGGCATGGTAATAAATTCATCCACCAGTGCCAGGTAAGGGCGAAGTTTGTGTTTGAGGTCGCGCTTAGAGAGCATGAGCATCACAGGTAAAAGTGTGGGCTCGCATCGGGTCTTTTTGTCTTGCAATGCGTCTTTATACTGCTCGAGAGAGGGGATATCGATGATCGCAAGGTCAAACTCGATATTGTCTATATCACTTGGATTTTCATAAATTCGGAAGTCGCTGCTCAGTTGTTCGCGCAGTAGTGCCAAGTTGTTGGGGTTATGGATAGCCAATAAAACGTTGGCACCCTGAATACGCTGTAATCCATCGTCTTTGCGTTCTGCTTTTTGCTCGGGGTTTACCATTATTGGTAAGGTTCTAACCGTACTGGTCATCGTTACTCCTCACCCGTGAAACCAGCAACGAGCTGCATCAAGGCCTTTTTGGCGACGGGTTTTTGCATGATACTAACTGCGCCATATTGGGAGGCTTGGCTGGCACTTGTCAGCATTTTCTGTGGTGAGAGAACAATAAACGCGGTGTTCATCTGTTGTAGCTTTTCGCATAATCGCCACACGTTGGCGCCAAATCCGCTGGTGTCGACCAGGGCAAGCTTTTTACCGCCAATCGCCGCTGCAGCCTGCATATCGGCTTCGCTATTCAAAGGTCGACAATGATAACCAGCCTCTTCAAGAGAGTCGGCCAACACTTTTCGGTTACCCGATGATTTCACGCACAAAAAAACCGTTAATGACGCCGCGTTTTTATTCGTCACCTCGCTTACCTCTTTTTCAAACAGCTACGGCTTGCACTTTATCGGGGCCGATCAGGTACTGATGAGGCTTGCGATCAAAATCACTCAATCGTTTCTTCATCACCGAAATCTGTGAATGCGTGGTATCGTCCGCATAGTAAGACAGGGAAATAATCGTATCCGACAAGTAGCTGATGCCTTTTTCAGAAATGCTGTCTTCGCCGTAAAGCGCAAATGTCTCGTTCACCAGGATCACCGAGACATTGATTCTCGATAAACCTTTTGCGAGGGCATGCAAACGGTTTTGAATCGATTCCTCGCGCAAGGTCAGTTTAAAACCGGCTGTGCTATCAAGCACCACCAGGCGAGTGTTATTTTGAACAACATCCTTGTACACCTTGGCTGCAAACTCATCGGCTAAATATTGCAAAGGCTCGATCTGTTCGATGGTTAAACATCCTGCCTCCGCTTGGTGTTGCAGTGTGATGTTGAGTTGTCGTGCCCGGTGAAGGTATGAGGAGATTTCTTCCTCGAATAGGTAGATATTTACGTGACCTAGACTATGGCTATATTGCTCGGCAATACAGCTGCTTAAGGTCGACTTTCCAATGCCAGATGGGCCGGTGATCATCGTCACTGTCCCCATCTCTAGTCCACCGCCAAGCAGATTGTCGATAGATGCAATGCCCGTCGAGATGGGTTCAAATCGTCCTGGTACCAGTTCTTCGTTAGGAGGAAGTGGCCGTGGGAACACTTCAACCCCGTGAGCGCCATTGCGCATCTGATGACAGCCCTTCAAAAAATCAGACCCACGGAATTTTTCTACACAGAGTTCTTGCCCCATCGGGGTTTGACTCAGTGAGATCACGCCATCGGATAAAAAGCGTAAGTCGTCATCGGGCGAGGAGTCACTGTGTTCTGACGTGAACAAAACGGTGGCGCCACGTTCGGTGAGATAATGGATAAACGACAGTACCTCTTTACGATACTGAAAAACATCTGCGGTGAGAAAGCGCAAGTGGGTAAAGGAGTCGACAAAGACTCGAGTCGGTTTGAGTGTTTCCACCGTTTCRACGATGGCTTTGGTGACAGGCTCATGCTCTACGTCGTTGGAGGCGAATATGTCATAAGATTCGTTCTCCTTAAAAAACGTTTCGTCTGGCGCCAAGCTAAGAAAGGTGATGTTCGCAACGTCAATACCAATCGCTGTCGCGTTGGTTTTGAGCTGATCCTCTGCCTCTTGAAAGCCAATAAACAAACTCTCGCCTTCTCGTGACGCCGTAGAGAGAAACTGTAAGCCTGTGGTTGTTTTACCTAAACCTGGCCCACCTCTCACCAATACCGCCGTTGAGGGGAGGAAGCCGCCATTCAAGACTTGATCCAGTCCAGGAATCCCTGAGGAGACTCTCTCTTTCATGTTGCTTCCCCCTATTATGCTTATTCGTATTAGGCCTAGCCTACCCAAAAGCACCTATAAAGATGCTTTTTGGGCATTACCGTCTAAAAAGGTAGTAGAGGTAAGAGCAACTGTCATGGCGGCTGTAAGAAAAAGCAGCATTTACGCCTCAAAACGCCTAGAATGCAGTACGCTGTGCGTTTGCTGCCGCAACATCTGTGGTGCAATGGAGAATCATCATTAATAGGAACCCATTTTCGCGAACACTTCCGTATTTTGATTAGAAATCATGCACCAAGGTGGGGGTATTGGCGCGAAATAGCTTGGTCAAAACAGATTTATATTGCCAACCGAGTGTGAGCAATCGCCTCGCTAGGCAAAGGTTTTGGATGGTGGCGACTTCAATGCCGCGGTAGTGATGCGGATGCGCTTGAATATAGTCGATAAACGCCGTCAGTACCCCTTGGCCGCGCACGCTGGGGGCAAATTGTAGCGAAACAATCGAGAATCGCTGACTACCGATCGGGCAGTGAACCAGGCAATAGCCGAGTGGGTGCTTGATAGCGGTGGAGAGCTCTGGAAAAGCGCGCGTTTGGTGACGTTGGGCTAATCGGTCATAGCCTTGGCATAGGTGGTCAAGTAATTGCCGAGCGTTATCATCCATCGATGTGTCTCTGGAGAGGCCGAAACGTAGCCACCATATTAGGGACTTTATATTTTCGAAAAACAGAAAGGTCCAAGCCACGTATTTGCCTCTTTTTCTCGCGTTTTACAGAGATAAAAAGCAAGCTTGGCGATTAGGCTGCCATAAAATTGATGGCTTTGTGACCAAGGTGGAGTCATCACCTATGCGGTTACGGTAGGTTAAAAGGTATACCATCAATACACCTGTGTGGAGGTGAATATGGCCTACCTAACTTTAACCCCAGAAACCTTGGATGATGCGCATATCTGCTGTGCGTTCTCGGACAAAAAGTGCCAAGCCAGCTATCAGGCGAAAAAGCAGTGGCTAAAGCAGGAGCATCAGCACGGATACCGCTTTCGCCGTTTGGATGAACGCGCCAAAGTCTTTATCGAATATGGCCCAGCAGAGACCGCTTGGCAGCCCATACAAGCGGATGGTTATCTGGCATTGGGTTGCTTTTGGGTCTCTGGGAAATACAAAGGACATGGACACGGCAAGCAACTGCTAGCTAACGCCATTGAAGCGGCTAAGCAGCAAAACAAGCAAGGCCTAGTCGCTGTGGTCGGTAAAAAGAAATACCACTTTATGAGCGATACAAAATGGTTAAAAGGCCAAGGCTTCAACGTGGCGGATGAAGCCCCTAATGGCTTTGTGCTGTTGTATTATCCGTTGCATGACACGGCTGAAATACCGCAGTTTCGGGCATCCGTTCATACCGCCAAGGTATCAACCGAAGGGTGTGTGGCGTATTACTCCCATCGTTGTCCTTATGCGGAATACCATGTGCTGAACTCGTTACAACAGAGCTGTGCGCAGCGCGGTATCCCGCTTGAAGTACATCATTTAGAGACATTGAGCCAAGCACAAGCATGTCCTTCACCGGCCACCATTTTCAGTTTGTATTATCAGGGCGAGTTTATCACTACCGATATCAGTGCCTGTATGGAGAGCCGCTTTGATAAGTTTATTCCTCATCATTAACCCAACACTTACACGGATGTAATGACAAACGATGAATATTGGTATTTATGTGTATGAGCACGCAGAGGTGCTCGATTTTGCCGGACCTTTTGAAGTATTTAGCACCGCAAAACGTTTGGGCGCGGACAGTTGGCAGGTTGGACTGATTGCTGAACAAGACACACCGTTGCTGGCGCGCGGCGGCTTGCGTGTCGTGCCGGATTATCATCTCGCCAACCATCCCACGCTGGATGTGCTGCTGGTTGTGGGCGGCGTTCACCATGAGCAAGTCACTAACCCGTCGGTGATCGATTGGGTGAAGCAACAAGATGCGATCACTCAATGCACGGCCTCTGTCTGTACGGGGGCGTTCATACTCGCAGAGGCCGGATTACTCGATGGTCGAAAGGTGATCACGCATTGGGAAGATATGGACGACCTCAGCCGTGCTTATCCGCCATTAAGCGTGGTATCAGGTAAGCGCTGGGTGAGGGATGGAAAATATCTCACCTCCGCAGGTATTTCTGCGGGCATTGATATGAGTTTGCAGCTGGTGGCTGATCTGCACAGCGAAGATTTAGCCTTGCGCGTTGCCAAGCAAATGGATTACCACTGGCAGCGAAACGAGTAGTATGCAGTTTGGATAAGGTACGTAGCGACTGTATGCGCTGATAGAGTAGGAATTGAGCATGTTCCCAGCCACATGGCGCTCTAAGCGTTTGTGTTTTAGTCCGTTTGAATATTGCGATGCAAAGCGTGTCAAAGCGATGTTTGAGCAAAATCAGCATCTGCAATATCAAGATCCCACGTTTAAACCTTGGTCGTTATCCACCTACCAATCATTGATTGCCGACAGTGCGGAGAAAAAAGCGCCTGATGTGGAAGAGGCGTTTTATCTTCGTCGTATTCAGACCCATGACGGTAAAGATATCGGCTATTTGCAAATCTCGCTCAATGCACCTGACACACAGAGTGTTTGGCTGCCCATGCTCACTATTTCTCCAAGATATCAAAAACATGGCTATGGCAGCGAAGCGGTTGCGAGCGTGATTGAAACCGTGCAAGCTTATGGGGACTATCGACGCATGGGGGTGAATGTTTATGCCGAAAACATTCGCGCGTTTCGATTCTGGTATCAGCAAGGGTTTTGTCGTATTACCCATTTTGAACCCGAGCAAGACGAGGGGCGTGATTATCACTGTGTGGTGCTCTATCGAGACCTTATGTCGTGAACAGCGCATGTCTTTTCGGGAATCGACAAGATTACGTCGCTTAAGCCATGTTATGGAAGGAATTAGGTAAACGAATGATGAAAAATAAACCAGTCAATCGAGTGCGATTAAAACGCGCCGCGATGGGGGTCGCGCTTGCACTAGGTGTAATGAGCTTGGTGCCTGGCCAGGTGTACGCTGCTGACACCACACACGCTGAAGTGCAGCGCGAATCAGGTCTGTATCTAAAAGACTTTGATCGTTCGGTTCGCCCGCAAGATAACTTGTTTCGTCACGTCAATGGCACTTGGTACGACCAAACCCAAATCCCCAATGATATGTCCAGCTATGGTGCGTTCCGTATCTTGGCTGAAGAAAATGAAAAGCGCTTGAAAGGGATCATTGATGAGCTGGTGGCGCGTGATGATCTCAAGCCTGGCTCCAACGAGCAAAAGCTACGTGATTTTTATCTTAGCTATATGGACCAAGATAAAATTGATGCCTTGGGGGTGACGCCAATCAAACCTGAGCTCGATCGTATTGCCGCGATTTCCTCGAAGCCTGCGCTGATTTATGCGATGGCCGATTTGCGACAAGTTGGCGTTGGGATCCCGTTTAGTTTTTATGCGTGGGCCGATGCGAAAAATCCGGACTATAACGCCCTGTATCTGAGCCAAAGCGGGTTGGGGTTGCCGGATAGAGACTATTATTTCCGCGACACCGAGGATGCTGAGCGTATTCGCACCGCTTATAAACGCTATCTCGAAGACATGCTGCGCTTAGCGGGCTACGATCAGGCCAAGCAACGCGCTGCCCGTATTTATCAGTTAGAAAAAACACTGGCAGAGCACCATTGGACACGCGCCAAACGCCGTGACGCGCAAGCCACCTACAACAAAATGCCCATTGAGGCGCTCAACCAGTTGATGGGTGAGTTTGATTATGCACGTTTTGCCAAACGCGCGGGTATCGACAAAGCCGGTGAGGTTGTGGTGCGCATGCCATCTTATTTTGAGGCGCTAGGGCAGGTGTTTGAGCAAACCAGCCTGCAAGCGTGGCAAGATTATCTCACCATTCGTACCCTCAATGCCTTTGCACCGCGCCTTAACCATGAGCTGGTTGAACGTCAATTTGCGTTCTACTCCAAAACCCTCAATGGTATTCCTGAACAGCGTGACCGCTGGAAGCGGGTCGTACAAGCCACCGAAGGGGTGTTGGGTGAAGCGCTCGGCCAAGAATATGTCGCGCGCTACTTTCCACCGCAAGCCAAAGCGCGTATGGAAACCATGATTGATAACCTGCGTGCTGCGTTTAAAGACTCGATTGAATCATTATCGTGGATGAGTGATGAAACCAAAGCGAAAGCGTTGGATAAGCTGAGTAAATTCACGCCTAAAATTGGCTATCCAGAGCAATGGGAAGATTACAGCGCGCTGACTATCAACGCCGATGACTTGATTGGAAATAGCAAGCGTGCCGCAAGCTGGGGCTATCAAGATATGTTGTCGCGGATTGGTGCGCCGGTTGATCGCAAAGAGTGGGGCATGACTCCGCAAACGGTCAACGCTTATTACAGCCCAACCGCCAATGAGATTGTGTTCCCCGCCGGGATCTTACAACCGCCGTTTTTTGATATGAATGCGGATGACGCCGTGAACTATGGCGGTATCGGTGCAGTGATTGGTCATGAAATGGGACACGGTTTTGATGATCAGGGCTCGCGTTATGATGGGGATGGTAACCTTGCAAATTGGTGGACAGATGAGGATCGCGCGCGCTTTGATGCTCGCACCCAAAAGCTGGCTGAGCAATTTAGCCAGTTTGAACCATTGCCAGGCTTGTTCATTGACGGCAAAGTGTCCTTGGGTGAGAACATTGGTGATTTAGTCGGTTTGACTACCGCCTTCCGCGCCTATCAAAAATCGTTGCACGGTGAACCGTCTCCTGTGATGGACGGGTATACCGGCGAGCAGCGATTCTTCCTCAGCTGGGGGCAGATTTGGAAAATGAAAATGCGTGATGATGCGCTGCGTGAGCGCGTGTCACTGGGCCCGCATGCGCCACCAAAGTATCGAGTGCTGGGTGCGCCGCGTAATGTGCCTGCGTTCTATGAAGCCTTTGATATTAAAGAAGGGGATGGCATGTATTTACCCGAAGATCAGCGGGTGAATATCTGGTAGTCTCTGATGCCGCCTCCAAGGCGGCATTTTTTATAGAATTTAGTACTGTCCGTCGCGCCAATCGATGCAAGGAGGCCCAAGTGCTAAGCACGCCAAGGACGAGATTAGTTTTACTTCCCCCAGAAAAAGCCGACCTGATGGCGTAATGCATGTGAATTAAGCTGAGTTACGTCTTTTAGAAGGCCTAGTCGCATAGCGATTGGGCCTTTTCTTCACTGCTCTTGGATATGTCCTCTCTCGCCTCTCTGGAAGTACAAAGCTCTCTGCCATGTCGAGAATATATCGGAGCACTTCTGGATATCTTCCAGGTGCGACAGCCGGGAGCATCTGCAACTGACTCACCAAAAATATCGATGCCTGCTTAAAGCCTATTTGGTATGGCATTACCGTGTTCAATGAATACGCCATCTGACACATCATAAAACGCAGCAGGTTGTAGGCGAGCAACATCCCCCAAAGCTCCTGTTTAACTAACTCCGGCGTTTTACTTCTTAGCGTAAGGCTATTTTGAAGCATGTACTGCTTCATCTCTCGATAGCCTAATTCGATTTCCCAACGATGACTGTAGAGCTCTGTAATATCTGCCCCTATGTACCGCTTGGGGTCGGTCATTGACGTCAGCAGTTTGACCTCTTTCCCTTTGATCTTGGTGGTAATGAGTCTCGCCTCCAGTGTATCCGGCGCATCAGCCCATTTTTTTTTCGCTTGAGCAGTTAGCGAGAGTTCAATCAACTCCTGACCACGCCCCAGTTTTCTCAATGTCTTATATTTCGCCCCTTTTCGTAGCGGAATTAGCCAGTGCCTCTCCTTACCTTGGCTTTGCCAACGATGGAGAAGCCCTAAGGCATAAAAGCCTTTGTCAAACAGAGTGAGGCTATTATCTGGGGCTTTATCGATAAGCTGAGCGGTGAGGTCAACCTCACTGACGGAGACGGAGTCAAAGGCCGCACTGTTAAGCAGATGGCTCGTTAATTCCATGTGGCAGACCATGCGAACTTGAGGATAATCTGACGTTGTTGTTTTATTACCAGTTCGGCTAAAAGCCTTATCGTTGTCGGCCGTATCTGGTGTTCGCCAAACCACGCCATCAACAGCATGTAAAGTGAGTCCGTACCAGTCAGGGTGTGGGGTCTTCTCATGCCACAATTGCTGAGTTTGGTTGAACACCGCTTCTACCGGCTCATGCCCTAACTTCTTACGGGCATGGATAACCGCACTCGGCGCAACAAAGGGTTTCTTGCCCGGCAGCAATATATCTAGCTGAGAGACCACCTTACTCATCGATAGATGGCGATAAAGTGACATGCCCACAACGCTCCATACCATCAATTCCATGGGGAGCCTACGCTTACGAATCGTCGTGACGCCTGTGTCCTCAAGACATTGATGAATGAGTTCAGGACAAAGAAGATCGGATAGACCATTGAGTTGGTCAGCAGAGAATTGATGTATTCGGTCGAGGGCTTGTCTTAAGAACATAAAAAAATCCGAGTGTGAAGAAACACTCGGATTTTGACACCGTCTCAGGATCGTTCAACCGATCCTTTTTTGCTTAACTGATCGGCATTAGACCTGATGGCGCAGTTTTATCAGCGAAATCGTGCTCACCTTTCCCCATGGGAGCCCATACGTCCTGCCGCATTTTACCGCGAAGACTATTGGCAGCGCGCGCTGCAAGAGGCGAAAGACTTGTTTCAACAGCAGCAAGCCTTCAAGTTTGTGATTTTGCATCATGAACGGGACGATGTGATAGGGGTGTGCAATTTCACCAACGTGATTCACGGCGCCTTTCAAGCGTGTTTGTTAGGTTATGCCGCTGACAAGCATTATCAAGGCCAGGGCTACATGCACGAAGCCATCCAAGCAGGCATCCGTTTTGTGTTTGAGCAGGTTGGGTTGCACCGTGTGATGGCCAACTATATTCCCGATAATACGCGCAGTGAGCGGCTACTTACCAAGCTGGGGTTTGAGCGCGAAGGCTATGCTCGCCGTTACCTCAAAATCAACGGCCGTTGGCAAGACCATGTGCTAACCGCGAAACGTAATTCTTTGCTTGAATAGCAAGACAATGAGTAATTCGCGTGAACTGGCTTCAAAAAAATACACCTTTAATAATAAGTTTTTGAACAAACAAAAAAATTCTTACAAAATGTGCCGGTTTTTTGGCAGGGGTGTTCAACGATGACCACACCTGGTTATGTTGTTGTGAGTTTGAGGATAAAAGATGAGTAAGTTTACCGAGTATAAAGTCGTTCATATTGTTGAAGGTGGCTGCGGCACCTTGCTACTGGGCTCAAGTGGATTACCGTTGCAACGCTTAGAAGCAGAGCTAAACCAGTATGCACAAGACGGCTGGCAGGTTGTTTTTCAAGTTATTGAAAAGAAACGTTATATGCTATTCTGGCAACGTGAAGCGGTGATTGTGACTTTGGGTCGCTAATGCTCAAGTATTTGTCTCTCTCTTTGATCCACCGCTATCAAGAAAAAGGTGGATCAAAGAAACTGTTTAATATTGAGTGTAACTTCGAGCCGACGTGCTCGGAGTATACACGCCAAGCCATTGAAAAATACGGCGTAATCCGTGGCTGGCAACTTGGTTTGGCGCGCATTCGCCGCTGCAATAACCCCAATGCGCTAGAAAAAATTTACGATGAGGTGCCTTAATGCGTTTTACCCAACCAATAGAAGCGCTAGAAGCACAAGAGGTCGAACTTAAGCAACAGGTAAATGGCTTAACTCAAAGCCAGAAAAAACGCTTTTTTGCCGAGCAATCAAGACAGCTTAAAGATCCCGATACTTACGCGGCGCTGAATTGGGGATTCTTAGGGGGGATACATCATCTTTACTTGCGAAAGTATGGGTTGTTTGTCGTAGAATGTACGCTGTTGGTTATCGCCATTATCGGCTTAGTACTGAATCAGCCTTATTTTGGTTTGATTTTGGCGGGTTTAGTGCTATTTGAATTACCACAGCTGTTTTTTGCCCAGAAGATTGCCAGGCAGTACAACTACCATGTATCACGTGAAATATTTGAAGACATCCGCCGCGGTGGTTAACCCATGAAGCGTCGTCGGATCCGTAAACGTCATCAGCACCAGTTCTTTTTATGCCAGAAGACATACCGACGCGCCTTGATTGACTTGATTGAGGCAGATCCTGTTAGGATGCGTGCACTTCGCTGTGTTCAAGCCTTAAACCTCCCTCAGTGTTATATTGCCGCTGGATTTATCCGTAATTTGGTGTGGGATGCGCTTCACAAGTACTCGTCGAGTACACTTAACGATATTGATGTTGTCTTCTACGATCCTGAAGATACCAGTACAGAACGCGAACAATATTTAGAGCAGCTACTGCAAAAGACCATGCCAGAAATGACTTGGCAGGTACGTAACCAGGCGCGAATGCACGAGAAACACCAAGATCCTCCTTATGCAAGTACACTGGATGCGATGCGCTTTTGGCCAGAGAAAGAAACCGCGATTGCTGTTCGCCTTGATATGAACCAACGCTGCGAAGTCATCGCTGCCTTTGGGGTTCAATCTTTGTTTGAATTGAAGCTTAGCCATAATCCTGCCCGCCCATGGCAAGTGTTTCAGCAGCGCCTTGATGATAAACAATGGTTAACGCATTGGCCCAAACTTACAGTCACCACTCAGTGTTCTGTGGCTGCGAAGCCAATAGAGCACGAGTAAGCGCCAATAGGGTGCGCATGGGCACAGATTGTCCCTACTACACAGGGCATAATATGCCGTGTGTTGAACAGTATGGATAGCTAAGCCAATGAAATACCGCATGGATGCGAGCCCGAGTGACGACGATGTCGCTGCCATTCAACAGCAGCTACAGCAAAGCAACGCCCCTTTTTTGGCTGGCCTTCCTGAAGGCTCTCTTGCTGGCTATGCTTACAATGATAACGATGAACGCATCGGCGGGGTTGTGGCGAATACATGGGGGCAATGGCTATTGATTAAATACCTTTGGGTCGATGACGCCTTCCGTCATCGCCACGTGGGGAGCCATTTATTGAGTAATTTGGAAGAGTACGCCAAGGCGTCGGGCTGCAAAATGGCGTTTGTTGATACCTTAAGCTTCCAAGCCAAACCTTTCTACGAAAAGCATGGCTATCAATGTCAGATGACATTGGATGACTACCCGTTGAATCACGCCTTACACTTTATGACCAAACCGCTTAGTTGATCAAAATCTATTCGCACAAAGGCTCTCCTTTCCAAGTTACATGGCGTGTCCGTCCACACGTCAAGAAAGTTGATATTGCTAGTGTGCAGCGCTGGTGCCACGCGAATGTATTTGATGAGCATCATGCCCACGGTGTAAGGAATCGCGTGATCAACCCTGCACTGCTGTCAGGCCGATAATCAGGAGGAATCATGGTATCGACTTCCGAGACGTCACTTCGTTTACGTCGTATGCGACCAGCGGACACAGATGTCGTGCTTGATATCTGGTTAAGCGCGTCATTAACCGCGCATGACTTTATCAGCGAGGACTTTTGGTACCAACAGCGCGAGGCGATGCGATCAGCCTATTTGCCGATGGCGGAAGTATGGGTCGCTGAGCGAGAAGGGCTTATTGAGGGTTTTTATGCGCTTCATGACCATACATTAGCGGCGATTTTTGTGTCACCTAACAAGCAGGGACAAGGTGTGGGCAGTCAGTTGTTGATGCATGCTAAGCAACAAAAAACCGTCATTGATTTGACCGTTTACCAGAAAAACAAAGCTAGTTATGCCTTTTATCAGCGTCATGGATTTGTGGTCGACCGCGAGCAAACCGATCCCCATACGGGTGAACGAGAGTGGCGAATGGTTTACCAAAGTTAGTTGCCGTTTATATCATGTAAAAATCCCGCTTCGGTGAAAACCAAGCGGGATTTTTTGTTTTTATCAATTATATCAATACTATAGTGTCCTTTCCGATGATATTTAATGGTCGTACCAAAAGAAGAGTCGCTAGAGGGTATTTGACTTTATAATGCAAAAATTGCTAGTTTGGTACTACCAAATCAAAGGGGTAACCATGACGACATCCACCAGTAGCCTGTTTCACCCGGTCCAAATGGGCCGAGCGAGTGAAGATGTAGCATTGCAAATCGAGTCGGCGATTTTGTCTGAGGCGTTAAAGCCGGGGGATAAATTGCCCAGTGAGCGTGAACTGCAGCAACAATTTGGTACTGGCCGTGGTGTGGTGCGAGAAGCCATTCAGTCACTCAAGCAAAAAGGCTTGATTGAAATCCGTAAAGGCCAAAAAGGTGGTGCGGTAGTACGTCAGGTTGATGTGCATAACATTAGTGAATCACTGGCGCTATTTCTCAAGCAAAGCCATGTACAAGCAGACAAGGTGGCGGAGTTTCGTGAAACCGTTGATCAAAGCCTGGTGTTGCTCGCCATTAGCCGTGGTACCGACTCGCAAAAACAACAGCTCAGTGAAAGCGTCACAGAGCTTGCGGCACTTGCCGCTGAAAAGCCCCCGGATTTGGATCGCTTAGGAGAGCTCGATCGCGCACTGAACCTGCTGATTGCTGCGATGTCAGGCAACCCGATTTTTGAATGGGTGATGCATGCTATCCAGCAAGGGTTTAGTTCGCACGATTACGCCCTTTATCAGGCGGTAAAATATCGTCGCCAAACCGTGGAAAACTGGCAACAGACCGTTAACCACATTATCGCTGCCGAGCCGTTTAAGGCGCAGGCAACGATTAGCCACCACTATCGGTTGCTACAACAATGCATTGATGAACAAACATCAAGCTAATTATAAAATTTCAAAAAGGAAACCTCTACACAATCATACCCATTACCTGTGTTGCGACTGTTCCGGGCTAATGCCCTGCACACGGGAAGGACAAAATTTGGAGGTTTTATGGGACAGCAACAAAATTACGACTATATCATTGTCGGTGCAGGCTCGGCAGGCTGTGTTCTGGCGAACCGTCTAAGTGCTAACCCAGATAACAACGTATTGCTACTCGAGGCAGGGCGGCCAGACTATCGGTTGGATTTTCGCATCCACATGCCTGCCGCATTAACTTATTTGCTTACCGATAGCACTTACAACTGGCTGTATGAATCTGAGCCCGAGCCAAATATGCACAATCGTCGTATWGCACAGCCTCGCGGTAAAGTGCTCGGTGGTAGTAGTAGCATTAATGGCATGATTTATATTCGCGGCAACGCGTTGGATTATGAAAAGTGGGCCAACGAACATGGACTTAAAACGTGGGATTATGCCCATTGTTTACCGTATTTCCGTAAATGCGAAACACGTTTGGCCGGTCAAAATGATTATCACGGTAATAATGGCCCGCTGGCCATCACCACCGCGAACTGTGATAACCCTTTGTTCAGTGCTTTTTTTGATGCGACGCAGCAAGCGGGTTATCCGTTGACGGACGATGTGAACGGTTACCAGCAAGAAGGCTTTGGTATTTTCGATCAAAATATTTATCGAGGTCGTCGCCACAGCGCGGCTCGGGCGTACTTACACCCGGTGATGAACCGTAAGAACCTTACGGTGATCACTGGCGCGACAACAGACAAAGTGCTGTTCGAAAACAAAACCGCGATGGGTGTGGAATACCGTAAATGGGGACGGACGAAAACCGCGTATGGCGCCGAAATCATCAGCTGTGGTGGTGCAATCAACTCACCGAAGCTATTGCAGCTTTCAGGCATTGGCGATGAGACCATGTTGAAGAATTTGGGTGTTAAGCCTGTTCATCATTTGCCTGGGGTGGGAGAGAACTTGCAAGACCATCTTGAACTCTACGTGCAGTATGAATGTAAAGAACCGGTCAGCATGTATCCCGCGCTTAAGTTCCACAATCAACCGAAAATTGGTTTTGATTGGCTATTCCGTCGTAAAGGCGCAGCGGCCACCAACCACTTTGAAGCGGGTGGTTTTGTGCGAGGTAATGATGAGGTGGCGTATCCGAACTTGCAGTTCCACTTTTTGCCACTGGCGATCCGTTATGATGGCTCGGCACCGAACAAAGGACATGGTTTCCAGTTGCATGTCGGACCAATGAATACCGATGTGCGTGGCCATGTTAAAATTCGCAGCACGAACCCGGATGAGAAGCCAGAGATCTTCTTTAACTATCTCTCCACGCCACAAGAGCGTAAAGAGTGGGTCGAAGCAATCCGTGTATCCCGTGATATTATCGCCCAGCCGGCCTTTGATCATCTACGTGGCAAAGAACTCTCGCCCGGGAGCGCGGCGCAAACAGATCAGGAGATCCTCGATTTTGTGGCACGCGAAGGGGAAAGTGCTTATCACCCAAGCTGTACCTGTAAAATGGGATTGGCGAGCGACGAAATGGCGGTGGTCGATGAGTCACTCAAGGTACATGGCGTCAATAACCTGCGTGTGGTCGATGCCTCCGTGTTCCCCGCGATCACCAATGGCAACTTGTACGCGCCGACGATTATGGTGGCGGAAAAAGCAGCGGACATGATTATGGGGCACACTCTTTCACCAGCGAAAGATGCGGAATACTACCGCTACCTGCCTGACCATACTCCGGCACCGGAAAAAGACGCGGCGCTTGTCTAACTCCCCGTGTACGCGTTAACGACAAGAGCCAGTCTTGTGCTGGCTCTTGCTCATTATCTTTTCCTTGGTTCCGTGTTCTTATGGCTGAATCGGTTATTCAGTAGAACTTTCAGTTTGTGGCGCAGATGTTTCTGTCAAAAACTTAGGCAGGCTGAGCACCACGGTAACCCCCTGATTGATATTGGAATCGAAATGAAGTTYTCCTTGCAGTTTTTGGTGCACCAGATTGAAAACGAGATTGAGGCCGAGTCCCGACCCCCCTTTGCCGCGTGAGCTGGTGTAGAAGGGCTCAAAAATACGTTGGTGAAGTTCGGGCGCAACCCCGACACCATTATCGGTATAGCGGATTTCCACGATCTCACCTTTATCGGCAATACGAATGTGAATACGAGGATCATTAATCGTGTCAAAGGCATGGCGGACACTGTTCATCACCAAGTTGGAAATAACCTGGGTAAGCACTCCGGGCAGGCTACTCATAACAAGCTTAGCGTCGCCCTCGACGATAGGCACAACCGGTATTTTCTTGGTTTCGGGGCGCAAACTTCCCATTAATGCTTCAAGTGTTTGCACGGGACGGAATTGACTCCGATTTTCAGAGACTTGGTCGACCGCTGTTTGTTTGAAATCCCGAATTAATCGTGCGGCACGATTGAGGTTGTTCTCTAGCATATGCGTGCCATCCGTGACCTGTTTCATCACGGTGGCATACTGCTCACTGGTCAAGGTTTTTTGCTCGAATGCGCGGTTAAGTGTGGAAACCGCGTCTTTGATCACTGAATTAGCCGTTACCGCGATACCTAGGGGCGTGTTCACCTCGTGGGCAACGCCCGCTACCAAGCTACCCAACGCGGCGAGCTTTTCGGATTCTACCAGTTGATTTTGCGCGGCTTTAAGGTTTTCCATACTCTGCGCGAGATCCTGGGTTCGTGCTTCAACGGTCGCTTCTAAACTCTGGTTCAGTTGCTCGAGTTCCAACTGGGTCGTTTTAAGCTCGGTGATATCAATCGCGGTTCCGCGAAAGCCCGTGAAGCCGTGTTCGGTGAAATGTGCTATTCCTCGGAAAACAAAATAATAGGTGTGTTTGCCTAAGGTGATTTTTTCTTCACACATAGTGAAATCATCGTATGTGTCCAAACAGTTCAACAGTGATGTGCAGTGACTCAGTGCGGGTATTGACTTTATTTTGGGGTTATTTTCAATCGAGATCGCGAGCGCCGCTTGCATCGCTTCAGAGCAAAATGTCAGTCGCTGCGTGGCATCGGTCTCCCATAACCAATCTGAAGCGGCGTTAGTGAAATCAGATAACCGCGCCTGTTCTAAGGCGATATTCCTATAGAGGCTCGTCATCCGCAAGGTGATTTTATTGGCTTCGTCCGCCAGCCAATCGAGTTCATCACTTTTTTCCATGATGAACTTACGATGTTTCAACAGCAATGGCTCGTGGACAGGTTCGAGAGGATCAAAGCTAGCCAAGTGCTTGGTGATAGCAAATACACGTTGGCTGACGCTTTGGTGGAAGACCCATAAAATCAGCGAGCAGACAATCAGGGTTTTTATCCCGTTCAAAACGAGCGTAACGAGAAACTGCTGTAACAAGAGGTCATAGATTTTTTGCGCGTCAGATTCGACGCGTAAGGTGCCCAAATYAATGCGGCGATTGGTGTCGGGGTGGAAATAATTGAGCTCCGTCTGGCTGACCACATTACTGCTGGAAAGTGGTTTTCCTGCATCCAACACCACGCCATCAAACTCAATCGAGAGATAGTCGATATAGGGAAGGTTGACTAGGCCATCCAGTCGATTTTGCGCACTCACAAGGTCAAACACCCATAAAGACGACGCAATTAAGTCGGCGTGGACGTTTTGAATTTCCGCATGGCGGCGGTCAACATGGTCAAAGGCTTCCTCGTAATCCCATGATAGCTGCAGTAGCGTGGTTAATATGGTAAAAAAACCACTGAGTAGGACCATCAGCAGAATGATTCGGCGGCCAACAATACTAAAAAGTGGGTGCTTGAGACCTTGTTCAAACCTTTCTAGCTTTTCCATTCTATGCGCATCACCTTACTCTTTGCTTTCACTCGCGTAGCGGGCTATTTGGCTTGATAAGCTTAGGGGGATCAGAAACATAAACTTCACGCCTTGCCCGGGTGCTGATTCAAATTGCAGCTCGCCGCCTAGCTTTTGTTTGACGAGGTTAAAGACCAGATTGAGGCCAAGCCCTGAGCCTCCTCGCCCGCGTTTACTGGTATAAAACGGTTCAAAAATTCGATGGTGAAGGGATTGCTCTACACCACAACCATTATCTTGGTAACAGAGATAAAGGTGGTCTCCTTGTCTTTCAAATTCGATCGTTATTTTAGGGTTATCGGTCTCGTCAAAGGCATGGTTGATGCTATTCATCACGAGGTTAGAGACGACCTGGGTGATGACGCCGGGTAAGCTATACATGAGTATGTCAGGCTCGCCACTGACCTCGGGAGTCACCGGGATTTTACGGGTTTCTGGGTGTAAGCTGGCGACGAGTGCGTCTATTGTCTGTTTGACATCGAATTCGGTGAGCGCTTCTGATACTTGATCAACCGCGGTCTGTTTAAAGTCACGAATAAGGTGGGTCGCACGCTTGAGGTTGTTCTCCAGCATGATCACGCTGTCGTTCACTTGTTTAATCAATGAAGCAAACTGCGTGCTGGTTAACGTTTGTTCCTCAAACGCTTGATTGAGCGTGTGGGCGATATCTTTAATCACGGATGATGCGGTGACGGCGATGCCTAAAGGGGTGTTGACCTCATGCGCAACACCTGCCACTAGACTCCCCAGTGCCGCGAGCTTTTCCGACTCGACCAACTGTTCTTGTGCCGCTTTTAAGTGCTCCATATTCTCTTGGAGTTCACGGGTTCGCTCATCAACGGTTTCTTCTAGGTTATGGTTTAATGTTTCCAGTTCAAACTGGGCCGTTTTCAGCGCGGTGATATCGATGCCCGTGCCTCTGAAACCGCGAAAACCATCAATACCGTGATGGGCAAGCGCCTGAAAGACAAAATACCGGCTTTCACCCTCAACGGGTACGATTTCCTCACACATCGAAAAGTCCTGCTGTCGGTGAAGATTGGCCATGAATTGGTGACAACCGACAGCAGAAAGCAACTTGTCAAGGTGCGGATACTGGTTGGGATTAAGGTCAAACGCCAACCGCATCGGATCGGAGCAAAAGGTCAACTTTAGGTCGGCATCGGTTTCCCACAGCCAATCTGAAGAGACATGGGTAAAGTCAGACAAGCGCTCCCGTTCTAGCATAATATTACGATAGAGCGTGGACATATTCTGGGTGATTTTATTGGTTTCGGCTGCTAGCCAGTCGAGCTCGTCTTCTTTTTCCATGATGTAGCGTTTGCGGGGCAAGGTCAGCTTTTCTTCGTTGGGATCAAGCGGATTGTACTGACGTAAAAACTGCGCCACTTTAAACACGCGTTGGCTGACGGTATGGTGAAACACCAACAAAATGAGGTAGCAAACAATGAGTGTTTTTATTGCGTTCAATAGCAGTGTGATAAAAAAGTGTTGTATCAAATCATTGTAGATAGCGTTCGTATTGGACTCGACGTAGATAGTACCAATCCGTTGGATTTTTCCCGTATCGGGGTCGTCATACTCGAGCGGATACTCATTGACCATTTTACTCACGTCTAGGGGAGATCCCGCTTCAAAGAGGTAGTTCTCTGACCGCACGGCTAAATAATCAACATGTGGCAAGTTGATTAACCCATCAATGCGCTCTTGGACACTGGTTAAGTCATAGATCCAAAGCGAGCTGGCGAGTAAGTCGGCATGAATGTGTTCAATTTCATAGTGTCGGCTGTCCACCAGATCGAACGCTTCATCGTAATCCCAATAGGTTTGTAGCAAGGTGGTGAAAATGGTGAAAAAGCCACTGAGCAAAATCATGATCAGCAAAATCCGTCTTCCTACCAAGCTGAAGAACGGATTACGGATGCTGTCATCAAATTTGTGGCTTCGGCTCATGGACAGTTTGATCTGTTATATATCGTGATTAAGACCCAAGGCGTCATTGTTCCAATTAATCTGGATACGCGGCGCGGATAGCAATAAAATCGTCCCAATGCTCGAGCAGTAAATCGACCAGCTTGGGCTCGAAATGCTTGCCACGTTGAGCCACGAGCTCGTTGCGGATGTCATCATCACTCCACGCTTTTTTGTACGAGCGCTTCGAACCTAGGGCATCGAATACATCTGCCAATGCTGAAATTCGACCACTGATCGGAATGGCCTCGCCGGCGAGCTGATTGGGGTAGCCTGTTCCGTCCCATTTTTCGTGATGGGTGGCTGCAATCTCTTTGGCTTCGACGATCAGGCGCCGCTTGGAGTGGCTGAGAATTTCTACCCCGTACTCGACATGCTTTTTCATCGTCTCCCATTCATCAGCATCGAGTTTGCCCGGTTTGTGTAAAATAGCGTCTGGGATAGCGACTTTACCGACATCATGGAGGGGGGAGCCATGTTTCAGCAGCATGGTTTTGTGTTCGTCCAAACCATAGAGCTGCCCTAACTTTTCACAGAATAAAGATACCCGTTGTACATGCGCTCCGGTTTCTTTACTCCTCGCTTCCACCGCGTTTGCTAAGTTGTAAACCAGCTCTTTGGAGGTCTCACGCAAATCGACCATTAGGCTTAAGTTCTCAAACGTCAGTCCAATGTTTTGCATGTAAATTTTTAGCAAGTGCTGATCGAGCTCTGAAAGGGTTTTGTCATGGTTGACATACAGCAAAAACTCGACATCTTCATCATCGCGGTGGAAAAGCACAAATCCGTCGTCGAATTGGATGCTTTTCTGTGCTTCAAGCGCTTGCTTGCAACGGTTTGAGACATTGCTAGGCAGTTTATCAAAGGCGCATTCCGTGTAGCAGTTTACATACTCCCCCGTCGCCGCCAGGGTGAGTGCACGAGATTCTTCTGCCCCCGGGCGAGGTTGTACCACACAATAAAACGCAGAGTCGTGGATATAGAGAAGGGATGTGAGCTGCTCGAGCACCGCGGTGGCGTAGTGTTGAAGATTGGTGGTGTTTTGCACATTGGCCGATGCTTCAATCACACGCCGCAACCCTTCTTTCTGCTCTTCAATCATGCAGAGGTCGCGGTAAGAACGCAGCATTGAATATAATAGGGTTTTGAGTTTTTGTGTGGTGAGCTCCGTTTTCTCTTTATAGTCGTCAATATCATATTCGCGGATCACCCGGTCTTCCGGTGCTTGTCCGGCTTGTCCGGTACGCAATACTAGGCGGATCAGGTGGTTATTCATTTCATCTCGAATATGCCGTACCAAATCCAAACCTGCGTGCTCGGTTTCCATTACCACATCAACGAGTGCCAACGCGATATCTGACTCTTTCTCCAACACTTCCCGTGCTTCCTGCCCAGAGAGGGCAGACAATATCTCTAAAGGGCGTCCTTGAAACGTGAATCCCGTTAGCGCGAGCCGTGTTACCTCATGCATCAGATCATCGTCATCAATCAGCAGTATCCGCCATGGCGCTGCATCAGATGCTGAATTGGTCTCATTAGACTTGGGAGATGCGCCGTCACGTTGATCTGCAAACAAGTCCATTCACTTCGCCCCTATTCGCGTTTATCTCAGTTAGTTAAAGCGTAGTTTAGGACTTTCAAAGTTGCGAGGAGAGGGCGAGTGATTGATACTTAAGTCACTTTCCTTGGTTTTGGGTTTGTTACATTTCTCTGATCTGGCGCAGTATGTGTGCTAACTGGGCTGCTAGCCTTGGAATAGACAAGCGATGGTCTCGAGGCTTGAACCCAGGTATGTTGCATGAAATTGGTCAATTTGTCGCCTTCTGACAACAGCTTGGGTAATTGTCTTGCACCATTGTTGTGATATACCTATCAGTTGTATGGCGCTTATTTTGCGGGTGGCAAATAACGCTGTTTTACTAAAAATCATTATTAAAACATTATGACAGACGAACAAGGCCGTTATGTTTAAAAAACTCTCCCTCAAACACAAGCTCGCGCTGTCGGCAAGTGTAGCCATCATTATCGGTGGTTTGCTCGTTGAAGCGTTATCGTTTCGCGCATCACTCTCCCGGCTGGACACCGAAGTGGCACAGCGATTGGAAAGTACCACTGCATCATACAATCAATATGTCTCTGATTGGGTCGCGTCAAAAGAGCGTGCGATGACCTCACTGACCAGTGAGGCCGATGAGAACAATATGGTCACTCACCTCAAGCAAGTACGCGATGCAGGTGGCTTTGACAATGTTTTTCTTGCCTACCCAGATGGCAGTCAGGATAACGCAAATGGTGTTGTGCTACCGCCGGGCAATGACGATCCGCGCAAGTGGGGTTGGTATATCAACGCCAAAGCGGACCCGTCGAGTGTGTTTATGGATAATCCGACGGTTGCTGCGGCAACCGGCGCCAATGTGGTGTCGTTAGGTAAAGCGCTCCAGTTCAACGGTGATACTTTGGTGCTTGGGGCGGATGTTGAAATTGGCGACATTATCGAAGGTCTCGAGAAGGTGATCTTGCCAGGTAATGGCTATATGTTTATCGCCAACAGCGAAGGCAATATTTTTACTCACGCCAATACCGAGCTACTTAACGAGCCAATTAATCAGCTAGGCTTGTCTTTCAGCACGGTGAAGTCTGCCATGAATTCGGGTGAGAGTGTGATGGCCGACGTGGGCGGGGCAGAAAGTGTGGTATATGCCAAACCCATTAAAGATACTGGATTAATCACTGTCACCGTTATTAACTATGACTCCTTAGTCGCGCCATTGTTTGATGCGGTGTGGGGGCAAATTGCAGTAACAATTGCCGTGGTGATTGCGTGTACGCTGCTATTTAATCTACTGGTGAATATTCTATTTAGACCGCTGACCAATGTCTCTAATGCCCTCGAGCAAATTGCTCATGGTAGTGGCGATCTCACTCAACGTATTGACGTTGAAAGTGAAGATGAAGTGGGGCAACTGGCGAAAAACTTCAACACCTTTGTTGGCAGTATGCATCAGTTGATTAGCCACATTCGCGAGCAAGCACAACAGCTGACATCACAATCGGATAGCAGTACGGAACGTGCGCGCCGCAACGTGGATGATATTAATCAGCAGCAGCAAGAAGTGACCATGGTAGCAACCGCCGTCACCGAGTTGGCGTCTGCGACACAAGAGATCGCCTCTCATGCTGAACATACCGCGAATACGGCGCAAGAATCGACCGCTAGTACCGATAACGGACGTGCGGTGGTCGAAAATACCAAAACATCGATCACCCGTTTGTCGGATGAGCTGAAACAGGCTAGCACTATCGTTGCCGAGCTAGATAAGCACTCGCAGGAGATTTCGACGGTACTATCGACGATTCAAGGAATTGCTGAGCAAACCAACTTACTTGCGCTAAACGCAGCCATTGAGGCAGCCCGCGCAGGTGAGCAAGGACGAGGCTTTGCCGTGGTCGCGGATGAGGTACGTATTTTGTCGCAGCGAACGCATGCCTCGACAGAAGAAATTAAATCCACGATTGAGACGTTGCAAACGACGACGGCAAGCGCGGTATCGACCATGGAGAGCAGCTCAGCGTTGGCAGGTGATTCTGTTTCTGATGTGGATAAAGCCACTGCCGCGTTGAGTGAAATTGATGCAGCGGTCAATCAGATCAGTGATATGGCGACGCAGATTGCGACAGCGGCAGAAGAGCAAACCCATGTGACGAGTGAGATCACACAAAATATCACATCCATCAAAGATGTCTCTGAGCACCTTGTAAGCAGTGCCAACGATACCTCGCAAGAGGCGGACAACCTGCGTAACCAAGCGACACAGCTGAGCGACAAGGTGTCGACATACAAGCTTTGAAGGACGCACAACCAACACGCTAAATGAATCGGCCGCTACCTACGCATCATGCAAGGTAGCGGTTTTTTTTGAAAAAAATGTGAGAGACATGGAACTTTTAGTGTTGTGGTCAGTCTCAGAGAGTACTGAAGCAACGAATATAGGTTTTATGTTAACCCTACTGCGACATTTTCGTACCTCGTTTATCCTCTTCCTCATCGGCACGGGTTGCCTGCTCGCCTTCAACCTTTCCACGCCACATGTTGCTGCTAACGGCAGTCTCAACGAACCTTTCGCATTCATCCCGCTAGCTTGGTTGTTTTTAGGGTTGAGTGCGGTCACGTTTGTGGCCAACATGGTGAGAACCATGCTAGGCATTAAACGGCAACACCTTGATTGTTAATGCTATGACAAACCTGTCGATTCATTGTTAATACCAAGGTCCAGAGGAGGCAAGATGATACAGCGCAATGGCCCTGAGCTGGATATTGATATTGGTAATAAGCACTTAGTGATCCAGCGTCGCTATGAAGCGTTGGGGGCATTTAATGATTTGCTCATTGCGATTTGGTTTTTGATCGGTAGCTTCTTTTTTCTCAACGATGCGTTAATGGAAAGCGGGACTTGGCTGTTTATCGTAGGGAGTGCGCAACTGTTACTCAAACCGAGTATCAAATTGATGGGGCTAGTCCATGTTTCTCGCGTACAACAAAGGGCGCAGGAAACGGCATAACCCACTTTTATTCAATAAGCTATCAACTCATTGGCCTCTGGGGCCAGCAACCAAATAAATTAAAGAGGCAGGGTGATGACCCTGCCTCTTGCTATAGTGGCATCGCACTGACTGGCTTATCGTCGTTATTTATCCCAGGACCCAAAGCTGAAGGGTAACGAAAAAACCAATCGATAGCCCGACCACTAATAAGGTCGATAGACGGGTACAGGCTAAACCGATAGCGACCAAGGCGCCGAGTAAATAAGGATTGGTGGTAGAGATAGCCAGCTGATCCTCGGGAAAGAAGACAATCGGTACCCATAGCGCGGTCAGGACCGCGGGTGCAGAGTAGGTTAGGAGTCGTTGCAATCGCGGCCCAATGCGCACAGGGATACTCCGTGCCAGTAGCAGATAACGCACCGAGAAGGTGATCAGCGCCATGGCGACGATGATTAACCAATAACTCATGTTGACGCCCTCCTTGTCGGTAACGATTCAGCCATTAGCCCCGCGACCATACCTACGCCGGTTGCAATGATTAACGCATTGGGGATGTGGTAATAGGTGAATAGCAGCATACTGACACCGCTTGCCAAGGCACAAAGCAGTACGGGGCGGGTTTTTATACTGGGCACGGTCAGTGCGATAAAGGTGGCTGCAATGGCAAAGTCGAGGCCGATCGCTTCCAAGGCTTTCAGCTGAGAACCAGCTAGAATCCCCGCCAAGGTGGCAAGATTCCAACCAACGTAAAACGCGGCGCCCGTATACAGGGCATAGTGTTTAGAAAATCTTCCCTGCTTGCTGGTGTGTGCGGTTGAAAGCGCATACATTTCATCGGTCAGTAAAAAGCCGAGGCCGAGACGCCATTTAAGTGGCAAGGGAGTGATGTACTGTCGAAAGTGAGCACCATAGAGAAGGTGCCGTGCGCTAATCACCAGTGTGGAACCGAGTACCGCTGGTAAGCCCGCCGCATTGCCCACCATCATGGTGCCCGACAATTGCACCGCTCCTGCAAAAACCAGTAATGACATGGCTTGTGTTTGCAGTGCACTGAATCCCATTTGCAGTCCTAATGAACCGCAGAGTATCCCCCAAGGCAGGACGGCGAGGCACAACGGACTGACATCGCCTAATGCGCGCCATACTGATGCCTCAGGCGCATGCACCTCTTGTGCAGCCTTATGCATAGATCACCTTTTTGTTGTATTTGCTTGGTTATAAATTGTTTTTATCGGTAAGGTGCTAAAAGGTCAGGTAACGTACTGATTAACAAACTTACAAGATGTTTGTACCATATCGCTACGCAGTCGCAAAGAACGGGATAGTTAAGTGGACTTCCCGCCATGATACTCAGAGGTATATTGATGCTGGTGGTTTAACCCACCCAGTGATAATGGTGGTTCGGCTTTTTGGCCACCAATCCCTGCTGTTGTAAGTGGGTAAATAGGGTATCGACGGCCTCTTGGCTGAGTGCATACTCCGCCATCACCGCTTTTTTGCTACAACGTAGCGTTTTGGCGGCTAGCGCGGCTTTGATATCTGCATAAGGCGCATCCGTATCCTCGTGAGGAGACGCTGAATCCGGCGTGGTGGATTCCGTGCTGATATCATTGGCACGAGGAGAGGCCTTGTTGTTCAAAGGCGTAGGGGGCGTGGCATGTGGGTGACGATACCAATGGCGGAAACGCTGCTCTTCACCAATCACGCCGACAAAGAAAGCGGCGAACACATCGAGCAACACAGAGAGAAAAATCACCAGCCAAGATTGGGCTTGATCGGCGCTGACGCCTAATGTGTTAGCAAGGTTGCTAATCAATCCCAAGATGGAGCCCTGTGCCACCGCGGGTAAACTATCGCGCTCTAACGCGAGTTGCTGTTGCTCTTTGCGTAATTGGTTGTTTTCTTTTTGTAATCGCGCCACGCCAGTCGCAATTCTATCCAATTCGATATAGCGCTCGGCAGCTTGATTATTCAATGTGATTTGTTGCTCGATAGCATCGATTTGCCGGTTATAAGCGTCAATCTGCGCTTGGGCTTGGCGCTGCTCACTTTGCGCGGCATTGGTGGCACTATTGATGCCGCCAATACTGCCGCCAATCGAGATTAAGGCCAAAATGAGATAAAAAGCCAAGGCTGATAAGGCACCCACATAGTTGCCGTGCGCTCGGCGCTCACCAAACTCGTACCATGCGTAAAACTTACCCGCTTCAAAAATCACTGCCAGTGCCCCGAACAACCACTGCATCAGCGGGTTGTCGTCAAGAGATAAAAAAAGCAGCAGGGAAAAAATGGTAGAAGCCACAATGGCGGCACCGGTAAAGCTGTACACACTCAACATGGCGAATCGCCCTTTGGGAAAGCGTAACGCCATCTTGGTTGGCGCTGACATGACTGGATTCATATTGTTGTTATTGTCTGTGATATTGAGAGGGCGCAAAGCCTAGCGCATCTCGGACCGTTTGTGTGTCAGTAAGCGGTGAAAACATGAATAAGCGATTGATCCATCGCCAATATGGATTAAAAGGCATCACAAAACCGACGTAAGCAGGTCGGGTTTCATTTCTTCTTCCGTGCAGGCATGTCATAGTCAGCTTTCACCTCATGCATTAAGTAAACCCTTGAAGGCGTGTTGATATATGACGTTTCAAAATGGAATGACAGGGGGCAATGGAGGCGTATGCTAGCGCGATCGTATGTGACATTAATCAGGCACCAATGGCCGTTAATTGCTTTTGGCTTTCTATCGATCTTTTTTGGCAACATTGGTCAATCGTTTTTCATCAGTTGGTATGGCAGCAGTATTAAAGATGCGCTGTTGTTGAGTGATGCAACCTACGGCGGGATTTACGCCATTGCGACCATGACCAGCAGCGTGTTGGTGATTAGCTTTGGTGGTGTGGTGGATCGGGTGCGGGTCGACAAATTACTGATCTTCTTTGCCACGTTACTGATGGTCGCGTGTGCGTTGATGTATTCCGTTGATAGTGTGGTGGGCTTGCTGCTGGTTTTCTTCTTACTGCGTTTTTGTGGACAAGGTTTTTTGCCTCACATCGCGCAGGCCACTGTGATTAAGCGTGCACAGCAAGATAAAGGCAAAGCCATTAGCTTGGTCGGCAGTGGTGTTGCCATTGGCGAGGTGGTTTTACCCTCAATTGTCATTGGCTTAATCGCGTTTTTGGGCTGGCGAGAAAGCTGGTTATTCATTGGTGCCACCCTGTTAGTGGTGTTTTTACCACTGGTGTTATGGCTAGTCAGAAAAGCAGACCTTAAGCGGACCCGTATTGACGCAGATAATCAAAACCACGCCAGCGATGCGAGTCGGCGTCAAGTTGTTCGCGACTGGCGGTTTTGGATGATCATACCGATAGCTTTGGTGACGCCGTTTTTGGTGACCGGCGTCTTTATCCAACAGGACTTTATCCTGGAAGCGAAAAGGTGGACGCCGGGCGTATTAGCGGGCAGTTTCGTATTTTACGGGGCCGTGCATTGGCTAAGCTCAGTGATATCAGGCAGCTTGATTGATAAATATCGTTCGCGAAATGTACTTATCTTAATTCCCATTCCACTGCTACTTGGGCTAATGGTGATAGCTAACATTGATCATACCCTTGCGGCACCGCTTTTTATGTGCCTTTTCGGTTTAGCGATTGGTGCAACCAATCCTGTGATTAATACCTTATGGGCGGAAATGTATGGGGTCTCGCATATTGGTGCCATTCGGTCTTTGGTGACTGGCATGATGATCCTCTCCACCGCATTGGCACCTTGGGTGTTCGGTATCGTTATCGATATTGGCTGGACGCTTAACCAACTGATTTATGCACTCATTGGATTGATTCTTTTCTTTACCGTGCTGTTGGTGCCTGTGTATCCACGTATATAAGATACAGCGCTAAGCCTAATGTGCGAAAGCCAACCTTGCCTGATGGTAAAAATAAGCGAAAAAGGGGGTTGGAGAAAAGAATGAAATAAATCTGTGCTAAAAATATCACAATTACAAATTAAGCATCTGATTTGTAGTCATTAAGTCGTTATTGGACAAAAAAAGGGGAGTTGACGCTTGGTCAATAAGTGACTAGGATCACGCGTTTTGATTTTCAGGTGAAATAAGGCCTGAAATGAGCGCAACACCTTTTTTAACCCAATTTTGTAGAGACGTTCATGATAGATAGAATTCAGCGTGATTGGTTCTCCAATGTACGTGGCGATATTCTTGCGGGTATCGTTGTGGCATTGGCCTTGATCCCAGAAGCGATTGCCTTCTCGATTATTGCCGGTGTGGATCCGAAAGTCGGGCTTTACGCCTCCTTCAGTATCGCAGTGATCATTGCCTTTGTGGGTGGCCGTCCAGGCATGATTTCCGCCGCAACGGGTGCGATGGCGTTGTTGATGGTGACCTTGGTGAAAGAGCATGGGCTTGAGTACCTATTGGCGGCCACTGTGCTAACCGGGATACTGCAAATAGCGGCCGGTTATTTAAAACTCGGTAACCTGATGCGTTTTGTTTCTCGCTCAGTGGTAACTGGGTTTGTCAACGCGCTCGCGATCCTGATCTTTATGGCGCAGTTGCCAGAGCTCATTGGTCCGGAAATCATCCAGGGTCTAAAGGTGACATGGGAAGCGCTCGCGGTGACCGATTCTGGTATTGGACTTTACTATCCACAAATCACTCTTATGGGTGAGATTATGTGGCATGTGTATCCAATGACGGCCGCCGGTTTGGCGATCATCTATCTTTTCCCTCACATTCCTCGTATTGGTAAAATGGTGCCATCACCTTTGATGTGTATTCTTATCCTAACCGGTATTGCCATGGCGTATAACCTCGACTTGCGTACCGTGGGTGACATGGGTGAACTGCCTGACACCTTGCCAGTGTTCTTATGGCCGGATGTGCCGCTAAACGTTGAAACCCTGGCGATTATCTTTCCTTATTCTGCGGCTCTGGCTGTAGTGGGTTTGCTTGAGTCAATGATGACCGCCACCATTGTCGATGATTTGACCGACACAGACAGTGAGAAAAACCGTGAGTGTAAAGGTCAAGGTATTGCCAATATTGCCACCGGTTTCTTGGGCGGTATGGCCGGTTGTGCGATGATTGGTCAGTCGGTCATTAACATTAAATCCGGTGGACGTGGACGTCTCTCTACCTTGTTCGCCGGTGTGCTATTGCTGATTATGGTGGTGTTCCTCAGTGATTGGATCAGCCAAATCCCGATGGCCGCGCTGGTGGCGGTAATGATCATGGTGTCTATCGGTACCTTCTCTTGGGAGTCAGTGGTTAACCTGAAATCACACCCACTATCGACTAATATCGTGATGGTCTCGACCGTGGTGGTCGTGGTCTTCACCCACAACCTCGCGATCGGTGTATTGGTTGGGGTGCTACTGGCAGCCTTGTTTTTTGCCAACAAGATTGGTCGCTTTATGGTGGTCAAAAGCGAGCCTGAAGACAATGGCGATGCGCGTACTTATCGTGTTGTTGGCCAAGTCTTTTTTGCCTCGTCAGATCAATTTTTATCATCGTTTGACTTCAAAGAGGCGTTGGAGCGTGTCACCATCGATCTCTCGGCAGCGCACTTCTGGGATATCACCTCCGTGTCTGTGCTTGATAAGGTGGTCATTAAGTTCCGCCGTGAGGGTACCGAGGTGAATATCGTGGGAATGAATGATGCGACGGCGACCATCGTCGATAAGTTCGGCGTGCACGATAAACCAGAAGAAGTAGAAAAAATGATGGGTGGCCACTAAGGAGACCGACCATGGAACAAATTACCGCGTGCGTAGATGGCCCGCATTATTCAAAGCAAGTGGCAGATTTGAGCGTTTGGGCTGCCAAGCGCTTGTCTGTTCCTTTGACACTTTTGCATGTGCTGGATAAGTCCTCACACCAAGCGGAGCCTGAACTATCAGGCAACTTGGGCGTGGGTAGCCGTGAACAACTGCTACAAGAGCTGGTGGAGCTGGATGAGCAGCGCGCCAAGCTAGCCATGAAGCACGGCAAAGCCTTGCTGTCTGAGCTGGAAGAAGACGCTAAAGCCAAAGGGCTGAGCGATGTGCGCAAGTTGCAGCGCCATGGCAATTTGGTGGAGACCTTACTGGATATCGAGCCACAGACGCGGGTATTAGTATTAGGTAAATCAGGTGAACTACACCAAAACGACACCAAGGCGATTGGTTCGCAGCTTGAAAGCGTGGTGCGCTCGATTAAAGCGCATACCTTGGTTGCTAACGGTGAGTTTTCAACACCTGAAAGCTATTTATTAGCATTCGATGGCAGCGATATCAGCGAAAAGCTAGTGGAAAAAGCACTGAGTACACCGCTGTTGGCAGGGATGACCTGTCATTTAGTGATGGTGGAAGACTCGCAAGAAAAGTTGGCAGCGTTTAAACGCGCGGCAGAGCGCTTGAAAACGGCGGGTGTCGATGTGGTTGAGGCTCAGTTAACCGGTGACGTGCACCGCGCGATTTTAGCGTATCAAGCTGATAATCAAGTGGGCATGATCGTGATGGGCGCCTACGGGCACTCAAAACTGCGTCAATTCTTTGTGGGGAGCAATACCACTAAGTTGTTGGTTGAATCGACCGTGCCTATGCTATTAATCCGTTAGTTGTGCATGAGTGCATACATACATAAAAACCCGCAGCGATGCGGGTTTTTTTGATCTGACTTTCAACGTCTGGCGGCAATACGCCATTGCTTGATGGCAATGCATTACCGAGTGGACTTATCAGTATTTAAAACGCGTGGTAAACATAAACTGATCGCCGTACCACTCGTTAACACGGTAGGCTGCACCGAGTGAGAATAGCTCAGTGGCATGGAATCGCCCGTAGGCAGATCCAAAGGTATCTTCTTCATCATCCACTGTTAGCAGGCCGATTTCGCCGCCAACTTCAACTTGTGGGCCAAGCCACTGACGCACGCCTAGGTTGACCTCTAAGCCGACATCACTATCAAAGTTGTCTTTGTTGACGCCACGCGCGAGTAGCTCACCGGTTAAGTCTGCCCAGTTGTTAATCGGCGCATGAAAGCCAATCCCAGCAGCCGTGTCCCAATCGGAATCAAATTCGGTATCCGCTTCTACGCGTACGTGCGCGTTGGGATGGATAGACATGCTAAATCCTGCACCATAGGTGAGTGGGCTAACACCGATGCGTCCTTCCAGATAGTCGTAACTGAAGTTACTCATGGTGGTGAGGTTGGCGTCTTCTTCATTGGCCACGGCGCTGAATGAAGCCAAAGCGACAATCGCGCTGGCTAAAAGAGATTTACGCATTATCAATTCCACTTGTTATTGGTGTTCAAATCATTCTATAAGACGATTGCGCGCAGAAACAAGCACATCCGCCCGTGAGTCAGGCTTTTTTACCGATTTTTGACCTATCGGCGTGTACGAACTGGTTTGAGAGCTATTCTGCGCCCATATCCCATTTGTTGCGGTTGATGGCTTCTACAATCCTAGGGGTGTCCAGTACACTGGTCCACGGCAATAAATTGGCTTCGTGCGCGATGACATAGCTGGTGAGCTGATCGGTGACGACACTGACCAAGGTCTCTTTTTGCCAAGGTTTGGCAAGGTAATAGTGTAAACTGGCGTGATTAACCGCAGAGACCGTATCTTCTAAGCCTGCTTGGCCGGTCAGTAACACTTTGCGCGTCGACGCTGTCTCTGGCTGATTGGCTAACTCAATCAAAAATTCCACCCCGAGCTCGCCGGGCATAATATGATCACACAGAATCAATGCCAGCTTGGTACCTTCTGTGGCCATGTCCGCAATCACTTCTCGTGCTTCTGCGACTGACTCTGCCGCTTCCACCTCGAAGTGATCGGTAAAGCCTTGCAAGTCATCGATCACGCTATCGAGCACATCACGCTCATCATCGACACATAGGACTAAGTATTGGCTCATCGTTGGGGCTCCTTACTGGCAGAGGCGGGGAGTTCAATAGGTAACGTCACTGTCATTGTGGTACCGACAGCTGGCTGCGAGTGTACCTGAATATCGCCCCCTTGCTCATGGATAATGGTTTGGCACATGGTCAGGCCAATACCTAGACCAAAATGACCTTCGCGTTTGGTGGTGTAATTTAACGCAAACATTTTTGCTTGCTGCTCAGGGGTCATGCCTATACCGGTATCACTGACCGACACTTCTATCGTGCCAGAGGCTTGGTCATTGAGTGTTTTTACTGTCACTGTCAGTGTGCCTGGCGTTTGCATCGCATCTAAGGCATTGGCAATGAGGTTTGTCCATACCTGCGCTAAGGCCGAGGGCTGAGCAATAATATCGGGCACCCAGTCGTAGCGTTTTTCCAATTGATGAGGCTTGAGTCGATGCTCAAATAAGGTAAGGGTATCATCAATGTTTTCAATAATACGGGTGCGTTGGCGTTGTTCGCTGTCTTGACGGGCATAGGTGCGTAAGCTTTTGACGAGATCGGCAATACGCGCCGCGCAGACATGATTAGAGCGCAATAACCGCCCACAGCGGGCGTATTGCTTCCAGGTAGCAAGTTCGTGATTAAAGCCCTCACCCAGACGTTGTTGCCATTCTTTGATGTTTTCAGGCTGATACAACCCAATGTTGACTAAATCGCGCGCGATCCGTTTATCCCCGGTGAGGTCGCTTAGGGTGCGGGTATAGGTTCGAGCCGTGGCGGTTGATAGGGGGGAACTCTCGCGGTTTGTCTGTAAAAGCGACAGGGCTTGTTCGCGGCTGGCTGAGGTCAACGGGGTTTTTGCGACTTCCTCTAGGGCGTCTGCAAGTGCGTCACTGTTGCGTAAAATCGCTGACACTGGATTATTGAGTTCGTGAGCGACGCCCGCCACGAGTTGCCCCAGTAGTGCCATTTTTTCTTTTTCTAATAACTGGCGGTTGGCTTCGTCCAGTGAGGCGAGCGTTTGCTGCAGCTGGATTTCGGTATCGATACTGCGCTTTAAACGTTGGTTAAAGTGCAACAACAGGTATTGAATAAACAATGGCAGTAGCTCAGAGCGACTGGTCATTATTTTGCTAAATAACGCATGATCGATTTTGATCACCTGCGTCCGAGTGAGGGTGCGCCCCGTAGAGAAAGAAACGTCTCCCGTCACGAACGACATACTGCCAATCAAGCTGCCGGAAGAAAGGGTGGAAACATGGTGCTCTTGCCCTTCGTCATCTGTTTTATACAGCCCAACGTCACCATCGGTGATAAACCACAAAAAAGCATTATCTTGATTTTCTTTGGTAAGCACATGGTTGGCACTGTAGGTGCGGCACGCACGGCTTTCATCGTTGCCTTCAAAAAACGCATACAAACCGGCAATGACGCGATCGGCGACCGCTGCTTTGTCGGTTTCGCCTGGCGCTAACAATTGCGCTTGAAATTGGCTTATCTCGCGCTCAACTTGAGCATCTAATAAGGTGCGGTGATCTAACACTTCGGTATAACGCAGCAAATCATGTTGGCAATAGCGCAACACGTAGGTAGTGAGTTCTTTTTCGGCAACACGCTGCATCTCCTCGGCTCGCCAAGGCTTGTGCATACAATAATTGAGTCGGCCTTCATTCACCGCCTGCAAAATAATATCGTATTGCGGTGCCTCACTGAGCAAAACAGTCCGTGCGCCTTGACTGGCAGAGTGGTTGTCGACATTGACTAATAGATCGATACCGCGATTATCGTCCGACCCGTTATGGCAGATCAGTAATGCCACCTGTTGCTCGTTAGCCTTAAAGTCGTCGAGCATGGCATAAGCGTCGTCTGGGGTCTCTGCACTGCAAAAATCAAACACATCACGAAACGGCGCAAGGTCGTGAGACAACTGCTCTACCACGAAAGGGTCTTGGTCAATGCACAATATAACGTAGGGATTCATACACTCTGTCGATCTATTGCAAATATGCTTTGATTGTATGCATTTATCCGCGGCAATGATGCGAAATGGTCGACATTCACGAATAAATACACCGTATTCTGCATGGCAGTACTGTGATACACGCCCTTGCCTCATTAGTGAGAAAGTTCCTTCTTATTATTCATTGTCTATTGACCTGTGCGATGGCTTCCATAACAGTTTGCCTTCACAGTATAACGCGTTATCTTCAGCGCCTAATTTTAGTTACACTATGATTTTTCGCATGCCTGAGGCAAAGAAAACATGTTTTTAGGAAAGTATGGTGCCATCGCAGGTGGCCTTGCGATTGTTGCGTGTTGGCCATTTGCGACTGGCCAAATCGCACAGTCGATGTATGAGCGAGAAGTCGATCAGCGCTCAACGTCAGAATTCACGCTTGAGCAGCAGACCTACGATCGCGGGTATTTAAGCTCGCAGGCGGTCACACATCTCGCATTTCAGGGTGAAACCAAAGCGATGCTTGCGCAGTCGGGCTTACCCGTTAGCTACGAAATCGCCTCAGAGATCTCCCATGGCGTGTTTGGCGTCTCGTCAAGCAACACGTTAGTGATGACGCCTGAGCTACAAGCGATCACCCAAAAAGCGTGGCCAGGTAACCCAACCCCAGTTCGTTTAGAGCTAGATACCTTGATGACAGGGGCATCCGATTATCACCTTACCGTCGCACCTTTTTCGCTATCAGAGGCGAGCAGTAACCTGACCGCGAGTGAGTTAAGCCTACAAGGCGAGATCGACCGCAAAGGACATGTGAACGCAACCTTTTCTTTACCCGCGCTGGCCTTCAACGACGATAGTGGGCAGCAACTGAAAGTGGATAGCGTGTCGGGGTCAGGAAGCGGCTATTTGCAAGATGGTCTGTGGATTGGTGAACAGTCTTTATCGCTCGAGCAAGCGCACTTCAGTGATGTGAGCGGTCAATCGTTAAAGCTGGGCGATGTCAAGCTTGAGATAGGGAATAAGTTGATCACGTCTGAGTCAACCTCAACCCGCGAGCTAAATAACACCAACCAACTGACGGTGGGAACGATTGCGTTACCGAACAACACGCAGTGGCGTAACTTGGTAGTGGCACTCGATGCCAATCATCTTGATTACAGTGCCATGTCCCAAATCGCGTTACTCTCGTCGCAGTGGCAAGAAGGTAGCGCACCAGTGAGTATGGAGGCCTTTGATCAAGCTTTGGTGCAATTGTTGCAATCGGGGTTATCGATTGATTTGTCGCCCGCCAGCTTAACCGTGCCAGAAGGGGATATCAGTGTCGACATGCACGTCGATGTAAAAGGCAGTGAGCCAACTGGCGTGTTTAATTTGCAGCAACTGGTCAATCAGGTAAGCGGCGATCTTGATGTTTCGGTACCCAATGGGGTGCTGACACAGTCACCGTGGCAAGCAAAAGTACAGGATCTGACCAAAGCGGGTTTTGTCACACAAACAGATAAAAATACTGTGCTGTCTGCCAAAATTGAGGGAAACCAAATCATCACCTCTGATGGCTCTGCCGTACCGCTGGTACAGTTTGTCATGTTTATGCTGATGTAAATGCCGCATGGGCACTGACTGGAGACGTCGGTGCCCTTAGTTATCCATCACAATAAAAGCGAACGATGATGCAGTCCTTGCCTGAACTTAAGGCCAAAAAATACAAAACGGTGAGAGAAGAGACCGTCATAGGGTTACGTGCCGTGGCATTTATGAAGCATGGCACCACGACGCAAGTACAAATAAAGACCCCAGTGGGACAAACGTACCGGTGTGAATGTACCTTTATCGGTTTTGATGGTGAAAAGCGCTTATTCTTTTCGCTACCGACAGAAAACCTTAATCAGGTTAATCAGTTTTTTATTGAAGGTTATCGCTTGGCGGTTGATGCAGTATCTGATGAGGGCGAGGGGGCTAAAGTGCGGTTTGCCTCTAAGATCTCAACCGTGCTCAAAACACCCATTAATTTGGTCATGGTCGAGTTACCGCAACAAGCCAAACTGATACAACAGCGCAAAGATAATCGTTATGAGTTAAACGTCAAAGGGGAAATTCCGCTCGATCATCGTCGTTTGCCCGTTAATCTTACCGATATTTCTGCAGGCGGTTGTGGGTTTAGTTTTGACGCCATTGCGCCTGTGTTTGAAAAACACCACCAAATGGCGATTCAAATCCAAGCACCAAACAGTGACGAGTGTTTTATCTTGAGTGGGCAAATAGAGAACCGCCAACAAAAATGGGGCATGCAACGCTATGGCGTGTCGTTTGACCGCAGCGGTCTCAAACATTGCGAGGCGTTGATTAAACGGCTGGTTTACGATGGTTCCTATTATATTTTTAACCCACATGTAGAAGAAAAAGAGTGACAACGTCACTTTAAAGACGCGGTGGCTGTCGCGAGATTGAGAGCAGGTGATAGACATGTCTCAGTGCGTGCATTATTGGTCTGGCGTCACATACGTCACTTTCGCTGGGATCTCATGCTGTTGAAAAAACTGTAGCCAGCGTGTTTGGTGAGGCTGTAGCGTATCGCCCGGCCCCTTTACTTCCACCCATTGGTAGGATGCGCCTCGGCACATAAACAAGTCTGGATGGCCGCGGCGGTTATGGCGACGGTCGAACAAAATACGTTGAAAACAGGCGCGAAGCTGTGTGTCTGTAAGCATGACTAACGCAGCCTCAAGCAGCGGCCACTCTATCACCGACCAATTTACCCACTCGTTAGTGATGCCGTGCTTTTGCTGATAGTGTTGCGCCACCCAATCGCGTGCTCGATCAATCTCGGCAAGGCGCTTATCAATCAGTGTCTGTCGTTTAGCGACAAAGTCGTCGCTGTGGAGATCGCGCGGCCCACGTTGAAAAGGGTTAAGAAAGGCGCCACGGACCGGCAAAAACAAAACATCCCAAAAAAACAGCCCAAATAACGCGTTAAGCAAGCTGTTCTCGCTGAACCATACTTCCCAGCCTTGCTGACGATAATAATCAGCAACCTCCTTTTCGACGCGCTGATTCAGCGGTAAAGCTAACGTCTCGGTGGGTAATGTCGCCGGTTTAGCACGCGCTGAGGGAACCAAGCGGCCGAGTGCGCGAACCGGTTTTTGTTTCGCCAAGCGATAAGCGACGTCAAGCTCTTCCTCATCGTGTGGGGCTTGGAGCATGGTTGCGATGATCGTTGCAGCCGCTTTAATGTCACCTTGCTTTATCAAGATACGTGCGCATCGTTCTTGGCTGGGTGGCTGAGTGGTGGTTTGATACAGCGACAATGCGGTCGATAAATCATCCTGGCGCTCAAATTCGCGTGCAATGCGATTAACCAAGCGCTGCCGCTTGCGCTCGAGCGGTGCCCAGTCAAAAGGGGCTGGTAAACAGGGCGCTAACGCCAATACTTCTTTAGGTTGCTTGTTTTTGCGCGCTTGCCACAAGATCTCGTTTAATGCGGATAAGTGCAGCCAGTCATTTATTTGGGACCTATGCTCAAATAAGCGATCGGCTTGCCGAATGGGATAGGGCTCAAAGTGTTGGATACCCAGCTCGGCCACCACGAACTGGCTCAAATCCTGGCGCGAATTGCCAAAATACAGCAGGTTTAATACCGGTAAGATGTCTGGCTGGTGGCAGACCACCAATGCATAAGGGCTGTCGAGCGTGTTGCCGTAGAGATCCTCTATCGCCTGCTGCCACTGGCTTTTAGGCGCACTTTTGGTGAGCCCTGTATCAGGAAAAGCCGCCATAAGTTGTGTTTTGGTGAGTAATTTGAATACCACCTCTGCCGGGGCAGTATGGGTAAGGCTAATAAATTGATGTTCAGCTAAGGTGTCGAGCAGCGGCGGCGTTTCACCCAGCTCATCGTAGTGCAGCGAGCCGGCCAAAAACCAGTCGTGACGGCGCATCAGTAAACGCACCAGCAAACACTGTGCTTTGAAGCTAAGCTGTTGAAAGGTCGTCAGCCAATGTCGTTCTTTGTGCGTGAGAAGATCCCAGTCACGTTCGCAGACTAAATCCATCAAGTTTTGAAAGTTATGATGGTAATAATAGGGACTAAGAGGGTCTGGCTGCGTCATTCTTTTCCTTATCTTTCATCAGGACACGTGCATTCAGGAGCCGCCGCATGAAACGGATTATCGCTGTACTATTGTCAGTCTTTAGCGGATTAGTGTCGAGCTATGCCTTGGCTGAGAATGAAACTACGTTCTCCACCGAGCAAGGGATCGCTGGGGTCGCATGCATTATTAGCGATCCAGCCGGACGGCTCTTGCTAGTGAAAGACACAGTGACCGGACGGTATGGTTTGCCCGGTGGGCGGGTTAACTTGGCCGAATCACCGAGTAGAGCGCTAGCGCGTGAAGTGTTTGAAGAAACGGCTATTCGCGTCACGGTCGGTAATGTCTATCATCAAGATGAGCGTGGTGTGTTATTTGCCTGTCAAAGCCAGGCACCATTGCCCGTTGTCTCTACGGCGGAGGGAGTGGGTCTTTTGCCGGCTTGGCGCGCGCCCCATTTTGCCTCTGAAGTCGAGCAAGCACGGCTGGTACCGCGCGCCCATGCGCAAGATTATCGCTATCGTTTTCGCGACCGTCGTGATCTTTTGTGGTCGCTAGCGGCGAGAACGCCAAGCAGCGATGTCAGTGCCTTGGCCGATTTTAGTGCCTTAGCGCCTGTGTTTTATGTCAGTCAATATCGATGGGTCGCGGGGATACAAACCGCGGTACAGCAAATGAGCGAGGCGGCGAGCTCGACCGTGACCGCGGTATTTAGATTGGTCAATACGCTGGGCGAGACCGCCTTTTACGTTGCACTGCTGCCGCTATTTTTGGTCTTTCGTGGCCATAAATCCGCATTATCACTTCTCTTTTTGTTAATAAGCGCGGCGGCAGTGTCGACGACGCTAAAAAGTGGCTTTGCCATGCCAAGGCCGTTTTATTTGTGGCCAGAGTTACAAATCGGCCAGGCAAGCGGTTTTACCGTACCCAGTGGACATACATTGCTTGCAGCGGCAGTGATGACTGCTTGGTATCTAAAACGTCGAGTCATCCACCCACCCGCGTTTGGCGCGCTTGCGGTGGCGTTGTTGGTGATCGTGCTTATGGGGCTGAACCGGATGTACCTTGGGGTGCATTTTGCCAGTGATGTGGTCATTGGCGCTTTGGTCGGCGCCAGTGTTGCTTGGGCGACTGTCAAGCTTGATACGGTAACGGTGGGTAATGAAAGGCCCATGCTAACGACAGGCAGAATCTGGTTCTTAGCGTGTCTTATCATGGCGCTGTTGGCATTGGCATTAAAGATCCCCAATTTGGTGTATCTGTCAGCGTTAGCAGCGGGTGTCTATACCGGTCAGGTTTGGCATAAGCTGTTTCCTAGCCATAAACCGGCTAGCCAGCTCAATGGCAAACTGTTAACGCTGGCGTGGATTTTTTTCGGTATCGCCGCCATTGTTGGCGCCGCCTGGGGAGTGGCACAGCTGACAGGCCTAAGCTGGATTGTGCTTATTGTCGTTTCAATGGCGGCATGGAGTTTGGGCCCGTGGGTACTGATTGCCAGCCCAGAGCTTGCTAAATGGTCGGGTAAGCGGCTAGGTTGGCGCGAGTGGTGATAAGGATTTGCTAGGTGATCGCTTTGGCTGTGCCAAGAGTTAAGGTAAAGTGACAGCACAACAAAAATTGCACCAGGCATGGTGAGATAGCGCACAGGAACAGCAATGATACCGGCAATCCATCCAGAGGCGGGCCTGTCGTCCGCCGTTGTTGATTTTATCACCGCTTTGCAAACAGCAGGTTTTCAAGGCGACATTGAATCGACCTATGCAAGCCGCCTTGCGGTGGCCACTGATAACAGTGTTTATCAGGCCTTACCACAAGCCGTCCTCTTTCCCGCATCGGTTGATGATCTTCAGCTTATTGGTCAGACCGTCCAAGCCCCAGCTTTTAGTGAGATTAAGTTTTCTCCCCGTGGTGGCGGCACTGGCACCAATGGCCAGTCGTTGACCCAGCATGTGGTGGTGGATGTGTCGCGTCATATGCAACAGGTGCTGGAAGTGAACCCGGAGCAAGGCTGGGTACGTGTGCAAGCAGGCGTGGTTAAAGATCAACTCAATGATGTCTTGCGCCCGTATGGTTACTTTTTCTCACCTGACTTATCGACCAGTAATCGTGCCACGATTGGCGGGATGATCAATACCGATGCCTCCGGTCAAGGCTCGCTACGTTACGGCAAGACCTCCGATCATGTACTGGGTTTAAAAGCAGTGCTCGTCGATGGTAGCGTCCTCGATACACAGCCTCTCAATGCGGATCAGCTTCAGCAAGCGATGTCGCGCGATGATCTCAGTGGCCGGGCGCTGCAAACGGTGTCCTCAGTCTGTCGTGAGCACCGTGACTTGATTACCGAGACCTTTCCACCGTTAAATCGCTTTTTAACCGGCTATGACCTTAAACATGTTTATGATGACACACTCACAGCCTTCGACATTGGTCGCGTGCTGTGTGGCGCTGAAGGGTCCTTAGCGTTTATTGCCGAAGCCAAGCTCAATATCACCCCGATCCCGACCGTGCGGACTTTGGTAAATATTAAATACGACAGCTTTGACTCAGCATTGCGTAATGCACCGATGATGGTAGACGCTAATGCCTTGTCGGTTGAAACCATTGATGCCAAAGTGCTTGATTTAGCGCGTAATGACATTGTTTGGCATACGGTGAGTGATCTGTTGCAAGCGGTGCCCGGCAAAACCATGCACGGCATTAATATGGTGGAGTTTGCGGGGAATGATCCGGGTGAGATAGAGCAGCAGATTACGGCACTTTGTCAGCAACTGGATAGCTTGATTGCTCACAAGCAAAAAGGGGTGATTGGCTATCAGATTTGTCGGGATCTCGCGTCAATCAACAAAATTTACGCGATGCGTAAAAAGGCGGTCGGACTGCTAGGTGCCACAAAAGGTAAAGCCAAGCCCGTCGCCTTTGCCGAAGACACTTGTGTACCGCCGGAACACCTTGCTGACTYTATCAGTGAATTTAGAGCATTGCTCGACAGCCACCATTTGCACTATGGCATGTTTGGTCATGTCGATGCGGGGGTACTGCATGTGCGTCCAGCGCTGGATTTGTGTGACCCTGACCAAGAACGCGTAATGAAAACCCTCTCGGACCAAGTGGTTGCTTTGGTTRCCAAGTATGGCGGCTTGATGTGGGGAGAACATGGTAAAGGCTATCGTTCAGAGTACGGCCCAGCGTTTTTTGGTGAGACCTTGTTTGCGCAGCTTCGCCATATCAAGGCGGCATTTGATCCGCAAAATCGGATGAATCCAGGAAAAATCTGCACACCGATTAACAGCCAAGATGCCTTGGTGAAGGTTGATGACACTAAGCGTGGCTTTTATGACCGTCAAATCCCCGTAGAAGTGCGTGATAGCTTTAAAGGGGCAATGGAGTGCAATGGCAATGGGCTGTGCTTTAACTATGACACCGCCTCACCCATGTGTCCTTCGATGAAGGTCAGTTATGACCGTCGCCATTCGCCAAAAGGTCGCGCTGGGATCGTGCGAGAATGGTTGCGTTTACTGTCTGAGCAAGGTGTCGACCCCTTGGCGGTTGAGCAGGCATTGATGACCCAGTCGCCTTCAGTCCGTGAAGTGATGGCCAAATTCGGACGCTATTTTACTCGCCGCAGAGAAGCAGATGATTTTAGCCATGAAGTCATGGAAGCCATGAGCGGTTGCTTGGCGTGTAAGGCTTGTGCTAGTCAGTGTCCGATCAAAGTGGATGTGCCGAGTTTCCGCTCGCGCTTTATGCAGCTCTATTACAGCCGCTATCCCCGCCCGGTGAAAGACCACTTAGTGGCGAACATTGAAACCTTGCTCCCGCTGATGGCCAAAGCACCAAAATGGGTGAATGCGGCGACTCAGCCTCAATGGGCCCAAGGACTCACTGCGAAGCTAATTGGCTACACAGACACACCGGCGTTGTCGGTGCCGACGCTGGCTCAGTCTCTGGCGGGCGATCATGCGCTTAAGTTTGACTTAGCATGGCTGCAGGCTCTGTCCGCGCAAGAGCGTGAGCACTATGTGTTGATCGTGCAGGACCCTTTTACCAGTTTTTATGAAGCGCCCCTGATTCATGATTTGATCAAACTGGCGCGACAACTCGGGAAGGTGCCCATGCTGGTACCCTTTAAACCCAACGGGAAAGCCCAGCATGTAAAAGGTTTCCTCCGTCGTTTCGCCCAGACGGCGCGTAACACCGCTGGCTTTTTAAACCAGCTGGCGGCGTTGAATATACCCATGGTGGGCGTTGATCCGGCGCTGGTGCTTTGTTATCGCGATGAGTATCAAGAAGCGCTAGGTAAGCACCGAGGTAACTTTAATGTGATGCTGAGTCATGAGTGGCTGAGCAGTGTTGTGCCTGACATGCCGGTCGTGACGAGCCGTGATGCTGACCCCTGGTATCTGTTCGGCCACTGTACCGAGAAAACACAGTTGCCTCATGCTGAGCAACAATGGGTGGCTTTATTTGCGCACTTTGGTGCGACGCTTAAACCGATTTCTGTCGGTTGTTGTGGTATGGCGGGCACTTATGGCCATGAAGCAGACAAACGTGAAACGTCAGCTGCGATCTATGATTTAAGTTGGTCGCCACAGTTGGCCAACCTACCTAGCGAGAGAGTGCTCGCAACCGGTTACTCGTGCCGTAGCCAAGTGAAGCGGTTTAGTGAGACGCAGTTACAACATCCTTTGCAAATCTTGTTGCGGCTAGCGTGTACGCGAATTGATCGTGCGCGTGTCGATAACGTATCACTATAAAGCTTGCATCTGGGTGGCTTTGTCATACAGTAAAATAAAGAGCTGAAAGCTAAGGTAAAACAAATGCTTAAAACGATTGTTATCATCTTGCTGGTTTTACTCGGGATTACGGCAGCCCAGTACTTGGACGAGGGGACGCAAAAGAAAATTGCGTGGGTGATCGGAGCCATCGCCGGTGTCCTGGCGCTTGGTGTGATTGGTGTTGAGCTTTTCCGTTAGTGGTGGGCGTATCCGACGCGCCATGAGTACGATGATACCGTAACGCTCGTAGTGAAACGCCCGTAGTAAGATGCCCGCAACGGGGTGTACCACGACGGGCGTTTTTTATTTCATCCTTTTAAAGCAGGCGCTTATGCGCGTTTTCCACGCTGGTTATTGCCTCGCCCTTTGTTATTTGGCCGACGTATATCGGGTTGTTTGGGGTGCTTAGTGGCAAAGCGCTGGGTGCCATGGCGGCCTGAGCGGCGCTGCCGGCCTGTTTTTTCGGGGGCATCTTCTTTCGGGATCAGGCACTTGGGCCCGTTACCAATCAAATGCTGTTTCCCCATACGTACCAAGGCTTCACGGATCAGTGGCCAGTTAGCGGGATCATGGTAACGCAGTAGTGCCTTGTGTAAGCGTCGCTGGCGCTCTCCTTTTGCCACTGTCAGTGTTTCGCGCTTTTTATAGCGTACCCGCTTCAGTGGGTTGGTTTCTGAATGGTACATGGCAGTCGCATTACACATGGGTGATGGGTAAAAGTTTTGCACTTGGTCGCACTCAAAGGCATTCTCTTTCAGCCAGCATGCCAGATGCACCATATCTTCATCCGTACACCCTGGATGCGCGGCAATGAAGTAGGGGATCAAATACTGTTTTTTGCCCGCTTCTTTACTGTATTTTTCAAATAGAGCCTTGAAGCGATCATACGCACCCATACCGGGCTTCATCATTAAATCCAGCGTATTTTTCTCAGTATGTTCTGGGGCGATTTTTAAATAGCCACCGACATGGTGAGTGACCAACTCTTTCACATATTCCGGTGACTCAATCGCCAGATCGTACCGCACTCCCGAGGCAATCAGGACTTTTTTGATTCCCTCTACTTGGCGTGCTTTACGGTAAAGATCAATGGTATGGCGATGATCGGTATTGAGCTTGTCACAAATCTTTGGAAATACACAAGAGGGGCGACGACAGTTACGCTCCGCTTTAGGATCGGCACAGCCGAGTCGATACATGTTAGCGGTTGGGCCACCCAAGTCTGAAATCGTGCCAGTAAAACCAGGCACTTTATCGCGAATATCATTGAGCTCTTCAATGATCGACGCTTGTGAGCGGTTTTGGATGATCCGCCCTTCGTGCTCGGTAATTGAACAAAATGAACAACCGCCGAAACAGCCACGCATAATGTTCACCGAGGTTTTAATCATGTCGTAGGCAGGGATCTTGGCTTTACCGTACTTTGGATGAGGTACTCGCGCATAGGGTAGGCCAAACACATAGTCCATTTCTTCGGTGGTGAGCGGCACCGGAGGCGGATTAATCCAAAGCAGTTGATCGCCATGTTGCTGACCCAACGCCCGCGCGGAGTAGGGGTTGGCTTCCAAATGCATCACCCGGCTTGCATGGGCATACAAAATCCGATCGTTTTTGAGTTTTTCAAACGAGGGCAGGCGAACAAAGGTGTTTTTCGCATCATGCCTAGAAGGGCGAATGGTGATTGGTTTCGCGGCATCCGGCTCTGCTTTTTTGCAGGTTTCGCATTGGGTTTCTGTTGCATAGGGGTTGGGCATGGTCATGCTCTTTCCCGGCTTATCAATGCGGGTGGAATCGACTTCTGCCATACCTTCGGGCGGTGTTTTCATCATCACGGCGGTGCCAGCGATGCGAGTCATATCGGCTAAGGTGTCACCGCGAGATAAACGATGCGCCACTTCTATTAAGGCGCGCTCGGCGTTGCCAAATAGCAATATGTCTGCTTTGGCATCACATAACACAGAGCGACGTACTTTGTCTGACCAATAGTCGTAGTGTGCTAAACGGCGCAAGCTGGCCTCTATCCCGCCCAGTACGATCGGCGTTTGCTTATACGCCTCTCGACAACGTTGAGAATAGACCAAAACCGCACGATCAGGGCGTTTACCTCCCTCGTTATTGGGCGTATAGGCATCATCATGGCGCAGTTTTCGGTCTGCGGTGTAGCGGTTGATCATCGAGTCCATGTTGCCAGCCGTCACGCCAAAGAATAGGTTAGGCTCGCCTAATGCCATAAAATCATCTTTATTGTGCCAGTTAGGCTGCGAGATGATGCCAACACGAAACCCTTGTGCTTCCAATGTGCGGCCAATCACCGCCATGCCAAAGCTAGGATGATCGACATAGGCATCACCGGTTACGATGATGATATCGCAGCTATCCCAACCTAAGATATCCATCTCTTCACGGCTGGTAGGCAAAAAAGGCGCGGGGCCAAAGCAGGCCGCCCAATAAGGGGTGTAATCGTATATAGCAGTCGGTGTCACGTTATGGTCTCTTGGTCAGCCCATTGCAATGAGGACAGGCGATTCAACGATACGCGCATCGTGCGCCAGGGCGGGCGATAAATTAGCCAGCGATTTTAGCGATAATCCTGCATCGAGTATAGGGGTAAATCTGGGGAAAGGTGGCTCAGGATGTCATAGAAGGCTTGGCAGACGGATTGTGTTGTTGCACATAATCAATGAAGGCGCGATCGGCGAGGGACAAGTAACCGTGTTTACGCCAGGCAATCGCAATATCGAGCTTGATCGGTTGTGTAAAGGGGATCCCGACAATCCCCCTTTCATGTTCGGTGACCATATCGAGCAGTGCACTGATCGCAAACCCATGACGGACGATATTCAAAATCATCGCCAGTAAATTGGTTTCTAATGAAAGTTTGGGGGTTATTGCATGCGTATCGCAGACCTGATCAAGGTAATCACGGTGGAAGTATCCCGGACGGAACATGATCAACTCATGGTCGAAAAAGGTGTGGTAATCGAGCGTATGATGTGTGGCGAGCGTATGATCGGTCGCGACAACGGCGACCATCTGCGAGGAAATCAAATGCGTGGTTTCTAACGAATCGGGCACCTCTCTATCGTTAATCACGGCGAGATCCAGCTCACCGTCGAGCAGCATTTGCCGCAGGGAGTGAGTGCCAGCCTCTACCACCGTGAGTTTTAGCGCGGGATAGCGACGGCGGAACCCCATCAGCAACTCAGGAAAAAAATAAGATCCGAGCATACCCGGTACACCGATACGTACCTCGCCTTTTTGCAATCCTTTAAGCTCATCCATGGCTGTGGCTGCATCTTGCATTTGCTGTACGACGCGATAGGCATGCTGCAGTAATACTTGCCCTTCTTGCGTAAGCTGAATGTGCTTTTCATTGCGAATAAAAATCGGCATACCCAATTGATTCTCAAGCTTTTTAATCGCAATACTGAGCGCAGGTTGCGCGATATGCAGACGCTGGGCGGCGAGCGTAAAGC
>NZ_MUFB01000021.1 GCF_001996005.1 Salinivibrio siamensis | reverse complement strand
GGTTCCCAGCCGTTACTCACCCGTCCGCCGCTCGACGTCCAGTAAATCCACCGAAGCTTCAATACTGCCGTTTCCGCTCGACTTGCATGTGTTAGGCCTGCCGCCAGCGTTCAATCTGAGCCATGATCAAACTCTTCAATTTAAGTTTTTTCGAAACCGAAGTTTCAGCTCAATGAATACTGATTACTGTTTCTCTCCGAAGAGAAAAACGAATTGACTGTGCCGAACAACTGTAAAAGTTGTCGTTTGGTCACTCAGTTCATCGAATAAATCTTTTTGTCTATTCTCAACGAGTGCCCACACAGATTGCATAGGTCAAATTGTTAAAGAGCGCCGCTCAATCTTGAGCGGGAGTGGCATCTTACGCCACTTAGGCAACAAGTCAAGCATTTTGTTTTGCTTGTTTATTTTGCCGTTGTTAGCGCGGCTTGCCGTGCCAACGAGAGCGCATTATAGAGAGGTATTTTTGTGACGCAAGGGGTTTTTCTTAAAAACGTTTCAAGCGAGCAAAAAGCCACCACTTCACGTTTGCCGTTCGTGGAGGGGGACTTTAATTGAAATCGTTTTGTCGCCGCGCCCCTGTGAAATAGAAAACCAGAGATTGTTGCTGTTGACGGCGGTTTTGCCACCGCACTGCCAGCGTTAGTGTTTTGGCAGATACCTTATCATCGACTATCAGTGTGTTTTGCACATTAGTCACCACCAGCTCATAGATCGAGTCTTCGGTCGTAATCAAACACTCCGAAAGGTTATCTAACCTGATGGGATCACGGTTACTTGTTGAACATGGCGCATCAGTATTGATCAATCGCCAGTGAGAGAGTTGGTTGTTAGCCAAATACATAGCCTCTTTAGCTAAACGCGCATCACGCTGCTGAGTCTGAATATCCGTTGTCAGGCGATACACGCCAGCGCTAGTCATAGAAACCAACACAAGAGCCAGTAAGATCTCGATAAATGAGAAACCTCGCGCTCGTAACATGCTACCCCTCTCCATGAGGCGGTTTGATGTCATGATAACTGTTACCGACAGGCCGCCACTGCCTAAGCCCAGCAAAACTCTTCTGCAATATCTCACCACTATAGGTCGGTTTGAATGAACCATACACCACGGAGTGGCCATCCGGCACGTCGGTAATAAATGCGCCCTTGGTGATGAAACTACCGTGAAACCAAAAAGGGACATGCCGTGCTTGATCAGGATCGGTGACGGTCGATGTGATCATTGGGCAAAGTTCTTGGATATTGCTATTAGAGCTCGAGCAAGACATCTGTCCAGACTCGGAAATACTCATCCCCCATTGATCGGCAAAATCATTATCGCTAGGCGTCGAGGTAAACTGATAAATCACACCGTTAAATGCATCCATACCACCTCGTAAAGCCAGAATACCGTCTTGAACAACGAGGAGAATAGGTACATCGCTTGCTAACACCGCATGTTCTCCCCGACTCAAATCGCAAGGCCCATCAACCCACACTTTAATATTCGCGTTCTCTGATGATGTACTGTTTGAAACCGCACTCAGTAATGGATCATAACACTCAGAGGGATCACCATGGGTACTAAAAACGGTGCCGCCTTGACGTTCAAATTGTTCTCTGACTGTTTTCCACTGCGCGCGAGGAGCACCAAAGTACTCTTTGAACAAGTCCATATTCTCAACATTGGTTTGCACATCTTTTTTTAGTCGCGCGCCGGTTTCATCGCGACTATCTGCCACTGTATAGTCGCTAATCTCCGTTTTATATTCGGGAGCGCATTTATCACTGCTCTCTAAGCTGACGGTGAACTTGTTTTCACTTTTCTCCTCTTCACTCTCAGGCCCACCTTCACCCGAAGTGCGTGGACGAATCATGACATCGCCCCCGGCTACAATTGAATGGCATTCATATAAACCATCCTCTCGCTTTTTTCCCTTTGCTGGTCGCCATGTATTGCCACCGTAAAACGCTGCTGATCCTGAAGTGACAAATGAACTTCTTCGTGCACCGGTGGCTTTTGCTAGGGTCACTCCGACTTGTTGCTGTGCATGAGTCGCGTAAAGATGCCACATTCCGCGATCACTATTTTGCCAAGGATCCAACCATAATTGGCTCCCTGCGATATGTTGACAAGGTGAGAGTTGCGCTATCCCCGCTGCCACATCGTCTTTCGATAGGTGAATACCATCATGTTTAATCTTGGCTACCGCGCAGTCCAGAGCCGCCCAAGCTCTGGAAAGGGATTGTTCAGTCGTGATTTTTGCCTGTGTTTGTTGGATATCATTGACTGCGCGTCGACTGGCGCCTAATACAATCAGAAGCGTAATCAGAGCGATACTGGCGACCACCGCGAGAGTGGCCATACCTTCTTGGTCACGCTTATATTCCGCGATGTACTTCATGGTGAGACCACTGTGTTAGCTAAAACCAACGTTCGCGACACATCTTTCCGCTGGCTAGGTTGGCGTATTAACGAAGCGGAAACCTTGATAGTCAGTGAGGTAATACGTCGCCCATCTTCCGTGCGCACCGCATTACGGGAAAAAGATAAATGCGAGATCTTCAATGCGCGAGAAGAAATATCTCGCCAATAGCCTGATTCACACGACCAGTTTGCTGTGTCTCGGTGGTTTTCATAGACCTCTATGGCATGGGCTTCAGTGTCTAGTCGAAAGCCTTTGGCGTCATCTTTACCCACGGTATTCGTAGGATGGGTGCTGCCTTGTTGATAAGCAAAACGAAGGCATTGCCCTTGACGCTGCGAAGGGGTTTCATCAATCAATAAAAGCTGAGGTTCATGACCATTGTCAAAGAGGTAGGGTGATGCGCCACCACACTGGTAGCACAGCCCGGCTCGGCGTATCTCAGTTTCCATCATCGTTAATAAGCGGCTGATTTCGAGCGATAAGCGCGTCTTGGCATCGAGTCTGGCTTGCATCGTGGTTGCCGAAGTCAAGACAGCAAGTGCTGTGATTGAAACTAAAATACTCACTGACAAACCGACTAAAAGCTCAACTAATGAGTACCCTTTAGACTTAGCTGCATGCACTGTCGATACCACCCCACTGACAGGATTCAAAACCGAGGTATTGACGGACAGTGACCACATAGTCAGGCGCTTGCCCGTCGCCGTCGCCCAAACCGACGGTCAGATTCAAGGTTGGTCGCTGGGTGCGAAAATCAATCGAGAATAACTCGCCTTCCGGTAACGGCGCCCAGCTTTTTTTCGCTTTCAGCAACAGCGAGATATCAGTCGGGATCGTCACCATAGGCAATCTTGTCTGTTGGCAAGACATGGCGGAGAGCTGATCAGGTGCACTGCTAAGTAGACCGCTTCCACGACTCGGTTGCGCAACGATACACTGGGTGTTTTTTGCTTTAAGCAGGCGAAGATGATAGACCCGGCTTTCTTCCATCGCACGAGCTTGAGCAAGATGAAACAAACTTGTGAGCGATTCACTGCGGCTCGCGATCATCGTTGCTTGCTGGGCAGACGAAAAGCGAGGAATCGCGATGGTGCAAACAGCCGCCAACACGCTCAGTACCAGCAGGGACTCAATAAGGGTGATGCCACTCATGTTTTTAAGACAGCGCCGAGAGCACTGACTTAAGCGCAGAGTTTGAAAACGCATACTGTCTCCCAAGGTTTGGGGGTCGCCATTGCCTGCAGGCTAACACCCGCATAGGCTCAGTAGGGTTTTCATTATCAACTCTTCGAGAGGTTAAAAAGAATGCGTCAGCGTCAAAGCCGCCGTTTTCAACATGGAGTGACGTTGATCGAGATCCTGATAGTGCTCGCCATTATTGCCACCTTAGCGGCCGTGGTCGTGCCTCACTTTCACCAGTATCAGCAAACACAAGCACGCAAAGCAGCGATTGGGCGGTTAGTGCAGCTCCAGTCCTGGGTAGAAATACAAGTCATCACCAAGGCATATTACCCAAGCGTTTCTCACTCTGAACTTCTAGAACAGGGGCTTGTTTGCACAGATTGCCAAGTATCATCCGACTATCAGTTCTCGATAAAAGGCAGTAAAACAAGCTATAGAATTATCGCTCACCCTCAAGCAGATGGTCGTCAGCATGACGACCCATGCAATAGGTTGGCATTGCACCCTAATGGGGTAATTACCAGCATGTCAGCCGAGACATCCTGCTCGCTTCCCTCCGAGTAGGGCACGACAGACGTCTCTTTGAAATAGGTTCTTGTGGCAAAAAAATAGCCAGCACAAGGCTGGCTATTCACTATTCGCAATTGTTATTCACAGATAACGCTTTACTGTCTGTCAGGCTAAGCGTTTATCCGGTCAAATCGTCAAAAAACTTCTTCACACCGTCAAAAAAGCCTTCTGATTTTGGCTTGTGCTTTTTCGCTTCAGTGCCACTAAACGACTCTTCCAGTTCTTGAAGCAGCTCTTTTTGTCGGCTACTCAAGTTAACGGGGGTCTCGACCACCATTTTGCAGATGAGATCGCCAACACCGCCACCACGAACAGACTGCACCCCTTTACCGCGCATACGGAACATGCGGCCCGTTTGTGTCTCTGCTGGGACTTTTAGGCTAACACGGCCATCTAACGTAGGGACTTCAACCTCGCCACCGAGCGCTGCCATGGTGAAGCTCACCGGTACTTCGCAGTAGAGGTTGTTACCATCACGGGTGAAAATATGGTGTTCGCGGACGTGCACTTGAACATACAAGTCACCCGCCGGAGCACCGTTTTCACCGGCTTCTCCCTCACCAGATAAGCGAATGCGATCGCCCGTATCGACACCTGCAGGAATTTTCACATTTAGGTGCTTGGTTTCTTTTACGCGACCTTGGCCGTGGCAGCTATTACAAGGGTCTTTAATAATGGTCCCGCTACCATGACACGTTGGACACGCTTGTTGGACCGCGAAGAAACCTTGGCGCATTTGCACTTGGCCGATCCCGTTACAAGTCCCACAAGTTTGTTTTTTCGAGCCCGGTTTCGCTCCACTGCCATCACAGGTTTTACACCCGACATAAGTAGGCACTTCGATCTCTTTGCTGACGCCACGGACCGCCTCTTCCAAGGTAAGCTCCATGTTGTAGCGTAAATCGGCACCACGTTGCGCGCGTTGCTGACCACCACGACGACCTCCGCCGAATATATCGCCGAATACGTCACCAAAAATATCGCTAAAGTCAGCACCTCCGCCGAAGCCTCCGCCGCCGAAGCCGCCGCCTCCCATACCACCTTGCTCAAAGGCGGCATGACCATATTGGTCATAGGCTGCACGTTTTTGCGGGTCGGTCAGCACTTCGTAGGCCAACTTGATTTCTTTAAACTGGTCGGCGGCATCATCGCCTTTGTTGCGGTCTGGGTGATATTTCATCGCCAGCCGCTTATAGGCTTTTTTAATATCGCGCTCGCTTGCATCGCGGCTTAAGCCGAGCACTTCATACAAATCTCTTTTAGACATGGTCTGACTGCACCTGTTTACGTCAACAAAACAAAGACGTTCAATTCACTGTTTGATAAAACGACGGGCGAAGGAGATTGCTCCCCTACGCCCGTGCTTATTAACGACAGTGCTTTCGCTTATTTCTTGTCGTCGTCTTTAACTTCTTCGAACTCAGCATCGACAACATCGTCGTCTTGTTTTGCTGAATCAGCACCGGCGTCTTGCTGCGCCTGCTCATCTTGAGCTTGCTGCTGCGCGATTTCCATCAATTTTGATGAAGCGGCAACCAGTGCTTGAACCTTCGCGTCGATGTCTTCTTTATCTTCACCGTTACGCGCGGTTTCTAGCTCAGAAATGGCGGTTTCGATCTTCTCTTTGTCTTCCGCAGGCAGTTTGTCACCCGCTTCGTCCATTTGCTTACGTGTACCGTGAACCAGCTGGTCAGCTTGGTTACGCGCAGTCACTAGCTCTTCGAACTTCTTGTCCGCTTCTTTATTCGCTTCTGCTTCTTGAACCATCTTTTCAACGTCTTCGTCGCTCAGACCGCCAGACGCTTGAATAGTGATCTTCTGCTCTTGACCCGTTTGCTTATCAGCAGCAGACACGTTCAAGATACCGTCGGCGTTCAAATCGAAGGTTACTTCAATTTGTGGCACACCACGTGGCGCAGGCTGGATGCCCTCAAGGTTGAACTGACCCAGTGATTTGTTATGCATGGCTTGCTTACGCTCACCCTGAATCACGTGGATCGTTACCGCACTTTGGTTGTCTTCTGCCGTCGAGAACACCTGATTCGCCTTGGTTGGGATCGTGGTGTTTTTCTCAATCAGCTTGGTCATCACACCGCCCATGGTTTCGATACCCAGTGAAAGCGGGGTCACGTCAAGCAGCAGTACGTCTTTTACATCACCAGACAGTACGCCACCTTGTGCCGCGGCACCCATGGCAACGGCTTCATCAGGGTTCACGTCTTTACGTGCATCCTTACCGAAGTACTCTGCCACTTTGGCCTGTACCATTGGCATACGAGTTTGACCGCCGACCAAGATAACGTCAGTGATTTCGTCAACTGATAGCTCCGCATCAGCCAGTGCCACTTTCATTGGCTCAAGTGAACGCTGAACCAGCTCTTCAACCAGTGATTCTAGCTTGGCACGCGTAACTTTGATGTTCATGTGCTTAGGACCGGTTGCGTCCGCCGTCACATAAGGCAAGTTCACGTCTGTTTGCTGTGCTGAAGACAGTTCAATCTTCGCTTTCTCAGCCGCTTCTTTGACACGCTGCATCGCTAGCGGGTCTTGACGTAGGTCGATACCTTGCTCTTTTTTGAACTCGTCAACCAAGTAGGTGATCAAACGGTTATCGAAGTCTTCACCACCAAGGTGCGTGTCACCGTTTGTTGCCAATACTTCGAACGTTTGCTCGCCATCTACCTCATCGATTTCGATGATAGAGATATCGAAGGTACCACCACCTAGGTCATACACAGCGATTGTGCGATCGCCGCCTTTTTTGTCTAGACCATAAGCCAGTGCCGCAGCTGTTGGCTCGTTGATGATACGTTTAACTTCTAGACCTGCGATACGACCAGCATCTTTGGTTGCTTGACGCTGTGAGTCGTTAAAGTAAGCAGGGACAGTAATTACCGCGCCAGTCACTTCCTCACCGAGGAAATCTTCAGCGGTTTTCTTCATTTTCTTCAGGACTTCAGCAGACACCTGTGGCGCAGCCATTTTTTGGCCTTTCGCCTCAACCCAAGCGTCACCGTTATCTGCCTTCACAATTTTGTAAGGCATGATGCTGATATCACGCTGCACTTCTTCATCTTCGAAGCGGCGGCCGATCAGACGCTTGATAGCAAACAGGGTGTTTTCTGGGTTTGTCACTGCCTGGCGCTTCGCAGGCTGGCCGACAAGTGTTTCACCATCTTGTGTGTAAGCGATAACCGATGGTGTTGTACGATCACCCTCTGCGTTCTCAATGACGCGCGTTTTTTCACCGTCAAGTACGGCGACACATGAGTTGGTTGTACCCAAGTCAATACCAATGATTTTACCCATCTGGTGCTCTCCGAAATTCGTTCTGTGGCTTTAATGCGTTACCCCTTATGTGGGGGTAACTGTGAGAGGTTCAACCCCTCACCGCAATTTTTATTTAATGCTGCCGTTTAAATAAGGGCAGCCAAATGCTTTTCAAGGGGAGAAGGCAAAAAAAACACCGAATCGAGTTCGGCAAGGGCCTTCTTCAGCGCCCTCGTTAGGCTTTTTCGTCTACGTTACCTTGCGGCGCTTTAGACACCATCACCATGGCTGGGCGCACAACACGGCCGTTTAACTCATAACCTTTTTGCATCACCATCATCACGGTATTTGGCTCATGCTCCGCGCTTTCTTGGATGGTCATGGCCTGATGCAATTCAGGGTCAAACGGCTGACCTTGTGGATCGATCGCTTTCAACCCAAACTTATCGATGGTATCCATCATGGTTTTCAGCGTCAGCTCAACGCCTTCCACCATTGGCTTGATTGATTCGTCTTCTTTGTCGGCCATCTCCACGGCACGCTCAAGGTTATCAATCACAGGTAAAAGCTCACCGGCGAATTTTTCTAAGGCAAACTTGCGCGCCTTATCCACTTCTTGCTCGGTACGACGACGCATGTTGTCCACGTCTGCACGGGCACGCAGCACACTGTCTTGCTGCTCTTGCACCTTGGCTTCGCTCGCCTCGAGCGCCGCTTCAAGTTCGGTGATACGTGCAATCATGGCTGCGGTTTCCTCATGCTCAATGTCTGCACCACTACTTGCTTGTTGCTCAGCGGCCTGCTCTGTACCTTTGGCTTCAGCAGCTTGCGCGTTTTTCATCGCTTCCTGCTCTTGCTTCACTTTCTGTTCTTCGCTCATGATCACTCCGACACAAATGGCATTGCCCAGCACGCCACTGGGACTATTCAACTTGATTGACGAAAGTATTATGGGGATGAATCTTTGTGATTCAACCGCCCACATAACGCAAATCACGACAATCGCTTTTTTCCCGCGTTATACTGAGCTCAAATAACGATGAGATCCTAATTATGTCGACACCATTCCAGCGCATTGCCTTAATTGGCAAACCTCGTAACCCGGAAGCGGTTAACACACACATAGGCCTCTACCATTGGCTTATCGAGCGCGGTTATGACGTGTGTATCGATACACGTTTAAGCACTAACCTGGGTTTGCCGGATGCACATTATTTGGATCTGGTCAGCATTGGCCAACACGCTGACTTGGCCATTGTGATCGGCGGGGACGGTAACATGTTAGGTGCTGCCCGCGTATTGTCTCGCTGCGATATCAAGGTGATCGGGGTAAACCGCGGTAACCTCGGCTTTCTCACCGACTTAGATCCCGAAGCCTTCGAACATGCGCTAGAAGCGGTATTAAACGGCGATTACGTGGACGAAGACCGTTTTTTGCTTGAAACCGAAATCCATCGCCATGATCAGGTAAAAAGTCATAACGCCTCATTGAATGAAGCAGTGCTTCACCCCGGGCAAGTCGCGCACATGATTGAATTTGAGGTGTACATTAACGAGCAGTTTGCCTTCTCTCAGCGCTCAGACGGGATTATTATCTCGACCCCCACAGGCTCAACAGCCTATAGCTTGTCCGGCGGTGGCCCCATTTTATCCCCCAGCCTCAACGCGATTTCGCTCGTGCCTATGTTTCCGCATACACTGTCAAGCCGCCCGCTGGTCGTCGATGGCAACCGCCGTATAAAATTACTGGTTTCACCAGATAACCGCGGCACGTTGGAAGTGAGCTGTGATGGTCAGGTCTCTTTGCCAGTCAACCCAGGTGATGAGGTACATATTTACAAAAGCCCGGCCACTCTCAAGCTCATTCATCCTCAAGACTACAATTATTACAATACCTTACGTAAAAAACTGGGTTGGTCTTCTAAGCTATTTTAAGCGAGCCACTTCCTTATTCTTATTCTTATTCTCCGCATCCGATAAAGAGCAGGTCTTCCTGCTTTTTTCATGCACAATTTTTGTGCTGTTCATCGCATTCACAACAATTCTTGCTAAACAGTATTCACTGGATGAAAAAACAGTATATACTGTATCTATACACAGTTGTTGATAGATACAGGTGTTTACTATGTTAGCCGATATAACCATTCAAAACTTTGCCATCGTTAAATCCTTGGAGCTGGAGTTTAGTAAAGGCATGACGGCGATCACCGGTGAAACCGGGGCGGGTAAATCCATTTCTATCGATGCGCTGGGTTTGTGCCTTGGCGATCGTGCCGATGCCAATATGGTTCGCCCGGGTGAAAAGCGCGCAGAGATTTCTGCCAGTTTCACCCTAGAGCAAAACAGTGCCGCGCGTCGCTGGCTACAAGATAACGAACTCGAAGACGGCGACGATTGCATTCTAAGGCGTGTGATCACCAAAGAAGGTCGTTCACGCGCATACATTAACGGAAACCCGGTTCCCGCCTCACAACAAAAAGCGCTTGGGCAGTTATTGATTAATATCCACGGTCAGCATGCGCATCAACAGCTGTTACGTCCCGAACACCAGATTACCTTGTTGGATCAATACGCCGGTCACCAGTCTTTGCTGGATAAAATGGCGACACGCTATCAGCGTTGGCGCCGCACTAAAAATGAGCTAAAAGCATTGATCAAGAAAAAAGATGACATTGATGCTCAGCAACAGCTATTGGAATATCAAGTGGGTGAACTCAATGAACTCGCATTGGGTGAAGAGGAATACCAACACATTGAAGAAGAACACAAGCGCTTATCGAACAGTGGTGATATCGCCATGACCAGTCAGGCGGTAGTGGATCTACTCAGTGAAGGCGAAGAAACTAACACCCTAAGTTTATTGACCGCCGCTCAACAGCGTTTAAGTGAATTAGCCGCGATGGACAATCACTTTTCACCGCTCGCTGAGATGCTTGAAGAGGCGCGGATCCAAACGCAAGAGACGAGTCAAGAAGTGAGCAGTTATCTTGATCAACTCGATATGGATCCTCAACGCCTTCAGTATCTAGATCAGCGCATGAGCACTATCATGAGTTTGGCGCGTAAACATCAGGTTCAACCCGATGCATTATATGAAACGCATCAACAATTGATTCAAGAGTTGGAGAAACTGGGACATAACGATGAGGCGATTGAGCAATTGCAAGCCGATGTGGACAAGCAGTTTGCTGACTGTCTCGACACCGCTGAGAAGTTGAGCAAAAGCCGCCGCCGCTATGCCAAAGAATTGAACAAACTGATCACGCAAAGCATGCACCAGCTGAGCATGGAACATGGTAGCTTCGAGATCCAAGTCGAGAATAAAGCGGAAACCCACCTCAGCCCACTGGGTGGCGATGCTGTGGCGTTTCTTGTGTCGACGAACCCAGGTCAGCCTTTACAGCCACTGGCTAAAGTGGCATCCGGCGGCGAGCTCTCTCGAATCTCACTTGCCATTCAAGTCATCACCGCGCAAAAGGTTGAAACACCAAGCCTTATCTTTGATGAGGTTGATGTGGGGATCAGTGGACCTACAGCAGCGATTGTGGGCAAACTCTTGCGTCAACTTGGCGACTCCACCCAAGTGATGTGCGTCACCCACTTGCCGCAAGTCGCAGGCTGTGGCCATCAGCAAATGTTTGTTGCCAAAGACACAGAGAAAGGCAGCACCACAACCCGTATGTACCCGCTCGACTATCAGGCACGAATTAGTGAACTTGCACGGTTACTGGGCGGCAGTGAAATCACTGATCGCACCCTCGCAAACGCGGAAGATCTTCTAGTGGCCGCTTGATTCTGCCAAGTCAAAACAGCGTTGAATGTGGCATTAAGACCGAGAAAAGTGCACTAGCTCTGCTTTTCTCGGTTATTTCCTTACACACGTCGAACTTTTTCACATTATCACCGTCCAAACGCTGGTCGTTAGCAGGTTTTTTACATATATTCTCTGCTTGATTATACTCGGGACGCGAAAGCCAGCAGGCACGAACTGCTAAGCGTCTTCGAAAGACGTGATTTGCCATCAAAAGACAGTGAAGATATTAACTATGGGTTGGACTAAAGCCGCCGTTGCCTCTCTGATGGCGATTGCCATGATGGGCTGCTCTTATGCCGAAAAACTGGTTTATCGAGTGGATATAAACCAAGGAAATTACATTGAAGAAAAGGCCGTGGACGCCTTGAAATTTGGCATGACCAAAGAGCAGGTTAAGTTCCTTCTCGGTCCTCCTATGCTCGTTGAGTCAGGCTACCCCAACACTTGGTACTTTGTGCAATGGCAACAACCTGGCCATGAAGCGCCGACACAAAAAGATCTGGTCCTCTCCTTTGACGATAATAACCAATTAGTCAACATGGACGGTGATTTCGAGCCGGGCGAGCAATTTTTCGAAGCCGTTCAGTAACGGTGATGCATCCGGCACTCTGATGCCGCTATATATTCATCCTTTAGTAAAGGCGCCGATCGGCGCCTTTCTTTTTACCCCGTTACGAGCGTTTGCGCTGGGAATCAACACGGCCCCCGGTGACAGGATCGGCTTTCCCCTCTTGTTTCGCGCGCTCGGCGCGGCGACGGCGGATCTCTTTCGGGTCGGCTTGCAGCGGCCGGTAAATCTCAATGCGATCCCCGTCGCGCACTTGCGCGTCTAGTTTCACCGGTCGGCTAAATACCCCAACCTTGTTGGTCGCAAGATCAATCTCCGGATAGGCGCTTAAGACACCTGATTGACGAATAATATCTTCCACCGTCGAGTCGGGCTTCACCACGCAGTTGAAGATGCGCTGCTCATTAGGCAACGGGTAAACCACTTCAACATGCAGCAATGTCTCTTCACTCATAAATCTCTTTCGCTCGCTCTGTAAACGCCTTCACCATGCTACTGGTTAACTCGCTGAAGATACGGCCAAAGGCAGCTTCAACCAAGCGGTTAGTAAACTCAAACTCGAGATCTAATTCGATTTTACACGCATCGCTTGATAGTGGCGTGAATTTCCAGCCACCACTCAAGCGTTTAAATGGTCCATCCACCAGCGTCATATCAATTCGGCTGTTATCTACCAGATAATTCTTAGTGGTAAATGTTTTCTTTATGCCCGCTTTCGCCACATCTAACGACGCAACCATGGTGGTGTCTGTGTGCTCAATAAGACGGGTACTCACACACCCGGGCAAAAAAGCGGGATAGGATTCAACATCGTTCACCAAGGCAAACATTTGCTCAGCACTGTACGGCACTAAAGCCGAGCGGATGATTTGCGGCATAGGGACTCCTTGCAAGTTAACCGCGAGATAATACCATCGAGACCCACTTTGACCAATGTTAGCAAACAACATCGCGAATAAAGTCTTACTCTTTCTGCCCTTGAGTACGATAATCCTTTCATTCTTCGATATATCGCCTTTATAATGCGCACACTATGGCTAAGAAAAACGCAAAGAACAAAGCAAACAGCAACACCATTGCACTGAATAAAAAAGCGCGCTTTGAATACTTCATTGAAGATGACTTCGAGGCAGGGCTTGAGCTACAAGGTTGGGAGGTGAAAGCACTCCGAGCAGGTAAAGCCAATATCAGTGAAAGCTATGTGTTGTTAAAAGACGGGGAAGCCTTCTTGTTCGGGGCTACCATTACCCCGCTTAATGTGGCTTCCACGCATGTGGTGGCCGATCCACAGCGCACCCGTAAGTTATTGCTTAAGCGGCGTGAGCTTGATACCTTGCTAGGCAAAGTCAATCGAGACGGTTTCACGGTGGTGGCACTGTCTTTATACTGGAAACAATCTTTTGCTAAACTGAAGATAGGGTTGGCAAAAGGTAAGAAGTTACACGATAAGCGCGATACCGCGAAAGATAGAGACTGGCAACGTCAAAAGTCCAGGATCATGAAAAACGCAGCGCGTTAATCGTTGACGCGGCAGATCAATCTGTTAGACTCTGCCGCTCACACTCTGGGGCTGATTCAGGATTCGACAGGATTGAGAAGGCCCGTGGAGCATGCCGAGGGGCGGTTGGCCTCGTAAAAAGCCGCAAAAAAATAGTCGCAAACGACGAAAACTACGCACTAGCAGCTTAATAACCTGTTGAGTGCCTATCCTCCCTAGCCTCCGCCTGTAGGACGGGGATTCAGGATAGTCAAAACCAAACAGGATCGCGTGGATGCTTTGACCCAAGAGCTGAAGCGTTAAAACTAAGTTGGGTATGTCTTTGTGTGGCGTGTTTGTCCGCAGCACACTGACGAGATTAAAGACAAACTAAGCATGTAGCGCCATTGGTTAGACTGATTCTGGACGCGGGTTCAACTCCCGCCAGCTCCACCAATTTTATATTCAAAGACGTCCACGGACGTCTTTTTTATTGTCTAAAATAACGAAAAATCAACAACTTAGCGTTCATAAAGGTCCATAGAGGTCCACCAACCGCTTTGATTTTTAGGTACACCGAGGTGTACACTGATAAAAATGGAGGCTGAGAGGTGTACCCATTATGGCTAAAATCATAGCTAAGCTTACGGATAAGAAGATAAAAGCGGCAACGCCAGAAGAGAAAGAGTACCTACTCTATGATGGCGACGGGCTCAGATTAAGAGTTAAACCAACCGGCTCTAAGCTTTGGCTTTTTAATTACCTGCGCCCATTCACCAAAAAGCGCACCAACCTCAGCCTCGGTGCCTATCCCACTGTTACCCTCTCTCAAGCGCGTAAAGCGACCATGGATGCAAGAGCCCTCCTCGCTCAAAACATCGATCCTAAGGAACACCGTGAAGAGCAACAAAGGCAAGAGATTGCGCTCACCGAGCATACGGTAGAGAAAGTCGCCTACCAGTGGTTCGAGCTGAAAAAAGAGCAAGTGACTGAGGGATACGCGACCGATATATGGCGCTCTCTGGAACGTCACATTTTTCCAAAGCTTGGCGCTACTCCCCTTTCCAAAATCACTGCCCCTATGGTGATAGATGCCTTAAAGCCCATTGAAGCATCGGGCAGCCTAGAGACATTAAAGCGTTTGGTCCAACGACTAAACGAAATGATGAACTACGCGGTTAACTGTGGCCTTATCCACGCTAATCCGTTATCGGGCATTGGCGCTGCATTCAAAAAGCCCAAAAAGAACCATATGGCAGCGCTAACTCCCGATGAACTACCAGAGTTAATGCAAAAGCTTGCTTACGCGAATATTAAACGGGTTACCCGGTGCCTAATCGAATGGCAGCTACACACCATGACACGACCAGCAGAAGCGGCAGCTGCGCGATGGGATGAAATAGACTGGGATAACGAACTATGGATTATCCCGGCGGAGAGGACAAAAAAAAGAAGAGAACACCGGATCCCACTCACAGAGCAGATGCTGGCGATATTAGAAGTGATCAAGCCGATAAGTGGTCATCGTGATTTTATATTTCCTTCAGATCGTGATCCGCAAAAACCTTGTAATAGCCAAACGGCCAATATGGCACTAAAACGAATGGGGTTTGCCGACCGGCTAGTGAGTCATGGGCTACGCTCCCTGGCAAGTACTACACTCAACGAGCAGGGTTTTGATGCAGACCTTATCGAGTCCGCACTTGCCCACGTTGATGACAACCAGGTACGGAGTGCATATAACCGGACAGACTACATCGAACGCCGACGCCCAATGATGTGCTGGTGGAGTGGACACATCGAGCAAGCAGCTAAAGGGAGCCTCTCTGTGACTGGGACTAAGCAGCTTAAAGTGATCTAACCGTAGACCCTGATAAAAACACGCTACCTGAATACTCTGACCCCGCATGGGGGCCAAGCAATCTACCCACTATACCGAAGCGGGGGTGTGGTTAGAGCGCATCAAATAAGGGATTTACGGTCATTTAAATCAACCAAAAATCGCTCTGGGTACGGCATGGGGTACGGGGACCATTAAAACCCTCAAATCTCATTGCCATCCAGGCTCTTTACTTAGCCTGCATGAATGTACAGATGTTGGGTCTGTTGTTGGCTTTTAGCTGATCGATGTAGATTAAGGTGAAAAGCCTATCAACTGATCACTGACCTGCCTCTATTGCCTTCAGAGGCAACTATTTTATCTTTCGTTTCTCAAGTCTAACGAGTCGGCTCTTCCTTGTAGCGAAGTTATGTCAATCACCCGACCTGTGTAGCGCCAATTATTCTTCAGCTATACATACCAACACACCTACCCTGTCACGCAGGACAGGATAAGCGTGTGGGTGGGTCAATTTTTAACTGACGTTGATAAGCCCTCGCTCCAATCAGTCACACAGAGCCTACCTAAGTAACTCCTCTTTGTGTCCCTAGCAATATTTTTGCAGCCAGTTCACAAAATATGGTTTATCTAACAGTTTGGACAACAGCGCACGAAAACCAAAACAGCCGTTGATAGACTAACTCCAGTGACGCCAACTAGGCGGCATGTTAGGTACCTACTGGTACTGATCGCTGATGGCATGGCTACACCCTGGATGGTTAATTTGAAACCAAATAACGTGCGCGTTCTTCTTGACAGGCTCATGCTAACCTAGGACGAGAAAATAGAAGCTATCGGAATAATACCCTTGAAAAGTTTCGTTTGGGATTAGTGTGAATGTTTGAGTTGAGATAGATAGCATATGCACTATTACAACCGTTAGGAAATAGGAGAGTCTATGCAAATTTGGAGGCTGGAGACCCACCACAAGAAACCCGGAGAGGCTCTTCAGAAAATGAAGAAATGGAATCTAAGGAAGTATTATGATTGAGTCTGAGTATGTACGATTTTTGCGAACTCTAGATTCAGACGAATCTCTTCCGGGAGAGCGAAAGATCGCGAACCTCGTCTTAGAAAACCTTGATGAACTTACTCCCCTCGGAACCCATCAAGGCCAGCGGGTTAAGAAAATGGTTGCCTTGGCCCAGGCTAAATGGGATTCCTTAAGCATTGAGGTTCAGTCTGTACCCGATATAACTGCCGAGAAAACCTATCCGATTACTCAGTTAAAAAGTATGGCTGTGGGGCCATTCCGTGGTTTCTCTAGGCAAGAGATTTTTGATTTAGAAAGCCGTTTAGTCCTCATATACGGACCAAACGGTACTGGAAAATCTAGCTTCTGCGAAGCCCTCGAATATAGCCTGCTGGGTAACGTGGCTGAAGCGGAAAACAAGCGTTTTCGAGATCAGGGTGGTTACCTGAAAAACGCACATGCTAATCGTTTTGCTACGCCTGTTGTTACAGGCTTAAACGAGCAAAGCACTGAGGTTGAAATTGAAGCAAATGAGGGACTATTTAGATTTTGTTTCGTTGAAAAAAATCGTATCGATAACTTTTCCAGAATTGCCGCTCAGGCACCCGCCAAGCAAACAGAGCTTATATCAACGTTATTTGGATTAGACTCTTTCAATGACTTTGTACGCAATTTTACCTCTGAGTTTGACCCAAAATATATTGATCTTACTGGTGTTAAAGCAGCTCAGTTAGCGACAAAAAGGCAGGCACTTTCTGGTTCTCAGCAGCAGATAGCGACTAACAATGCAGAGCTGCAAACACTAAATGTTGAGGAGCAAGCATTAGCCACACAGTACCGTGACGGAGCAACCTTTAGCCAATTGGTCTTTGAACTAAACGGTGATGATGAAAATGCAGGAGCAATCCAGCGACTAGAAACCGATTTGCAACAGCCCCAAGCAAATAAAACCAACTTAACAATTAGCGCATTACAGACACTTGGTAGCTCCATTAGCGGCGACCTCAGAGAGCTGGAGTTGAATCAAAAAGACTTGGAAAATGCAAGTCAGGAGGTATCATTCAAGAATCTATACGACGCAGTTGTTCAGCTACAATCGAATAGTCCAGAGCATTGCCCAGCGTGTAAAACGCCGCTCAACCAAGTATCCGTAAACCCTTACGGTAACGCTAATGAAGAACTTCAAAAGCTGCAACACTTGGCAGAACTTCAGAAAACGGCACAACGGCTTCAACAAAATGTTAGTCAATGGTTGCTGGACCTCTCGCAAATATTGAATGTTTGTTTGACGTTTCTGCCACAAAACAATGCTATCCAAAATTTTCAAACTTCACCTGGCTCACAAGTCGATATCGGATGGTGGCACTCCTTGCAGCAACAGTTAGCGGATGGTTTTACGCCATGGCAGCACCTGTACGCTCAGGTAAAGTATCTCGAGGAAGCCGACAAAAAGACTGACCAGGACGCTCAAATACGTTCAACCAAGCAAACTGAGCTAAATCGTTTACGCTGGTTTAAAGATCAAATCACTGTCTTAGAAACACGCAGAAACACAGCTAAACAAGCAATTATTGCTGCGCAACAGGCAATCACTAGTTTTGATACGGAGAATGCTGAACTTATAGCTGATGTGGCTGCTGAGCATGCCAAAGTGCAAAAAAATCAAGAGATTGCATCTTCTTATAAGAGCTTTGTCGAAAGATTGAATGCATATAAGAATCGATTGCCGAGCCAGTTAATTGCTGACCTGGGCGACCTAGTTGTGAGACTTTACAATGCTTTTAATCGTTATGATTCAGAATCAGATAAATTAGCTTCTGTTCAACTTCCGTTATCTCAAAATCAACGGCTGGGCATTGCATTTTTGAAAGACCCTTCTGCCTTATTTGATGCTCTTCATGTTATGAGTGAGGGGCATATCCGTTGCCTTGGGCTAGCAATATTGCTTGCCAAGAACATAAAAGAGCGTTGTCCGGTGCTTATTTTTGACGATCCAGTGAACGCAATTGATGATGAGCATCGTCGTGCCATAAGGGAAACCTTATTTGCTGATGATTTTTTCAAAGGTTGTCAGATAATTTTGGCAGTGCATGGTGAGGAGTTCTTTAATAACACACATCAACTGCTAGGTAAGAGTCAGTCACTTGCGTCTCAATCATATATTTTCTTATCAAGCGCTGGCGAAGACCATATTCAAGTTGACTCATTAAGGCGACCAAAAAATTATGTATTAGCTGCACGAGAACTATATGCACAAGGGGAGTATCGTGACGCGTTGATGTCGGCAAGAAGAGCGCTAGAGAACTTATGTGAAAAAACTTGGTTTCATTACGGAAAGCATAGTGATAAGAAGGACAAGCTGATTAGTGTCTCTCGTCGTTCTCCTTCGGCGGCATGGGATCTAAGGGCATTAGCTGAAAATCTAAGATCTAAGCTGAATTGCTCCCAGTCAAATATACCTAACAAAGAGCCGATAGTGTCTGCTCTCACTGCTGTGCTAGGTCAAGATGGAAGAAACGCATATTGGTCGTACTTGAACAAAGGTACACATGACGAGACTGACCTACCTGAGTTCGACCAGCATACTGTCAACGAGGTAATTTCTGCTTTAGAAAGTTTGGACGTTGCCCTAAATGATACGAGCGGAAGTTCCGTTTCTGGCATATAACGGTAAGTAAAGCATTATAAATGGGGGGAAATTCAATGACGGGCCTAGTATCCAGAATCCACCAAGGGCGATATGACTCAGAAGAGGATCTGTTACGTCTTCGTAATAATGCCCTAGGCAAAGAAAGAGTTGATGTCTTGGATGCGGTTCATCAACGGTTGAAGAAAAACTACCCCTTCATCTACCAGAGGTTAGTCGGTCCTCTCGCCGATAGAACTCGAGATAAAAAGTTCAAATGCTATTGCAACAATCCAAAGAGTCTCCACGAGATCTATATGGATATAATGGCGGGTCGAGTCCATTATCATTCCTTGATCTGCGACGATTGCTGGCAGGAAGATCTAACTAAAACGTGGGGTTACTATGGTTGGGCGAGAAAGCTAATTCCGCAAGCGGTGTGGCATGCTCTCTGCGAAGAACGGGCATATGATAAGTACGTTGAGTAACGTAAAGCCAACCACGCAAAAACGTTAGGCTAAAAAGCAGGATTTATGCAAGAGTGGCCTTGGATAGTATTTGGGCTCTTATCCTATTGCAATCATATCTCGCGTTATTCAGCCGTGGAGCAACGAACGCCTAAAATGTGGCGAAATATGCTCCAGAAGCGGACTGAAGGACTATCTGCATCACAGTCGTTGCGCTCAGTTTCTGATAGCGGCGTTTGCGCAACGATTATTACGTTTACAGCTCGCCTGTCCTAATATGCTTACAGAGTATTGATAACCCGCTTAGGTGCGTTGAGCTGCAATATAGCCAGATTTTTTGCTCACCAGAATGCTCTTCTCATCAATGACGTAGCTGGGTCAGAGGATAGGCATGTTTAGCAAGTCAAAGTAGCGCATCACTCATACCTTTTTCTTCACCAATCGCCCAGTAGTATTGTCCATACGGTAATCAACAATACTTCCATCAATGATTCGTTTTACGACTTCTCGAGCGGTTTCGAGCGGAACAGAGAACCATTCTTTCGGGTGATATTCTTTTCCGTCTTTTCCGGTGAGCGTCATCTTAATTCGCTGAGCGTGCAAGAACCCATGAATGAGGGTCTCAAACTTGTTCGGATTCAAGTTGTAGCACTCTATCGACGCGAGCTTTTTGACCGGTGCTTCGAGGAACGCTGTATCTCGCTCCGCATTTTTTGTCCGCTCATCCACCGTCAGTTCGGTATAACCAATTTTCAGTAGATTCGGAATTTCCCTAAGTGCTGGCTTATCGCTCAACGTCGTGACGAAATAAATTTGGCCAACCCTCTTATCCTTGTGGTTCACATTGTTGAAGGCATCGACGATCGACTCAGCATCACGGATGATTCTCCGTCCAGTAGGCTCCTGGTAAAGGCGTTTTGCCAGCGACTGTAAGAGATGGTTGGACTCCGTTCCATTCTCGAAAATGATGCGCAAGCGTGGATCGTATCGTCCCTGGTTATCTTCTCGGTACTCGCCAACCTCATCTACTAGACACATGACGCCTTCCAGTATAAAGGCGTCACCCGGCTGAACTTGTGAAGCCTGCTGGAAGCGGGCTGCCTTCACGTCGCCAGTTTTCAGCTTCTCGTGCAGATCCCTGAATATTGGTTCAAACGCATAGAAATCCTGGCATACACGCCGCTGAGCGATCTCATCTGGCTCCTCTCGGCTTTTGTCGAATGAGACATGAACAGGGTCAAAGATGGAGTCTTCTCCTTGATCAAACTCTGAGAATGCCTCGCTCGCAAAAATGTCATCAAGTGATGTGACGTTTTCCGCCTGACCCACATCTGTTTTCGAAGTTCGCTCACTAGGTTCGCTAGAAGCGTGAGAAGGCCTCTCCTCATCATGTAGGGTGGCCTCCTGATTCGACGCTGCGGGCTCGGGCAGCAGATTGTGGCGGTCGTATGGCTTCAGAGCCGACAACAGATCTTCTCGCGCTGTGTAGCTCTTTAGTCGTCGGGCGAGACGCTTTTCCAGGAGGTCACGTCCATCAGCCTGCGGAGCTTTTCCTTTCTGATCGACGAACATGCTAATCTCTTCAAATCGAGACACTTCAAGAGGCGCACCCGAGCTTGATTTCTTGGCCTCAACGTCAAGAAGACCGAACTCATCCGGGCCAGCAAATATATCGTCCAGTGAAGGCCGATCTGCGGCTTTTCGTCTGTTGTGATTGATCGGTGGCATCTCATATCCCTCTTACGACGTCTGTGCCTGAGCCTTGCGCTCCTGAGCCTTTCTCTTGATGTAAGCCAGTGCATCCGCCAAACGGCGCTCATACGGCTCACTAGCCGTCACAGAAGGCTCTCGGCCTTTCTCCTTGCGGAACTCATTGATTCGCGGCCAGAGAATAACGGCCTCTTCTTCAGACATCTGTGATCGCATACCAACCACGGTGTCCTGTATGGTCTTGAGAACCGATGGTGTGACGGATTTTGATAGGATCTCATAGGCACCCTGGAAGGGATTCACCTGACGAATCAGATCGACATTGAGGTTCTCGATATTGACGAACTTGTTCCCAATCAGCACAAACTTGCGATTCGGCTTGGGCTCATCGCTCCCGGCACCAACGTCGGTTTTCGATGGTTTCTCGGTGCCCCCTTGGTAATCCGGCGCATCTTCTTGAACACCCTCAGGAGTCATGATCTGAGCGTCTTCAGGCAGGTCAGACTCATCGAACAGTCCTCCTGTAGACTGGATGGCCATGGAAGCATGTACGGCTTCTGAGACAGTGCTTATCTCACTGTCATCCATGCCTGGGTAAAGCGTTTCCACGACCTTTGGAATTTCCACCTGCTCCATCACCTCTGGATCATCGTCGCCTGTCACAGCTGGTGCAATGACTTCAGGCTTTTGAAGGATAGCGGCTTTGATGTTGTCCATGTTCTCCAGGGCCTTCATGACTTTGTCGGAGACAGGCGATGTGGTGTCTTCAATGACCACGGTGCCGGGGTCAACTTCCTCGCCAGGCCGTATCCGAGACCTCGGCTTGAAGTTCACGGCGGGTGCCAAGACCTGCTCCATCAGCAGCGATACGGTGATGGCCTTGAGCATGTTGTTGACCGACGTTTTGACGTCGTCATCCTCTGCGTCTGGCTGGGCAATCAAGTTGGTAAACTGGGCGTGTGACTTGCCTTCCGAGTCGCGAGTGGCACGGCCGATAATTTGGATAATTTCCGTGAGCGAAGATCGATAACCGATGGTCAGCACATGCTCGCACCACGGCCAGTCAAAGCCTTCCTTCGCCATGCCCAAGGCAATAATGATATCCATGTCATCTGCTTTCGACACATTCCTGAGGTAGTTCTGAACCTCTACCCGAAGTGGGTTATCGTCAACCAGATCGGCAACCTTTAGAAGCCGGCCAGACTGGTCTTTCACCGTAATAATCCCAGTCTTCATATCCTTCTCGACGACCTCACCGATAGCATCGAGAATGTAATCGACCTCAGAATACTTGTCCTTCGTGGACTCGACCGCGTTGACGTTTGGAATATGAACGATCGTCTTCTTCGAGGTGTCCAGCACCTCATGCACAGCATCCAGGTAGCGACCGGTGTAGAAGTGATAGCCGATACCAAGTGACTTCAGATACCTGTAGCCATTGAGCTGTTCGTAGTAGGTGTAGGTGACCTGGGTAAACTTCTCTTCGTCCTCTGGCAGGAGAATCGGAACGGCGTCGCCACGGAAGTATGAGCCCGTCATTGCCACAATATGGGCATTGGAGCCCGCCATGACGCCATCAATAAGCTCGCCAAGCCGATTTTCACCGTCCGCTGAGGTATGGTGGAATTCATCAATCGCCAGCAACGTTTCGTTGAAGTCCGAAGGAGCCAGCTCTTTGTAGGCATACCGCAGAGTTGCATGGGTGCAGATCAAAACGTCTGCGTCCGGGTCAGACATGAAACGGATAAAGGCTTTGACCTTGCGATCCTCCCCGCCAGGTACACAGAGGTTGTAGCTGGGATGCACCTTCCAGTCGGCAAAGAAGCCTGCGCTTTTGAGGTCGGTGTCCTTGAAAGAGCCACCAATGGACATTTCGGGCACGGCTACGATGACTTTTTTGAGCCCCTGGTGGTGCAATTTGTTCAATCCGAGGAACATCAGGGCTCGGGATTTCCCGGAGGCAGGAGGCGCTTTCAAGAGAAGGTATTGAGCCTCACGAGCCTCATACGCCCGAGCTTGCATCTCCCGCATACCCAATTCGTTCAAGTTCGAACTCTTGCCAGTTTGCTTGTACTGGACCGTCATCAGATCAGCCATGATCAATTACTCCCTTTGGCTGTTTTCTTGGCAGGTTTCTTCACTTTTTCTTCAGCAATCAATTTTTCGTAACGGGCGAAGAGGTGTTCCAAACGTTCGGTTGCATCTCTGAATGGTTTGTCTCGATAAAGTTTCTCGACAGCACGATCCAAGGCCTTATGAGCTTCTCGAAGTGGCTCCGGCATTTCTTTTGGGTCGTAAAGCTTTGATAAGGATTTGTCGGGATAATCCTCACGCACAAGAAGGACTTCCTCGGCAAGCTCTTCGATTTTCTTTCGCTGCCGATCATTAACTTCGGGCCAAGGGAATGTGTTGTAAACCAGCGTGGCAGAATAGCGGTACCGACTCTCTAAACGTCCTGCGACGGTGCGCATCCAGTCGTTGTGCATTTCGGATGTAAGGATGCCGAATTCGTAAAGGGTAGCATTCGGAATAAACAGATTTGCATCACTGCATACATCATGGGAAGCATCCATGAGCCCAATAGGGATATACTCCCTTCGCTCAGATGAGACGCGAGGCACCAAAATATAACTTCCTGATTCGGGTTGAGCCATTTGAACAAACAAATGAGGCAGTTTTGACCACTCTCTGGTAGAAGCTGCCTTGCTTTTACTTCGCATAGCACGGACTGCTTCAACGCGCTCACTAACGCCAGGTAATTTCAGGATATCCTCGCTTGCATCTTTAAGCCAAAGGCACCAGCGTGTTTTCCCATTTAAAAATTCGGAAGCTCCATATATTCTTTTAATAAAAGTTGAAACAGCTGGAGATTGAGTTTCTAAGGTTTTTTTCTCAACATCGGAAAGCAAAAGGTGTCCGCCATCCCGAGGCATGCTACCAAATAGCATTTTAGGAGCCTTCGAAACAGAGGCCTCTCTCGCCACCACCGCATCACTAGCGCCTTCTGTCAGGTAGGCGCTAATATTGCGAACATGAGCTTTATGAATTCCATCGTATAAAAACTTATCTTCAGGGTGAGTAGATAGGCCAACTATTACAACATGAACGCCGGCGTTATCTTTTGCGCTATTTTTCCAGCTAAACGTTTGGTGAGCGAAATGGATATCCACTCCTTGTTTAAATATTTCAGGCCATAACAAGCCCGCCTGCTCGCCCTTACATATAGAGTTAGTGCTGACAAATGCTATTTCGGCATCATATTTTTTTGCCATTCTGGCGCCTAGAATGAACCAGCACGAAACATAATCCAACGTTTTGTAATGCTTAAAACCTTTGAAAATATCACTCATCTCTGCCAATTGTTCTTCAGATCTATTTCCTCGGCCTGAGAATGGAGGGTTGCCGCAAATATAGAGCTCATGGCCCGCCTCCCCTGACTCTATTAAGGGGCATACTTCTTCCCAATTAACGCGGAGAGCGTTTCCGCAACTAATATTGCCGGAGTCTCGAAGTGGAAGCGCTGCCTCTGCGTACCCGAACATCTCTTTAAAAGCCATATTCATCTGATGTTCTGCTAACCAGAGAGACAAAACAGCGACTTCGTGCGCAAAATCATCGATCTCGATACCATGGAACTGGGACAGCTTAATCCCTGAGTAATACATTTCAGTCTGATCCGAGACTTTGTTTAGCGCATCAATGACTTGCATTTCTAGCTTGCGAAGCTCTTTGTACGCAATGATCAGGAAGTTTCCGGAACCGCATGCCGGATCAAAAATGCGCAGATTCTGGAGCCGCATAAGCAATTTTTTCAGTTTTCGCCCGTTTTTCCGGCTCTTCTCAAGCTCAGCATAAAGTTTGTCGAGGAATAGAGGCTGAATTACCTTCATGATGTTGGAGACAGAGGTGTAATGCTGCCCCAGACTTCCCCGTTGTTCTTCATCAATGACTGCCTGGAACATCGAGCCAAAGATATCTGGATTTATCTCAGACCAATCCATGCTCCCGCAATCAATCAAGAGTCTCCGGGCTTTTCGTCCAAATTCGGGGATGGGCTCATCTGCCTCAAAAAGGCCACCATTGACGTAGGGGTACTCCTGGAAGTGAGCAGCCATAGATGCTCGCTCAGGTGCCTTATCATCCAGATTCAGGACAGTGAAGAGATCTGAGAAAAACTGATCTACGTCAGAGCCATCTTCCTGCGTCGTTGACTGAATGGCAGATGTCATCTGGCCCTGAGCGAAGATGCCAGTGTCTTCGGCGTAGAAGCAGAACAAGAGGCGGGTAAGGAAAACGTTGAGCGCGTGAATGTCCTCAGGCTTCGATAGGTCATTGCGCTCGCGGATCAAATCAAACAGCCGCCCCATCTTCTCAGAGGCTTTAACGTCAGCTGGATGTTCTGAGTACATGACCGCTTTCTCATACCCAGCCAGCGGGAGAAAGAAGGCATACTGTTTGTCAAGTTCATCCATGCTGGTTTCAAGGCGCTCTTCTGCCTTGATATCGAAGGCAACCAGGCTCTTGAAGTCAGTGACGATCACAAAGCGGATATCGTTCCTTGATACGACTTCGCTTGCCTTGAGCGAGTCTGCTTCGGCATTCAAATCTATCCCCTCTGGAACGGTTCGGAAATAGAGCTTCTTCTTCAGCCCAATATCATTACCGCTTGCAACGTTCCGGCTGTCGTCACCTTTACGAAGGCGAGTTATGGTGCTCTTCGGAAATCCGTAGGCATCAAGAAAGGAGAAAATGAACTCATTCGGATTGAGGTTGGAGCAAGCCTGCTCCATGGATTCGATAATGCGTGCCTGACTAATCGCCATGTACAGACTCCTGGTGCCAATCGTTTTTTGAGCTTTCGGATACGAGCAAGTTCTGATGACAGAATAAATACTTAGCTCCAATTCAGATGTCGAATGATACGACAGAGGTATCAAACAGGCAATTCCGAGTTTCTGGTAACAAGCCGAACCACGAGCGCTATAAACGGCAATACAAAAACTATTATCTTTATCGCACCTCACTATCTCTCTCCGCGATCCTTGCCATCACCCACTCTTCGACTTCACTTTCTACCCACGCGACCGCTCGACCTCCCAGGGGCACACTTTTCGGGAAGGTACCGTCTTTCATCAGGTTGTAGATGGTTGAACGGCCAAGGCCTGTCATGTGTTTTACTTCGCTCAGTTTAATTAATCTCATGATATTACTCCGTTATTGGACTCATGAGATTTCCGCGCACGTAAAGATTTACCGGTTTCGCCCCTCTTGTACCCACTCCCCTAACCAACCTGATTTCAGATATATGTCATCGATACGCATAGCCACATCAATTACTTAAAGGAGACTCCCTATGCGTACGTCACACGCTCCCCTGTTCACCCCTGCAGACAACTACCCTGTCCACCAGCCATCTGAGTTGAATCAGCTCTTAGAGCACGCGGCGGAAGCGCTCGCACAAAAGTACAAACGCGAAGGCACCTTCACGAGCCCTAAAAACGTGATGGAATACTTAAAGCTCAAGCTCGGCGCGTACGATCGTGAAGTGTTTGCGTTGATGCTGCTGGATAACCAACATCGGCTGATCCAGTTCGATATCCTGTTCTTTGGCACCATTGATGCCGCGTCTATCTATCCACGCGAAGTGGCAAAAGCGGCACTGAGTCACAATGCAGCTGCCGTTATCTTTGCGCACAACCACCCATCGGGGATTGCCGAGCCGTCACAAGCAGACCGTCATATCACTGACAAATTGATCAAAGCGTTGGGCCTTATCGATGTTCGCGTTTTAGATCATGTGGTTGTCGGTGAAGACTGTGTGTCTTTCGCCGAGCGAGGCTGGATCCCAGTCGTGTAGCGGCTTCACAGGCCATTTTTACACGCCACACATGCACACAGGCAGCGATACCTTTCCCTGCTTCTCATTATGTTAAAACGGGAAGCAGCCAACCCAGGCGCAACAAGGGTCTGGCTGTCGCTGTCGTGCTGTGCTTCTCAAAACCTCCATCTGTGAAGAAAAAAGGAAGTAAGCCATGTCAGAAGTTCAAGCCATCAAAGATGCTGAGACTGTTCAGCTTATCGGCCACCTATTGAGTATTCGTTATCATCGCCAAATGGCCGACGTCTGGTATATCGGGTTAAACCTGGCGTTACGTATCTCCGATCTGCTTGCTATTCAGTTCGACGATATCCACGGTGACCGGTTGCGAATCAAAGAACGTAAGACAGGTAAGATTGCTGATATCCAGCTCAACCCCAAAACACTGGCGCGCATTGAAAAGATACGGGCAGACCATCCTGATCACGTCTACCTGTTTCAATCTCACCGCTGTCAGCAGATTAAGCAGTTGCCGCCTAAACCGCTCTCTCGGCGCGCTGTTACTCTCGCCTTTCAACAGGTCGGGCAAGAGCTCAACCTCTCGTTAGGGACGCACTCAATGCGAAAAACACGCGGTTATATGCTGTATCAAGCTACAAAAGATATTGGTCGGGTGATGAAAATGCTGCGCCATACCTCAGAAGGCATCACGCTTCGTTATATTGGTATTACACAGGAGGATGTCGACAATGATTTTATTGCCTTAGAGATATGAGGTAAGGCCGCACCATGACAGTACGGCCGACGGGATTTTAAATATATATCATCAATAAAAAACGATTGTGCAAGATTTACTTGGTGCTAGAACCAAAGCAACGAAACCCCTCGTTGCGACGCTTGGTTCTTTTTTTGGCTAAATAGCTTAGTCGATAGAATATATCTTTATACTCCTGCTCAGCTCGCTCAGAGCTCTCAGGACGTCCGTGAAGGTAGTAAATGCTATTATCAGGGATATGCACTAACCCCATCGCTTGATTATTACACAGGCCGATTGCCTTCGCCCAGGCACGGACAATGATATTATATAAACCATCACCGCATTCGACGTTCTCAAACTTCCCCCAGCAATAAAACCTATCCTTATTTAAAACCAACGCGAAATGATAATGATCGTTGTGTGAATGATTACGCTCCCTTGCCCAAGAATATCGCACCTTACAACGATGCACCCGCTTACCCTTCGCTCGCTTCTCACACTCTTGCTTTGCCATTTCTAATTCAATAGCTCGAATAAATCGTTTAATCGTGCCTTTTTTCCATCGCTCGAAAGAGAGGGCCTCATCACGCTTCAGAAAGTCATCAGACTCATCAGTAGCTGGAAACCTTAAGTCAAGACGAGCAACAGTGAGGTTATTATAGTCCTGATAACCATCAGCTAACATATTGCGTATTTTCTCTAAGTAACGTGCCTTGCATTCATTGATAGGTAGAAGGATAGGAAAGTCTTTGTAGGTATGTGTGTCCATCTCATGCTCCTCTGTGAGTACTACAAAGGAACACTGGTTATATTATTTTTTACCTTATCTTCTTTACTGGTAATGGGTATATGAAGAGAAGAGCGAATACGTATATTACTATACCGACAACTCCCCTTACTCCTGTGACCATATCACCCACCAGCCAACCTAGCCTCTCCCTCTGTCACCGACGATCTGAGCATGTGGAAGTTATGAGCCCCCCCCAAAGGCGAGCATAACCCCAATGCCGTTTTATGCACACTATTGTCACTCAAAAGGCAAAAAATGACACTTTTTGTGATCACAATCACAATAAGAACGAGAGGCGAAAAACTCACTTTTTATCACATGAAGAAGGTGATAAAACGGGGCTAAAAGAACAAGCAAGCTGATTAACATGCAAAAACAAGTCATACATACACATCTTTCGACAGCTATACATACGGAAAGAGAGTTAGCTTTCTTTTGGGGTAAAATCCTCGAGGAAGGTCTCATAGAGCTAGGGCCTGAAAGGAGGAAAAGCGTAACCGCCGACATTGAAAGTCAGCCTACACTCGATAAAGCAATAAAGCGTCTATCTGTCATAATCGATAAAGAAATAAAATACAGTCTAGAGGAAACCGGAAGATTTCTAAAAAGAACAAAGGATAAACTACATGATGAAAAGTTAAAAAATTATGACATCAAGAACCTTTGCGATGAAGATAGAAAAACAAACTGGCTGTGGTGCTATATAAGAAAAAATTCAAAAAAACGGGTAATGATTTTGAGGCACAAGGAGCCCCAGAAAGGAATAATAATCGAAAATTTTACACCCATAACTCTTGAGCTAGATGACAAATACCTAAAAGAAAAACGCCCAAACACGACAGAAGAAAAAAGAGAACAAATAGAGAGCTGTTTTATTTTTTCGCCCTATTCTGAGAAGGAGGAGAAAATATTATCGAACCACTTAAAAAGTGAGTGGCTTAAAAACAGCAAACGGAATGAAATGATAAAATGGTTAGATGGCTGCCACCACAATCAGCTTATATGGGCTTATGAACACATTCAAAAAAAGGAAGAAATAAAGTACACTTGGACACCGTCTAGCACTGAGGATAGGAAGTCAGTCCTTGTAGCGGTTTATGATCTCATCCCTGAAAGCGATAAAAAAAAGTTCATCGATAAATTCAGGAGCACCTGGAGCTCAAAGAAGTCTAGAAATAAACAAAGAGGAGACACACTAGAAATAGAAAATGAAGTACTTGATAAGCTCGACAAACTGGCTGAAGAGACTCAAAGCACTCCCCAGGACGTCATAAAAAAACTCATTACCATTCTGGATTGGGACGAGATTTTGGACATACTGGAGAGTGAGTAAGTGGTGGAGCTCTAGGTCAACGATGAGAGTTAACGAGAAAGGGAGCCGAATGATTGACTCCTTTGGTCATAAACTGGACAGAAAAAATGTCACTTAACCAGTTACCGACTTTGCCCAGGCATACATATCTCGGAACCTCTGCGCATAATGCTGTAGGCTCCAGTTTCCTTCGTCAAACTGTGACATCCAGTACTGAGCAGCGGCTTTATCATCAAAGAGCTTTAAGTAAAAATAAGCGACACCGACCATTACCTCCTCAAAGCCGCCGGAGACTCTTCGTTCATTAAGGATTTCTTCGGCTGCATAAAGCGCAGAGATAGCCGTATCTTGATGTTGTTCTTTTAGGTCAATCGCCCACGATGGCTTATGAGAGAAAAACTGGTCAAGATAGGCAACGTATTCGTCACAAATAATCATCCATGCGTGAATAGCTACGCGATGAATCCTCTTACTCTGGTGTAACTCTGCACTTTCCTTTTGGCATTTGAACAGGCTTTCCAGTGCCTGCTTGGGGAAGCTTGCAGTACTTTGACGTATACGAATTTTTTCAAGGTAATGTTGCAGACCAAGCCAGTGTATACGCTGGTTCACTAGCGCGGGCGGTAGTGTCTCAAGTTGAGCTTTAACAGTATCACTCAGCGCAATAGCAATCGAATCACAACGATCTAACAGGCCATTAAGTTCCGCAATTACAGATCGTTGGCCCTTGTTGGTAAGGATGACTTGCGTGATATTATGGCTAATTTCTTTCAAAGCAGATAACTGTTCTGATGCACTCAACAGATAGAGTTCATCAAAAATTTCTCCTATCTGCGCAACAAAGTCCTTAGTATCTGACTGTAGTCCATCATTAAAGTACATTCGAAGCCTAGTGATTTTGACCGTCAGCTTTTGTGCGGCGGTGCAATTCCAATGAGGAAAGTGTTCTTCGAATGTTGCGTAAGCCACTTTTAGTAATTCAACACTTTGCGCTTCACGCGCTGTATCGATTACGACGTTATGCCACATCAAGATTTGTTCTGGCTGTGATTGATTAATAAGCGATAAGACTTCGTTGAGAAGCTCCTTTGCGTTTTTTAGTTCGCTATTCCGCACCATTTCTATAGCTAGGTTATGAATCAGGTACTCAATAGCGTTCGGCTCAGGACGCTTTTTCCATTCTCGCCATGCTTGCCGCAGGTGAGTTAACTTCTGTTCCCTAAGGCCAAACCTGTCATCGCATTGCGCTAAGTTATTGTAAAGTTTATATAAACTTTCTGGGGTTTGCGTGCCATTGATTCTCTTCTCTAAGCACTCTCTCGCCGCCTCAATCGATCCTTCAGTCAATAAAGCATCAGCTTTTAATAATGTATACTCAGTATCTATGCTTATATCGGCATCGGCAAACTTTTCTACTGCCTGGTAAAATGACTTCACATCCCCAGTACATTGATAGAAAAAGGCGCGCAAACCATCTAGCCGTATAGACTCCCTTTTAAGTAGCGCAGTGGTATCAATTGTCGCTAAAGTTTTCTGAGCTTTTAAATGGTCGCCCATTCTGAGCAATATACGAACTTGCAACATTCTTGCTTTGAGCTTTGCACTATATCCTGAGCAAGCAGGCTCTCTGGTTAATGTGGCAAGCGCTTGGTTGAAGTTGAGCTGTTCTGTTTGAGTCCAAGCCTCACTTAACCAGGCAGATTCGTGGGGTAACAAATAATGAACTCGCAACCAATTACAGATTGGTATACAAGAAAAGAAAAGGAATAAAGGATGCCACGAGCTAGCGGCAGAGATGACAATAGCAGGCCAACTAATCCAAACATAACGGCGATGAAGGAAATAGTATTGTTTTTCTGTTAGTAACTCTATGATAACATCACCTATAGTTATAAAAAGTACATATTTATTACTTAATAGAATTAAAAGTCCTATACTATCATCATAACATCGGTGCGCGACTGTTTCTGAAGGTTCTAGACGGAGCGTTTATCGGGTTTTCGCTGAAGGTAGCGTATAAGCATTGAACATCATTTATGGCTATCACTAGTCGTTAATAAAATGTAGATCTATTCTCTGCTTATCCATCAACTTGCCAAGAGACGGCCGTGTCTTTGAGTACACAAAGCTGGTGTCACTACCTGGTACCATGTCTTACAAGCATTACCTTAAACGTGGTGAGTAGGTGCCTTTTATACTGAGCCTAAGCACACAGCCTGCACTTTAGATACACCCAATGGTACACCTAATTAAAGTCAAACTGTAAAAAATCAACAAATACATGAACTTATAATTACAGTTCAAGTTACGCCAGCCCACCACTTTCCTTTAAGTTGTTGTTTTTATTAAAAGTTCTTTTGTTTCAAGCAGTTAAAAAGCATATGTGTGATACGCAGCTGAGCTACACGGGCGACGATTTGCACATATACAAACGTAAAAACAGCAGCGTTTACTATTTCCAAAAGCGAGTTCCTAGCCGCCTAGTCGAGCACTATGGCAAGCGCCTTATTCGCTTCTCTTTGAAGACCTCGAACAAGACACAAGCCAAACAACTAGCCACCATCGAGGCTGGTCGCCTGATGAAAGAGTTCGCGGAGCTCAGTGGCTATTCTGTACCAGAGAAGAGAGTTGAGCTGGTCGACCTTCAGAACATTGCCATTGAAGCCGCCAATACGTGGGTAAAAGACAAGCAGGACAACATGCTAACTGGCTCTGTCGATGTTGAGGGCATACGGAACGGGTTAGAAGCAAGCTTAGACGCCATTCAAGAACATGCAGCAGGAATGCTACACGACAGCCTAAAACTAGCTGATGCACCTCGCGTACAACGTGTTTTTGAGGGAGCCATCCCTGACCGAACCACCAGCCAGTACAACGCGCTCACAGAGCCACAGAAAGCGCGTGCATTCATCGAGTTCGCCCAGCACCTAAAAGCCCAGACACAGACTCTCCTAGACTCGATTAGCGGCTTCTCGAGCGACATTAAGACCATCACCAAACCAATTCCTAAGATAGAAAAAGCTCCAACACTTGAATATGTCGCTAATGAGTTCTTAGAGAACAAGCAAACAGAAATGGTAGCAACTGGTAAGCCAATGAGTGAGAAACTCAAGCAACGCTATCAAGTATCTATTGAGTTCCTTCTTGGTTTTATGGGGGCTGACTATCCTGTCAAAGAGGTCTTGGCACCAGATATAAGAAATCTGAGAAAGGTACTGATAGACACGCCAAGTAACTCAGCTAAGTTAAAGGAGACCAAGAATCTTACGACTCCTGAGCTTATAGCTGTAGTGAGTAGCGGGCAATTGAAGCATCTTCCCCCTCTTTCTATCACGAGCATCAATCAGCGCTTAGAAGCGATTTCTGCAATGTTTAAGTTCGCTATGCAAGAACGATATATCGCATTCAACCCTGCAGAGAACATGAGGCTCAAGAAAAGAGTCGCGGACAAGGATGCTCGGAGACCATACTCACCAGAGATGCTCGACAGGTTACTTCAGTTGACCAAAGGCACAGAGCACTACTGGATTGTACGAATAGCACTTTGTTGTGGTCTACGTATGAATGAAATCGTCCAGTTGAGACCTTCAGACATCAGGCAACACCAAGGCATTTGGTATGTCTCTGTAAATGAAGAGGACGGCAAGGCGTTAAAGACTAGCTCTTCTGCCAGATCTGTGCCTCTGCCTGACGCACTGTTAAACCTTGGTTTCATCGAGTTTGTACAGTCATTGAGTACAGAGACGCTATTCGATATTCCTCTTCCAAAACAGGGCGGATATCGCTCAGACATATACAGTAAGCGCTATGCCTATTTCTGTCGCAAGCATGAACTAAGAGCAGACCGTGTGACTTTCCATAGCTTGAGACACAACTTCAAAGACCTCGCGTTGAATGCTGGAGTGCCTGAAGTAGCTTATAAGCAACTTGGTGGATGGTCAGAGAGCTCTGTGAGTGGCAATTACGGCTCAGGTCTGACGATAGCTAGTCTCAAGAAGCATGTAGAGACCATAGATTACCCCATCGACGAGCAAGAAGCAGTTGACACTCGACTCCATATGGCAGAGTAGCCACTCTATGGCCTCTAGGGGAGCCTATAACCGCCAAGTAGAAACACTATTGTCGATTGATGGTGGCTTATCTTTCTATTGTTGGGGCGAGTAGCAGTGCCCCATGATTTCCTCATGCATTTCCTTTGAGCGGTAGACCAGACAAACCACAATGCATAGGTGGAAGCCGTTTGAGGCTAAAGCCCTTGTGTCGGTTTGTAGTCTGTTCTCTCTGATGACTAAGACTGGATTATTCAGGACGTGCTTTGACAGATTACTCTAGCTCACTTTTTCTAACCCTAGAACATCTAAAATGTTTGTAGGCTTTATCAAGGTTAGCCTGGCGAACTACAAAAAAAAGAACTGAGAGATTGAAAAGATAGCTTCTCGAATCTCTCACCCATATCATCATCAATGGTGTATTTGGTCTGTTTTTTTCCATCAACTTCAACCTTCTCATCTAGGATAGTGAATCTAGCTCTATGCTCGCTGTCTGGTGTAGTTAGCACTAGATCTCCCTCATTATCTGAGATTTCATCAAACCACAGCTCAAATGCCGGTAGCTCTTCACTCATAGGGAACTGGTATCTTTCGTATTTACCTTCTATTAAGGCTATATCGCTAAACTCAAAGTTATTGGTTAGATTTTCCATTAACTTCCGAGATGAATTATTGACAAGATTCTGTAAAGGTGTCGCGTTGACCACCTTCATAACTTCGCTAAGTGACTCGTCATTCTGTAGGTTACTAAAATTTGCCTCTCCATCGACCCCCATGTGACCACGAATAACTTCTTCAATGGCACTGAAAACATTCAGTATGTTCTGGTCTCTAGATCTTCCGTCTTCTTCTGTCGGTACGTCCCACACTTCTTTGAAGTCGTCACCCATGTAATATGCGAAGTGCAAAACCTCTAAATAAGCCCTTCTAAAGATTTCCACACTAGAATCTGGCAAGCCTATGAATTTAAACCCTATGTCATCACTTAGTTTGTGGAGGTTGTTTTGTAGAAGCGTGTACATTTGCTGAATGATGTTATTTAAAACTCGTCTTTGGTCGGGATTCTTTTCTTTGCGCTCCGAGAAATGCTCGTAAAAGCTGTAAAGGATTTCACCTGTATCAGTTATGAACCTATTCATTTCCGCTACAGCAGTCGATTTTAAGGTGACTTCGCCTTTTTCTTTGATGCGATTGAACTCGTACAGTTCCGAGAAAATCACAGGTAAATCCTCCTCTGTTATATACTTAAACTTCGCATTCTTTACCCGCCTCCCCATTACCTTTTCAAAATGTTTTTGTTGTTCGTAATACATTTCATAAAGGCGTTTATCTTTTTGTAACTCTAACCCTTTTATAGTTTGTTCTGAACGGTGATTAGCAGTAACCCAAGCAACTAAAGGAATGCTCAAAGAGGCAATAGTCATAGGTATTCTGAAGGTCGTCCAAAAGTCAGCTAGTAGCTTAGGCACATCTTCATAGGTGTAGAGCACGTAACCTAATACTATTGAGACGAGAATAGGAGCTCCTATTGCAGCTTTGAAAAGCTTAGTTTGAGACAACTTTTTATTATCTGACATTAGCTCCACCTTATCGTTGAACCTATAGTATTTAGACCTCTTGAAAGTGATTTTCTTTCGATAAGTCTTTCTTTCGTATTTTCAGGTAAGGTTAACGAGCAACCTTCCTCGTCAATAATTCCAAGGTTAACCGTACTGTGTTTTTCCACCATACACATCATTGGGGCATCTCTCCTCTTACTCCCGCATTCCAAATGGATATTTCCTTTTCGAAGAGTGTTCGCAAGAGTTCTTTTTCTTTAGCTTTGAAGTTGCTAGAAAAGGCAATCAATATATTACTGTGCTCTTTTTCGAGACAGTTCGTCAAACAACCTCGAACTATTTGATGCAATTCGTAGAAAATGACCACACTTCTTTTCAGACAATACTACAATGATGTACCACACCTCAACTAATAGTATTTTGCTAAGTCACTGGCTCACTTATATCCAAAAGCGATTTTGATTGCATCAGAGACAGTCTGGACGGCTAAGTCACGCTTCGCCACCATAGGTGTGAGATTGTGTATAAGCCAGATAACCAAGGCCATTTCTTATGAGAGCGTTGGCTAGAGGTTGGTCTCAACACAGTCTCTCAGGCATTCACCTGAATCATTATGATACCCAGACCACTCTCTTAACGTAGTCCTCGAAGAGAGACCTAAAGCTTTTCTCTTGGTTGTGCCTATACAATATTCCACTAGCACCTACAGACCATACAACTCAGACACACTCTAGTCGACTGCTGCTCACAATGATAACTCCTTCTATCAAGTGAAATAACAGTCAACGCAGAGTCGCTCTACTTAGCTACTTATCCATGTAAGCAAAGGTGCGATAGTCTTGTGCTGGTGGTCTATTTAGTATCTGCTACGACTAGGGCAGCGGTCGTGTGATGTCACAGAGGGCTCTTAATGTATATCTAAGAGTTTTTCCTTGGGCTCTTCAATTAGACGTTGTAAATGGCTTGATGAGACAGAGGTTCTGATGAGAAAGAGCCAGAGAAGGAGTGGCAGTGAGGGGACTCTTAGTGTATATCTAAAAGTTTTCCTTGGGCTCTTCAATTAGACGTTGTAAATCAAGCTGCCCGCACAACTTTAATACTTGAAGTCAGCGATGTATCGCTCGGTTGATATTTCATCTATGACTTTTGTAACCTCTTAACCGACGACACAGAGCACCCCAAAGCCTCGGCTGTGGCATTAATAGAGTACCCCTTTGAGCGAAGCTCATGCACCTGCTCTTTGCTTATAGTGTGAGGGCGACCCATATGCTTACCTTCTGCCTTAGCGCGCTCTCTGCCTGCATTTGCGCGTTCTAACATCTTCCTTCTTTCCATCTCTGCAACCTTGGACAGAATGGTCACCAGAAGCTCTCCTGCGTCTGTGCTGAGGTCTACCCCTAACCTTGTCACAATGACGTTCACACCGCCTCTCAGGAGCTCTCTCACGGTGTTTTGCACATCAATGCTGTCTCTCCCCAATCTATCAAGATCGACCGTCACAAGTGTGTCTCCTTCGCGCACATAGTCGAGTAGCTTCTTAAACTCTGGCCTTTTCTCAGCGCTAACTGTCCCGCTCACTCCACAATCAGCGAACTCCTTGTCTATACGATATGTCTTATTGAGCTCTCTTCTTTGGTTCTCGATTGTTTGGTCGTCAGTTGAAACACGGTAATACGCGATAACAGCCATTTCTTACTCTTCATCTTGGTCTATAAGATGGGCTCATAATTTCATATAGGTCTAAAACTGTCAAACATGACTTATAGACCACCCTGCCGTAGCTGTTTGAGGTAGGTTCAAAAGGCAACATTTACAAACCCATAAAGTAGAGAAAAATAACACTCACTCCAAGTAAAGCTTCATTGCTTATTAGAGATATTTTCGATTTCACCAAGTCAGATACTGAAGTTTCTAGTAGGGGCATAGGGGGAAATTTAAACAACACATATATACTTAAAGTCGCAAGAGATTTTTTCACAAAAAAACAAAGCGAAAATAAAAACATGAAAAATATTAACAAGCAATGTCGTATGTTTTAACTTATATCATTGTTTTAAAAAAAGAAAAGCATTAGAAAATAAAATGAAACATGTGAATGAAATTAATTTCATAGGTTTAAAAATTGAAAGATAAAAATAAATATAGACCCCTCTCAATCAGAGGACTAAATAATGAAAAACCCAATACACACCAATGTAAACAGAGTCCTAAGCTATTACGGAATGAACTTAAAAAAAGGGAAATATGACTACTATTTATCATATTACAGCCAAGGTGAGACCTCTGTTATAAAAAATAACAACCCAAGAGATGCCATAAGAGAAGCAATCAACAAACAGGGTGACAAAGAGCTTTACATGCAATTAATAAACCAATTGAGATTTCTTAAACTAAACCCTAAAAAGCAATTATACTTCAGTGAGATTTTCATACTCGACCCAAGGTATACAACCAGACCTTCTCCTCCTTTAGGAACACTAAAGGATTCTTACGATTTTGCTTGTGAAATAAAATGGAATTCAAGAAACATAAAAGACCACAAAGCAACAAAAAGAAAAGCAGAGAATGTCATCAAACACTTTGGGTATTCAACACCACCAAGTGATATCACGCCAAGAAGACTCGTTGATTACGTTGGTTACTTACAAGCTAAAAACTTATCCAATGCTACTATAAATAGGAATTTGAGCAAGCTGAGGGTAATACTGAGACACGCTGTCATGCTTGACTACATACCACATGTACCTGAATTTCCTTGGCAAAAACACTCTAACGCTAGAACTCGCATACTTAGTAAGGAAGAGGAAGAGAAGGTAATAAATTTCTTTCATAAGAAAGGTAATACCCTTATGGCTGATTTTGTGATGGTAGCAATCGACACTGGTGCTAGAGTTGGTGAACTAATGAGGCTTACATGGTCAGACTACAGGCTAGAGAGTGAGTCTATTTTTATAAGAAACTCTAAAAATGATGAATTCCGAACTGTTCCTCTAACAAAACGTTCCCGAAATGTTTTTAAACGAAGATATCAAAACATGAACAGCCCAGAAGAAAATGTATTCAATCTGACTCAAGACCGTCTTAGTTGGCAATGGAAGGTTATGAAAAAGTCTTTAGGATTTGATAAAGAGAAAGAGTTTGTTCCTCATATGATGCGCCATACTTGCGCTACCAGATTAGCAGAGTTAGATGTAAGTGATTCCAAAAGAATGTTATGGATTGGTCACAAAACACCTATTATGACTGCGAGGTACACACATATGACATCAACCTCACTTAAAAGCGTTGTCGACATAATAGATTCTCAAGCATAAAAAAGACACAACTCTGATACGCTATATAGTTAACTAAAAGCGAAGACTGCCAAAGACAAAGCGCCACCAGCAGTATAGCTAATTCATATAATCTAAAGCGCTAGGTGAGTAATTCTTATAGCCTAGCGCTCTAAATGTATTATTCATACAGATCTATAGAAGCCTTAAGTTGCCCTGCGTATTGGAATATATCATCGACACTATCAATCGGATTTTTAGTCTCTTTCTTATTTACGTCGAATAGACCAATGTATTTCTGACGACCGTTAAAGTGTAAACGACATAGGGGTTTACGGTTGTTATCGTCAAGCAAGATACCGAAGTAGCTTTGAGTATCGCGGTGTGCAACGCGAGATACCTCTACTTTTTCTCGTAGAATAGCTTTGACAACATTATAACCGTCGAGCTCTTCCTCTGTGGTGACTATCTTAGGGTTGCTACCATCAGCTTCGGAAGCGCTTTCATCCTGCTCTGGTTGTTCGTTGGGTCCTCTCGCCTCACGCTCTTCACTGCCTATGGCATACTTCAAACGAGCGTTTATGCTGTCGTTGAGGAATTGCTTCAAAGCTTTTTTCGTTATTTCAGTAAACTGTGCTTTGACCTTGGCTGTTTGCATCCCATCGTAGACCCTAGCAGTCAAAAGCTTTACAAAGTCTTCCTCTGGATCTTGGAACTGCTCTGCTAACACCTTTTTTATTTGATTGAGATACTTCAATTCACCAGCCGCATCGACCACGGAATCGACATCGAAAGAAGTCTTCGTCAGTTTTTTCAGCTCTGGGACTACATGCTCGTCGACCTCGGACATATCTAGAATCAAGAACGGTTTGTCATCCATTTTATTTGGCGCATCGAGGTCAGTGAAAAACTGATACTCACAACCGTTAGTCAATACAGCTATACGAGCATTGGTCACTGAAAAATATCGGTATAGTTGGCTAGAGTGTTTTGGTGAGAGCGCTTCATTCACTTTCTTACACTCGATTAAGATCTGAACATCCCCGTCTTTCATCAGAGCATAATCAACCTTCTCTCCCTTCTTCGTGCCTGTATCAGCAGTGAACTCAGGGATAACCTCGCTGGGGTCGAAGATATCGTATCCAAGCACATTGTGAAGAAACGGCATCACCAAAGCAGTCTTTGTCGCCTCTTCTGTTTCTATCGAGTCAGATAGCTGTCCCACCTTTTTGGACAAAGCTTGTAGTCGCTCTATAAAGTCCATTTCACTCTCCTTATATCTGCTTCAGTGTGCTTGCAGATGCAACAGCTTTAATACATGTGCTTTTTTATTAGACCATCAACATAGCAAGCATGCTGTGATTGAAAGCCCATCTGTACTCATTACAAGACAGCCAATCAGCTTAACTATTTACTCACCTACATAGCTGAGCTACAATTCGGGGAAAATTTGGTATCACACGCTCGAAGACACACGAAATAAAGCCTTTAAATCAAAAGGTTATGTGCAGCGTGCTGGATTGGGAAATAGCCTCCCGCCAGCTCCACCAAATTCGTATACGAAGACGTTCTAGAACGTTTGAAAGCCCCGCTGAGCTCCTAGTCCAGCGGGGCTTTTTGTATCTATACGTTTGAGATTGTTTTAGTATAAACGGAAAACTCTAATTGCTAATGACCAGTTTTTTGGGGAGGGTTACATGAGCTAACGTAGCTTAACTTCATGTATGTTATATCAAAATAGCGCTTGTCGGACCAAACCTGAAGATCACCGATGACATACAAATGTTTTTTGGCTCGGGTAACCGCTACGTTCAACAAATTTGGTTTTGAAGAAGCCCAAGACGCCCCACCACTGTTTCTTGTGTCACAACCAAGTACCAAAATAACGGTATCGTTCTCCTTGCCTTGGAAGGTATGAACAGTCCCCACGTTGTGTTTCAAAAAGTTATTAAAATCCTTCTCTTTCCAATTCGAGTTACTCAACAGCTCAGACTTGTTACGCCGTAGATCTTCTCTCAATTCTTTTTTTACCGCTTTAAACGGTGTTATCAGGTAGATGCTGCTTAAGTCACCATTATGCGCTGCTAATTCGAGTAAAAGAGCTTTAACATCTTCCCCCAACTCACGTTTGTACTGTTTGAGTACACAGTCTCCTTGTGAATCATTCCATCGATTGTGTCCTAAGGCTTTATGATTTCTTGGCTCAACATCTTTATTGTTTTCAGAGCCATGTATCATTCGATTGTTGTAAGCTATTTCATTAGAAATGCTAAACATTGGTTCTATACATCGACGATGTACCCACAACGGTATACCTATCCATTGGTCTTCACCGTCCATATCTATCATACAGCCATATGGGTTAACGCGGTCGGCTAACGTCTGAACTGACCACTTACAAGGGTCCCACTTCTCGGATTCCTCTTGCAACATAGATTGCATTAGATAGTCAATAAGCTCTGGTGGAGAAGTAAAAACAGGTTCGATTTGCAGAGGATCTCCAACAACCACAGCCCTCTTAGCACGAAGCAATCCACCAACCGCTGCTTGGGGTATTGCTTGCCCGGCCTCATCAATCATGAGCCAACCTAGAGATTCTGGGGGCAACTTAGAAAACATATTTCCCAATGAAGCAAAAGTCGTCGAAACCACAGGGACAAACATAAATAGTATCTGCCAAATCGCCAGAGCATTCTCGCGACTCTTCCCTAATACAACATCATTAATTTTATGTATCTGCGAGAGAAAACTATTCAGATTGCTAGCCTCTATCAACCAAGCCTCGTGAAGCAGTAACGCTGCCGCGTATACATCAGACCTCAATGCATTGATCTCTTCGTGCTGCCAGCATGCGTGCCTCTGTCTGTCATGCCCCTCAATGTCATCAGTAATTTCAGGTAAATGATACTCTTCAAACTCCTTTCTATAGGCTCCTAACTCATCTAGAAGCTTCTTCTTTTCAAGCTCTAAAGCTTGAATATCAACCTGCTGCTGTGAAATTTTCTTTGTATATGTTTTTATCTCGATTTCTTTGGCTTCAACATCACCAACAGCCGACCGGATAGCTTTTTTGACACTTTCGAACTCGCCAAGCTTTTGGGATAGTGAGGCCTTATATTGTTTATTTTTCTTAGTGTTAAAGAGCCGACTAAACCAACTAGGCGTGTTCACCTTCATCAACTCTATGGAGACTGCAATTTCTTCTTCCCTTTTTACTTCAGCATTTCTTATCGAATTAAGGGCATCTAACTCCATAGAAAGCGAATGAACGTAGTTCTCTAGCTCATTGAGAGCTAGGTTCATCCGATGTAGTTCACCATCAAATTTATGTGCATCGAAAGTATTTTTCAGGCTATCAAAATAGGCTAACTTGTCATTCAGTTCATGGAAACGAGATAACTTCTCTTTAAAATTTTTTTTAGCCGTGTTAAAAGAAGGTCCTGCATAAGTTGAGCGATATTTCCAAAAGTTCAAGAAGTCTAAAGAAGGTTCTCTAACTGCTGGTTCTTTGCCTTTTTCGTAATGATTCTTGAAGAAAAAACGATCAAGAAACTTATACCTCTTTTTGTAAGCTCCCATGACAGCTGAAATATTCCCCCAGCTCTGCTTTTTGTCGTCCAAAGGCTGTAAACGACCTTTCTTTTCATCAGCACTTACTTGATTGGCAACAGAGCGAAAAAAACCAGTATCAGCATACCTGCCAGCTACCGACTTTACTTGAGGAAGCTCCTTTGAGATATTTTCAACCGCGGCATTGTTAGAGGACGCTACGACCATTTCAAAATCAGCAAGTTCTTCAACAAGAAATCCTTCAGGACTTACCCCGTCACGAGCTTTCGAAAAGGAAGCTAATACTTTCGCTCTCTCAACAATATTTTGCGCAATTATATCCCGCAATAACGTCGTTTTACCTGTTCCTGGCGGACCATTAACTGAGATAAGACCGCCAGTATCTAGCTCTTTGAATACGGTATTTATAGCAAACTGCTGCATTAAGGACATGTTGTGCGCAGGTTCTGTCAACCACCTTCCTTCTGGCGTTTCTTTAGGGCTAAGATTCTTATGAATCAATGGCATAGAATCGTTTGTGTACAGATCGACATGCTTGTGACCGGATTGCCCCAGATAGGTTTGAAGGGGCTTGCTAGTCCTGCTAGTAGAAATTGCATTAATGGCACGTTCTATATCTCGAATGTAAAAGCTGTTCAGGATGGGTAACTGAGATTCGTCATCGCTAGGGTCATCTTCGTTATCGTCTTCAGCTTTTGCTGACTTGTTTTTATTCTCCAAAAGATTGTCTGACTTCGCCTCGTACTCATAAAAAGCCATCTGAAGCGGGTAAACCTTTGAATTATCTGAAAGCAATAACTCCTGATTGGAAATACCAGCCCATTGATAAAGCCCTTCAATCAAGTTCATTAGGCTTTTCACACAAAGAGTATGTCTTCCCTCTGAGCGAGGATGGCTTGGCAAAGTTTTATACCAGCGATCCACAAATTCATTAAGATCGTCGCACCGACTCTCAAATCGTTCCTGAGATATCGACCCAGCCCTTCCCCCGAGTAACTCGGCTAAAGCCCATGGTAGTGTACTTACCGAAAAGGTATCGAGTCGGGGAGAACCAAACTCATCCAACATCAATTTGGCAAAGCAAGATGCCCCTTCATTGTCTCTTCTTTGCTCTACCTCTTCAGAGAAGCAGTCCTCCTGGCGGTTGGTAGAAAAATACTCTGAAACTTTTTTATCTATCGCCGATTTATCGAACAACCCTAGATATAGGGTATAAACACACCTTTTTCCCGGAGTGAGGCCGAGCTTGTCACGAGCGGCGGGATTTAACCACGGAAGTAAGTAATTACCGTACGACTGCAGTTCGTGACCAGCCACGTTTACTGGAGCAATTTTACTGTCGTCTTTGTCTGGTACTGTGTAGGCTTGAAAAAACTCTACTAAATGCCAGGACTTCAATACATTAACTAAGCTTTTTTTTCTATTCTCCACTAACCAAAACCTACACTACCATCAAACATCATTAATTTACGATGATATACAGCCTGGTTGCATAAGGCGATAGAGAATGTAAGAAGAATGATAGAGTGTGACGACTCCCTCTGAAAAAAAGCGGCACGAAGTCACCTTCCAGCTAAACACTCATCTATTTCACTTTCAACCCAATGGTAAACCTTACGAAAGTCAAGCCGGGAGAAATTAGCAAACACATGAACTTATATCACGAGCTCAAGTTACGCCAGCCCACCAATCGATTGGAAAGGACAAGTCACTGACTTCTCGCCCTTTTTGACATGTCATAGGCAGCCTACCCCCCACTCAAAGCGCAAGCTGGAGAACCTGTTTTGGATTTCTTCCATAAATCGCTTCGTGTTTGGCAATCCCCAGTTGCGAGCTACATAATATTCCTGCCCTTGATAAGTAAATTCAGGTTCGAGATGAGTACGATACTTCTTATATTTATCTTCAGTAGCTTTGATCTCTTCGCGCTTTTTCAAAAGCTGGAAAGAGCAGGTTTTGTTGTGACGTAGGAATTGAAAAGCGTCTTCGTCAATCAGGTTATTTTGGGCGAGAGCTAAGACTGTAAACAAACCAACATCCGACTTTTTAAAGTCTTTCTCAAACAACTCACCACCAACGAACAGGCTTAGCACTGACCTATCTTTACTACCACTGCGCGCCGCCCTCTCTTCACGCTTTTTATGGCGAACTTCAATTTGATAGTCTAGGGCCTCAGGCAGAGGAATTATTTGCTCAACGTTAAGCAACAACCTTTCTCCCAAACGAAGGGGATTAAGGCGGACACAGGTAATATCCAGCCCCATATCGTTAAGCCATAAGACAGAGGTAGTGATCTCTTTTGAAAAGTTTCTAGCAGCAAGCACGATGCGTACTTCTTTACCAAAATCATCCTCTTGCGGGGAATCCCAACCGAGAAAGTCAAGCAATGAGCTTTGAGCATCCAAATCCTGCTCAGTCTGGGTAAGAAAGTCGCCATAGGCACTGACCGCTTGCTCCCAAGTTAAGTTTGCAACCATGGCAGCATAGCGGATTGCTTGAAGCTCCATATGTCCGCCATCATCATCGCGCTTTAACTCGATAACAACGAGATTGGCATTTTTGTCGATACCAAGAAGATCAATACGTCGGTTAGAATCCACGAAGTGACCATACTCTTCGGCTATAACCAACGTTTCTTCGCTGATAGCGGCAATATTAGTTCTTAATAGCCGCTGAATGTCTTGCCTTTCCTTGAGTTGTTCTACCTCAAATGAAGTTGTTTCAACAGAAACTAGCTCATCATTCGATAGTTGATAGATAGCCACTATTTAACGCCACTCAACATATCAAAAATCACCCGCGCAAATTGTTTGGTTTTGTTCGGATCAGACAACAACTGCATCATCTGCTCTTGGTGGGCTTCATTGCTATTCAAGATCGCATCATCAATCGCACGTGGGAAGTCACCCAGCATGGCTTGCTCGCGAGTGTTGTTGGCGATTTGGCTCATCACCGTTTCGTTTTCTGTGAGCTTGTCACGCACCGTAAAGGCATAGTTGATCATGTCTTTGTCGGTCAGGTTGTCAGTGAGAAATACTTCGTTCAATCGCTCAATGATGTGAGACAAAAACTCTTCTTTCTTGTCTTTTGGCTTAGCTGTACCTACATCGTTACTTGGGTGCAACTTATACTCAGGCGTATTCTCTTGAAGCTGAATGTCCTGCTGACGGATTTTTGATAAGCGATAGTGGCTCATCACCACACCACCAAGATCTAGTTCATCCTCTTCAATCACCTTCTCGCGCAGCATTGGACGCAAGTGACGTGCATACAGGCTCAGCTTCTCTAGCTCTTTATCGTCGTAATCGACAATCTGGGACATAAACTCATAAAAGCGTACGAAGCTGCCTAAGTCTTTCTTAAAGATCTCAAGGCGGTCTTTCTCCTGCTTGCTCTCTTTGAAGGCATTTTCCGCATTAGCGATTAATACCGCATCGCCGGTTTTCTTGGTGCGTTCAAACACATTTTTGGCGTGAATGTACTCATCTACCGCAGAAGTATAGCGCTTACGCCAACGGTCTATCGCAGGCTTACAGATATTACTGATCGCCGCATTAGACTTGTTTTTGGTAAAGAAGGCATCAATAAACTGCTCGACCTCCGACCAAAGGAAGATACCGCTAGCGCGTAGCTTCTCTGATAGGTCGAATATTTTGTCAGGATCAGTGACATCCTCAAGCTCTGCCACTTGGTAATAAGGCTGGAAAGCATCCAAAATATCTTGCGGTTCGTTGTAGAAATCAAGCACAAACGTACCGCACTCTGCTTTGCCCGGATAGATTCGGTTGAGGCGAGAAAGCGTCTGCACACACTCAACGCCAGCCAGCTTTTTATCGACATACATGGCGCAGAGCTTCGGTTGGTCAAAGCCCGTTTGAAATTTATTGGCAACCAGCATCACTTGATAATCATCAGTGTTAAAGGCTTTGCGCATCTCACGCCCTTTAAGGTCAGGGTTCATGCTGTGCTCAGTAAATTTCTGGTCCATAAATGCGGTGCTGTCTGGATCGGAAGCGTTAAACTCGACTTCGCCAGAGAAAGCGACCATGGCGCGAATGCCCGCGTAACCATGCTCTGAAACGTACTTATCAAACGCCAGTTTGTAGCGCACCGCTTCTTTACGTGAACTGGTGACCACCATGGCCTTAGCTTGACCACCTAACAAGCCCATCACGTTCTTTTTGAAGTGCTCTATGATCACTTTCACTTTCTGTGAAATATTGTGGTCATGCAGGCGTACCCAGTTGTTGAGCTTCACCTTGGCTTTGCCGGCATCCACTTCTTTATCTTCCGCTTCCAGCTTTTGCTTGAGCTGATAGACCACCTTGTAGTTGGTGTAGTTTTTCAGCACATCAAGGATAAAGCCTTCTTCAATCGCCTGACGCATCGAATAAATGTGGTAAGCCACCGGCAAGTTGCGTTTAGATGCTGGCTGCTCTGGGTCAGGCCTGCGACCAAACAACTCCAGCGTCTTTGGCTTTGGTGTGGCGGTAAAGGCGTAATAACTCAGGTTGGCACTGCCTCGACGCGCCGCAACAGTGGCATCGAGAATATCTTCAGACGATAATTCGGTGTCATCATCGACTTCATCCGTCATCAACACTTCTTTAAGTTGACGAGCGGTTGCGCCTGTTTGTGACGAATGCGCTTCATCGGCAATGATGGCATAACGACGCGCTTTCAATGACGTTGAATTCTCAATCGCCTTTAACACATGCGGGAAGGTTTGAATGGTCACGATGATGATTGGTTGAGAAGTTTCCAATGCCGAAGCCAACTTCTCTGATTTCGAGCCATCGCCCTCTTTACGGTTGATGCGCCCTACCACGCCATCAGCATGTTCAAACTGGTAGATGGTGTCTTGTAGTTGGTCATCCAGAACGGTGCGGTCAGTGACCACAATCACCGAATCAAACTGCTTGTTACCCTTGGCATCATGCAAGGTCGAGAGTTGGTGCGCTGTCCATGCAATCGAGTTGGACTTGCCCGACCCTGCACTGTGCTGGATCAGGTATTTGTTACCTGTGCCTTCTTCAATCGCAGCATTGACCAGCTTGGTGACCACATCCCACTGGTGGTAACGCGGGAAGATCAGGGTTTCTTTCTTGGTTTTGCGCCCTTCCCAATCTTCCTTTTCTTCTAGTTGAAGGTGGATAAAGCGCCCGATGATATTGAGCAGGTTATCTGGGGTTAATACCTCATTCCACAGGTAGTCGGTGGCATAGCGGTTTTCATCTTCAGGAATATCATTGCCCTTACCGCCGTCATGCGTCCCTTTGTTAAACGGCAAGAAGAAGGTATCGGTACCCGCGAGTTTGGTTGCCATGTAGACTTCATACTGGCTTACCGCAAAGTGCACTAAGGCACCGCGTTTAAAGCTTAAAAGCGGCTCTGGCTTTTTGGTGGCTGGGTCTTTCGGTAAACGGGTTAGCTTGTACTGCGCAATGGCGTTTTCGACCGCTTGTTTGAATTCAGATTTCAGCTCAAGGGTAGAAACGGACAAACCATTAACGAACAACACCAAGTCAATGCGCCATTTCTTGGCTTGCTTGCCTGTCGCTTCAAATTCCGCTTGCGTGGCATACGGGCTGTAAACCAGTTCTGGCACAATACGGCAAATGTTTTGCTGATAACGCGCTAAGGTTTCAGGGTTGAGGTTATGCTCGGGCTTAAACTGACACAATTCAAAACGGGCATTGCGGATTTTCAAACCATGACGTAACACGCCCAAGGTACCAAAAGTGCGTGAAGCACGGTCGGTGGCGTTCTCATCAGCTTTTTTTAGCTGCGTCACCAAGGCATCAAGGAAGTGACGCTCTGAATCGGTTGGGAAAACTTTGCAGAACTTCTCCCACTCTTTCGGCTGGGTCTGTTTGATAAAGGTCAGCACATCCGCTTCATAGAGTGCTGATTCGCGGTTGTAGCCCTCTCCCGTGCCCTGCACCCAGCCATTGGCCACCATCTGGCGGATGATGTCGTCCTGAAATATCCGTTCTTGTGTGGTGTCTTTCATAACCATTCTCTTATTCTACTTAGGCGGTTTGTTCCAACGCTTGCTGTTGAGATGTTGGTGCTTGCCAGTTGCGCACGTCAATCTTGCCAGTAACTGCGGCTGAGATTAGGGCGGTGCGGCGTTCTTGCATTAACGCGATAGCCTCTTTGCATCTTTTCTCAATCGAATCATATTGATTAAGTAATCCATCCAGATATTGGACAATCTCACGTTGTTCATCGCACGTAGGGAAAACCGCCTTAACTGCACCAATTCGATCCACATTCAAGTTTGCTTGCGTGCTTTGCGTCGATGTCTGCTCTAGCGCTGGCAGTGCTGCCATAAAGCTATATCGAAGAAACTCGATATCAAGGTCGGCATAGGGCTTAAAACCAACAACACTATCAGGCGCATAAGCCTCAAAACCCAGTATTGCGGTATCACCAATATTTGCAGCAATAGCCATCACCAAGGTGCCAGAAGGGAACAACTGGCTAACTTCTTTACCTTTCTCGTTCAGCGTTTGGCTATAGGTAGTGATCATTTTGCCAGCTCTAGCAACATCGCCTGTTTGAATAAAAGGATAATCACCATCATAAAAGGCAGGATCATTGCGAGGACGATGCCCAAATTTTCCACGATATATCCTACAGGCATAACGATAGCTTTTAGTCACCCAATGCTCAGGCACTTCCCCTAACCACTCAACACCAGAATCCTTCATTGGTGCTTGTGGGTTCAACCCTTTGGTCACCGCATGGCTGATCACCGCTTGGCGCTTTTCTTTCAGCAGTTTAATCAGTTGCTGCTGCTTTTCGATCAAGGTATCGATTTTGGCGGTTTCGTGATCGAGAAAGTTGGCGATTTGGGTTTGTTCGAGAATAGGTGGTAACGCTAAGTTGAGATTTCCTACCTCTTCCGCAGATACTGCCTCAAATGTACTTCCTGTTGCTATTGCATCAAATTGATATTTATATGATGGCAATACCCACCAAAGAAAAGATTGCGATATCGCATTGGTTCCTCTAATACTGCAAAGTCCCCTACCTATACCAAAATCCTTATTGGCGAAATTCAGTGACCCTACTGGAGCACGAACGGAAAACAGCAAATCTCCTGCCTTAGCCACTTTTTTGGGAATAGGGCAGAATTGCTTTTCTGTCGGAGATTTAACACCAAACTCAGCGTTACCTTGTAAGAAAGGAACACCAATACCATCAATATTGCAATCGTCCGAACTTGGCGATTGACCCATGTTGATACTTGCGACATGTTTAAGTGGTGTTGTACTCCAACCTATCGGAATCTCGCTCAGCCACTCTGCGTTTATTGGTTCGTATTTTGGATACGCCTGATACTTACTCATCTTCCCCACCCCAAAAAATATGTGTACGCCAATCTTCAGGGAATCCCATCGGTGCGAGAGGCACATTTGGGTACATTACGGTTACTAAAGCTTTGACTTTGTTATGCCACTGGCTATCTGGGCTAATTTGCCGCATCAAATGCGCCAGCATCAACATCACCATATAGATACGACGGCTAGGTTGCACCTTGCTTGGCTCTAATCGATGCGGAAGCTGCCAGTGCTCGCCATGAGGCACTTTGGGCGGTATAGAAAGTTCACGGTTCCACAGACGACTATGGTGCGCGCAACAGTTACGAACAAAGTTAAGGGTACGCAGCCAACTCTCAAACACTTCTTGAGGTACATCAAAACGTTTGGCGATGCCTTTACGATCAGCATCTTTCGCTAGCCCTTCATAGAGGTGTGATATGGTGCCGAAGGTCAACTCTTCGACCATTGCCCAGCTTGGCATCAAGCGTGGATGTTGATAGTTGTGCTGATAAAAGCGTGGGTAGCGCTCACGCACTCTTTTCTCAATCCTGTTTGCTTTTTCTTCTTTGCTTTGTCTGCTGCGGTTAATCTTATTGATGTCTTTTTGCAAATCGCTGGTGTCACGACTTTGGCATCGTTCGACCTCACTCAACATCCGCTTATGGTTGTAATCACGCTTAAACAGAGATTCGTTCAAGTACCAATGTGAGCCGCTATGCGGTTCTTCGGTTTGGTATTTCGTCCCCATATGGTTATTAAATGTTGCGCGTACAGCGACTTCAACGCGCTCAATCGCATCCATGATAAGTAAGCGCAATTCACGATCAAAAGCATACAATTCAACCACTGATTTAAACTCTGCATCAGCTTTAAACTGGTGAGTCTGATCATTCGGTACTTGGAAAGGGCGCATGTAGCTAGAAAGACGAAAGAAGCTAATCACCTCAAGGTAACGCTTGGCGCGTTCTGGATCGCGAATTGTTAGACCACGCTCTTGCAACAAAGCGATTTGTTCATCTAATGCTTTAGCGGTTTTGGTAAAGGTTGCCATCAGTTCGCCTCCATGAGTGGTGCGAAACAAATAGCCAGTTGAGGAAAATTATAGGCAGAAAAAAGCCCACTCAATTTGAGCTTGCAGTGCATAGGCTTGGTGGGCGTGTTAGTAACATTATCGACCACACCGTCATTTTTAGTCAAGTAAAATTGTTGACAAAACCGTTTAGCAACACGAAATGAAGCAATTAGACGATACATATGGATCACGAATGCACCTCTTGCAGTAACTTCATAATATCTGCACTGACCGCATCCAACTCAGCATCAATGGCTTCCAGTGCACGTGGTGGTTGGTAAACATAGAAATGGCGGTTGAATGGGATCTCATAACCCACCACACCAATCTCATTGTCTTTTTCATCACGCTTATCCGCGTTGATCCACGCATCGGCAACGTGTGGTTGCACCTCGCGTGCAAAGTATCTCTCAATCAAGCGAATGGTGGTGACACTTGGGTCAAGCGGTACATTCTCGTTATCACGCAGTTCGCCATCTTGTTGGAACTCAACCACTTTGCCTTTGTAATCAAATGCACCGTATAGCGGCTGTGCCTCTTCTTTCAGCACTTTTTTGATCACAGGTTCGGCATCTTGGTTCTTCCACGTTACCGCATCAATAAATTGCTTCTTCTGCTTGGCATCGAACTTGATGCCTGTAGCCTTGAACGCGCCTTTTAGCGTCAGTTCAAACTGGTTGAAATCGTCGGATTGCTGCGATTTTCCACCAAGACTGTCACCCACAGCAATTTGCAGGGCTTTTGCCGCATCCATCAGGGCTTTTTGATTGAGCCACAGCTTGCTATCCAGCACGTCTTTGATTTGCTTTTCTTTCAGCTCTGGGAAGTCGGCTTTGATCAAGACGCGAACTTCCTTTTCCACGTCAATCAATGAGCCGTAGGTGTCTTCCGTCCACTCAGTGCCAAATTGCTCAAAGACCGCCTGCATGACGGCATTAAACGGCTTAGGTGCAAAGCGCAATGATTCTACTGCTTCATCGGTGATTTGTGCGGAGAGACGCAATGGACGCTCGATGGTGAGGCGACGATAGCCAAACTCATGCGTATTAAAGATTTTGCTGGCGAAGTGTTTTTTATTGTCCGTCACACCATCTTGGGTCAATGTATCAATTTCTTCAAAGTCACCAAAGTTTTTGGTGATGGTGCGAATTTCGTCATCCGTTAAATAGTGACGCTTAGATCCTAATGATTTACGCATTTTCGTGCTGAGGTTAGCCGCGTTGATAAGCTGCACCTTGCCTTTACGCTCTGGGTCTTTCTTGTTAGTCAGTACCCAAACATAGGTCGCAATGCCGGTGTTGTAGAACATGTCGGTTGGCAGCGCGACAATCGCTTCAAGTAGATCCGCTTCAAGGATGTAGCGGCGTATTTCACTCTCACCGCTACCCGCGCCACCGGTAAAGAGTGGTGAACCATTGAGGATAATGCCGATACGACCACCATCGGTAACTTGGTTGTCCGTAGTCTTCTTGTCACGCATTTTGCTGATAAGGTGCATCAAGAACAGCAGCGAACCATCAGACACACGCGGTAAGCCTGCGCCAAAGCGCCCATCAAAGCCTTTTTGCTGGTGCTCATCTTTGATGTCACTTTCAATTTTTTTCCAATCCACTCCAAACGGCGGGTTGGACAACATATAATCAAATTTGTCGGCAGGCAGTTGATCATTGGATAAGGTATTACCTAGCTTGATTCGGTCAACGTCTTGCCCTTTGATCAGCATATCGGCTTTACAAATCGCGTAGGATTCTGGGTTTAGCTCTTGACCAAACGCGCGCATCACCGCGTTAGGGTTCATCTCCGCCACATACTCCATGCCTGAAGACAAGAAACCGCCCGTACCGGCGGTTGGATCGTAAATGGTACGAATAATCCCATCTTGGCTGAGCGCCTGATCATCGGCCATAAAGACCAACGAGGTGGTCAGGCGCACGATATCACGCGGCGTAAAGTGCTCACCCGCCGTTTCATTCGAGCTCTCCGCAAAACGGCGGATCAACTCTTCAAACACCAAGCCCATCTCATAGTTTGAGATTTTCCTTGGGCTAAGGTCGGTGGTGGCGAATGTCTTCACCACTTTGTAAAGCAGGTTGGCATCTTCCAGCAGCCCGACAAATTCATCAAACTTGAAGTGCTCGAAGATCTCCCGCGCATCTTTTGAGAATGACTGCACGTATTTATCAAGGTTCGCCTTGATGTTGCTTTGTCCCATCTTGCCAAGGTTCATTGGCGAGGTATTAAAGAATGACAAACCATCAGGCTGAGCTGGCGATTTTGTTGCACGCAGCAAGAACTTTTCCTGCGCATCCTCTGGCAGGCTCATCGCTTTGATGCGCTCATATTCGGCAACCACGGCATCTTTGCTTGGCTCAAGCACACACTCAAGACGACGAAGCAGGGTAAATGGCAGGATCACACGGCCGTATTGAGATTGTTTGAAGTCACCGCGAAGCAGGTCAGCCACCGACCAAATGAAGGCAGCGGTTTGGGAGAAGTTGTTGTTGGTCATAAGTTCTTATAATCAAACTGACGAAAATTGGGGAGATTGTACCTTACGGCTCTTGTGGTGACAGCGACCTCTAACAAAAAAGCGCCCTTTCGGACGCTTGAATCAAATAACCAAATATAAATCGATACTGAATCCAACCAGCTTTTATATGGAGGGGTTGCATCTAATATCTGTTTAACCCCCACAATAACCGCACACAATGAAGCAAAGAGCAGGTCAAAAAGCGTTCGCAATCTCGCCCTGGGTCGCCACATTGTATGCCAGTGAGCTACATACCTGTGATACAAGCTGGGAAAGTAGCACATCGTTACTCTCAAGCGAGCAAGTCATGACTAAAACGCATACAGGCAATGCTTAAGTTTCATTTAGTTCATAGATGTGTCAGCGTTAGACTGAGAGCCATTCCACCATTGCTATCGTCTAGGAGACTGATATGTTTAATGCGCTCGTTCTTAAGCAAGAAAACAAGCAAACCCTTCCATCTCTCGAGCAACTTGATGAGTCTCAACTCCCTGATGGTGACGTACTCGTTGCTGTCGATTATTCATCCCTTAACTATAAAGATGGCTTGGCTATCACTGGCAAAGGGAAAATTGTTCGCGAATTTCCTATGGTACCAGGCATTGATCTTGCTGGTCAGGTAATCCACTCTGAAGACAGCCGCTACCAAGAAGGCGACCATGTCGTTCTGACAGGATGGGGGGTCGGTGAAACCCATTGGGGCGGAATGGCTCAAAAAGCGCGTTTAAAAGCCGATTGGCTTGTTCCTTTGCCCGATGCACTGACACCTAAGCAAGCCATGATGGTAGGTACCGCTGGCTTAACCGCCATGCTCTGTGTTCAGGCCTTACTCGATGCCAATATCAAACCAGAAGATGGACCGATATTGGTTACAGGAGCCAGTGGTGGTGTGGGATCGGTCGCGATCACCTTATTAGCTCAACTCGGCTACCAAGTCGGCGCAGTCACAGGCCGAGCTGACGAGAACCAACCGTTCCTCACAGCATTAGGCGCCTCAGAGATTATTGAACGCAGTACGATGGAAACACCGGCAAAACCATTAGAAAAACAATGCTGGGCAGGCGCTATTGATACCGTAGGCAGCAAAGTCTTGGCTAAAACACTCAGCCAAGTCAAATATGGCGGTACTGTGGCTGCCTGTGGCTTAGCCGGTGGGTTTGACCTTCCTACCAGCGTCATGCCGTTCATTCTTCGTAATGTACGCCTACAAGGCATTGACTCCGTCAGCTGCCCAAGAAAAAAGCGCATCGCCGCGTGGCAAGCATTGGTAAACCACTTGCCTGAGAGCTACTTTGAGCAAGCGTGCCATGAGATCAATTTAAGTGAGGCTCCTGAATTTGCAGAAAAAATTATTAGAGGACAAATCTCTGGTCGCACCGTGATAAAGCTTTAATAGTCTGAGTACTCGCAAGTAAGGCTCATTAGAGCCTTACTTGGTCTAACTGTATGTCTTCGACTCGCTTCGCTATCAACTTCCCGCACTCCTCTTTCACCACACTTCGTAGCCACTCATGTTCAGGTGAATATTCACAGCGTGGATGCCAAATCATCGAGTAGTCAAAGGGGGTAAAATGAAATGGTAGCGACTTTACCACCAGTTGATGACGCTCCGCGACGAGATAAGCCAGGTCAGCTGGCACGGTAATAATTAAAGGCATCGTGTCGATAATCGCGAGTGCTGCCTCTAAGTGGTAAGCTCGGAGCACCATTCTTCGTTTCGGTTTATCAGCTAGCGCGCTTTCAATCAGTGCTTTCACCCCATCACTGATGGCAATCATCGCATGGGGGAATCGCAAATAGTCATCCAGCGTCATGGACTTTCCTGCCAGTGGATGCTGCTGTGAGACCAAGCATTGTACCCCAACCCGCCCAAGCGTCTCATGATGAAGGGGATCAAGCGGGTTACTCGGCCGACAAATAGCCAAATCCGCTCGGCCGTATGTCAATTGCTCTTTTAACTGTTCGTTCTGCAACGGTTGAAAATCAAATGCCACTTGAGGGGCTTCCTGATAGATACGCGGCAGCGCAAATGGCAAGATTGTTTGCATCGCATAGTCAGTTGTCGCGATGGTAAAGGTATGATCACACGTGCCGGGGTTAAAATCACTCGGTGCTAACATTTGCTGTAACGATGCGAGCGGTTCATCCAGAGCACGATTGACTGACAACGCTTTTTCTGTCGGGATAAGCGACTGCCCCTGACGACTAAACAATGGGTCAGCTAACAAATCACGCAACCGTCCTAACACGCGACTCATTGCCGATTGGCTCAAGTTTAAGCGCATTGCCGCACGACTCACACTACGCTCCTCGACTAAAATGCGCAGTGCAACCAGCAGGTTTAAGTCTCGCCGATAGATCTCTTCTACTTCCATAGCCACACTTACATGACAATCCAATATGAATAGTCTCTCCAATACACCACAAAACACACCCTCTTGGTATGCGTTGGGTTAACAAACGCTCGGAGAGTACACAAAATTATCATCTTACTCTTCAGCCTGCTTCCACTATGGCCTGATTAATCGCTGGATAATTATGCTTTCCATTTTTATATAACTCCTAATTATAAAGAGAACCTTCTACTCTCTTTACTGCTATAAATGAATAAAAATTCACAAACGATGCTTATCACTACTAAAAAGAGCACTTATCGAGTAATCGATTACTAAAAATTCAATCACATAGAGGTTAGTACTTTTTTTATCCCTTATAT
>NZ_MUFB01000020.1 GCF_001996005.1 Salinivibrio siamensis | reverse complement strand
CTCTAATAGCGACTCGTCTCATTTAACGGTGTTAGTTATGTCGGTTTGTTTCCCATCTCCTTATGTATTAGGGGCGCAATTACACCCATCAGGCTGTCGGTTTACACTGTATGCGCCAGACCAGGACGGCGTACATTTACTATTGTGGCATCAAGCGCACCAACCTCAGCGGATCGCTATGCACGAATATAAGCGTGGCTACTGGACACAAGATGTTGCTGATGTCGTTGCAGGGCAAGAATACAGCTTTGAGGTCTTACAGGATGGTCAAACATGGTACTTGGCCGATCCGTATGCGCAAGCGGTGACTGGTCCCTTACGCTATCAGCCTCCTTATTCACCATCGCAAAGCACATTGCTGGCGCGCTGCCAAGTCGTCGATCATGAGTCTTTTGATTGGCAAGGCGTGTCATCGCCTCAGCGCGCCATACGAGACACTGCGATTTTCGAAACCCATGTTAAAGGGCTAACTCAACAGCACCCAGATGTCTCGCCAACACAGCAAGGACGTTATTTAGGCTTGGTGTCACCAGCGATGTTGGCGTTCTATCAACAACATCAGATTAATTGCCTGCAACTGCTGCCGATTACCTGTTGCTTACCGGAGCCGCATTTACTCAGCCAGCAAAAAACCAACTACTGGGGCTACAACCCATACGTTTGGATGGCACCGGATCCACGCTACGCGGAAAAAAATGCGGTTAACGAGCTGAAAACGGCAATACGCGAACTACACCGCCACGACATCGAAGTCATTCTAGACGTGGTGTTTAATCACACGGCGGAAGGCGGAGAAGGTGGGCCGATTCTTCATTATAAAGCGCTTGATCATGCCATGTACTTACATGATGGCCAACGACTGCGCAACCATACCGGCTGTGGCAATACCATTGATATACGCCATCCTGCTGCCCTGAAGCAGGTGCTCGACACCTTACGGATGTGGGTTACCGACTATCACGTGGATGGGTTTCGGTTCGACCTCGCCGCCATCTTAGGGCGAGACGGCGATACCTTTGATCCCCACAATGCCTTTTTCCATGCCATCGCCCAAGATCCGATCCTTTCTAAGGTCAAATTGATTGCGGAACCATGGGATATAGGCCCCGATGGGTATCAGCTAGGACAATTTCCGGTTAACTGGGCTGAATGTAACGACAAAATCCGCGACATCACGCGCAGTTTATGGCGAGGAGAGCCAGGTATGCTACAGGATTTCGCCACGCGATTGATGGGATCACGCGACTTTTTCAGCGCAGCGTATTGGCCGGATCACCTACCCATCAACTACATCACCTATCATGATGGCTTTACCCTGCAGGATGTGGTCAGTTATGCCAAGCGGCATAATCACGCCAATGGCGAGAACAACCGAGATGGCCATGGCGATAATCGCTCCGCCAACTATGGTGTTGAAGGATCCACAAACAATACTGATATTATTGAGATAAGAACCCGGCAAAAAAGGAATATGATGGCGAGCACCCTCTTCTCGCTGGGGACGCCGCACATTCTAATGGCCGATGTTTTAGGGCACTCGCAACAGGGAAACAACAATGCCTATTGCCAAGACAACCCCATCAGTTGGTTAAACTGGCAAACGCAGGATCATGTTTGGTCAAACTGGCTTGCCACCATGATTGCACGTCGCAATGCTATCATACCGCGCTTTATCGATGCGTTAAGTGGCACACAGCGCCATTGCAATCAGATTGTGTGGCGACATCCGAATGGCGATCCTATTCAAGATCATCAATGGCCAAGCCTGCAAGCACTCAGCTGTCAGATCACACTCGGTGCGCATCATTCTGACGCGGGTCAATCACTGCTCATTGCCATTAACAGCGGCGACACCGCGCACAACCTACGGCTTCCACCAAATCATCAGTGGCGTATTGTCTGTGACAGCGCAACCAATGAAACGACTATCACCACACCCGAGCCATCCCTGATATTGGCAGGCAAGCACTTTGTAGTCTGCATTGACGGTGACTGGCTGTAGCCCAATATTACCCACATCAAAAAGGCAGCTAATGTTAGCTGCCTTTACTTTAGGGTTCTTGCTTCGCCAGACGACGTAAGACTTTACCCTTTCACACCACCAGCCGTCAAACCACCCACTAACCAGCGTTGGGCGAGTAAGAAAACACCTGTGATCGGTACCGCTGAAAGCACGGCTGCGGCCGCGAAATCGCCCCACAGATAGTTCTGCGGATACAAGTACTGCTGCATGCCGACCGCCAAGGTATACGAATCAACATCCGACAACAGAATCGAAGCAACTGGCACCTCACCTACCGCCATGATAAACGACAGAATAAAAACCACAGCCAAGATAGGCACGGAGAGCGGAAGCAGCACCAGCCTGAACGCCTGCCATGGGGTGGCGCCATCCAGTGCTGCGGCTTCTTCCAATGAACCATCAATGCTCTCGAAGTAACCTTTAATGGTCCAAACGTGTAATGCAATCCCGCCCAAGTAGGCAAAGATCAAGCCACCGTGCGTGTTGAGCCCCAAGAACGGAATGTACTGCCCCAACTTATCAAACAAGGCGTAGATAGCCACCAATGCCAACACCGCTGGGAACATCTGGAAGATCATCATCGCGTTCAAGATGGTTTGCTTGCCTTTAAATCGCATACGAGCAAAGGCGTACGCCGAGGTGGTTGAGAGCACCACGATAAACAGCGAGGTGATCCCGGCCACTTTTACCGAATTCCACAGCCATAATAGAACGGGAAACGGCGGTGGCGTGACCGAGCCATCCGGATTAGTTACCGGGAAGCCCAATGCTAATTTCCAATGTTCAAGTGATGGATTTTTCGGGATCAAACTCCCGGTGGCGAAATTCCCTTCACGGAATGAAATCGCAATAATCATTAACAGCGGGAATAGGATCAGCGCCAARAAYAAGCACAAGCCAATATGGGTTGCCCAGACGCGATATTTTAAGGATTTACCTTGTACCATTGCCATATTTASGTCCCTCAGTGCTCGTTTTTCTGCGTCATGCGGAGGTTGATTAACGCCAATGCCCCGACAATCAAGAAAATCAGTGTGGCGATGGCACTTGCCAAGCCAAAGTCTTGACCACCACTGCCTTCAAAGGCGATGCGATAGGTGTAGCTGACCAGCAAGTCGGTATAACCGGCCGGCTCAGTGGTGCCAATGCGATTTGGCCCACCTTCTGTTAACAGCATAATCATCACAAAGTTATTGAAGTTAAAGGCAAAAGCGGCAATCAGCAACGGTGTTAATGGTTTAATCATCATCGGCAGCGTAATACGGGTGAAGTTCTGAATGAAATTCGCGCCGTCAATCGCTGATGCTTCGTAGAGATCATCGGGGATCGCTTTAAGCAAGCCCATACAGAGGATCATCATATAAGGGAAACCAAGCCAGGTATTGACAGTTAACACCATGCTCCGCGCCAAGAACGGGTCAGAGAACCAATTCGGACTGATGCCAAACAGGGCTTCCAATACCATGTTGATTTCACCAAAGCTTTGGTTAAACAAACCGCGGAAAATCAGAATCGAAATAAAGGCTGGCACCGCATAAGGCAGGATCAATAATAAACGGTAGATCGATTTGCCTTTCAGCTCTTCCCACTGCACCAAGCTCGCCAATATCAAACCGATAAAGAGGGTAAACACAACGGTGAGTACAGAAAAAACAATCGTCCAAATAAAGATGCCAATAAAGGGCTCTTTAATCCCCTCATCTGTCCAGACACGCTCAAAGTTATCGGTGCCAATTTGCACCACATAACCGGGCGACACCGTGTCGTCAACAAACTCACCCGAAGCATTAACCGGTTGGTAATACCCTACCTCATCATTGGGTTTGAGTGTCTCACCCGTCTTATTATTGATCAGCGTGCGACCATCCTCTTGCAAACTATACAAAGGCTGAATGGCGGCGAACTTACGTAACCCGCTCATACGAATGGTTTGATCATCTGACAATTGTAAATCTAGATTACCGAGCACCTCTCGATTTTGAATCACATCGCGGAGTGACGCTTTTTGTCCCTCAACACTGTCAATCGGGCTAAGTGACAAGTTTTCATCGGCCAGTGTTGCAAATTCAAATGGCTTGGTAGCATAGCGTGTGTTCTCGCCCTCCACCACAATACGGACACCTTGATCCGTTTGATACAAAGAGAAAGGATAGCTGTCGCCACTTTGAAAGGTTCGCTCTAGTAATACGGACTGGGCGCGCTCAAAAGAGAGTTGGTTTTTGGCGCTATAGTTGGTGAATGACAGCCCGACGGTATAAACCAACGGAAAAATAATGAAGAGGATCATCCCCGCGATACCTGGATAGATATAGCGATGGGCGTATGTTTTTTTACTGCCAAAAATGTACAGCGCTAGTGCGGTTAATACCACAGTTAACAGGGCAAAGGCGGTTTCACCACGCGAATACATCAAGACGGTGGCATAGCCATTGATAATGGCCACAGTAGCCAGTAACGCCCATTTTATGAACGCTTTTGTGCTGCTGGGCAAAGAAGAGCCTGACGTTGTCATAGCTTGGGAACCTTGGACTGACTGCATAAGGAACGCTACTCACATAGTTTTTAAAAAATGCAGGGAGGCAAGCCCCCCCTGCAGATAGAGCTTATTTGACCATTTGCGTTTCCGCATCGTCGAGTGCTTCCTCGACGCTTTGACGGCCATCGACCACATTAATGATGGCGTTTTTGGCAGCTGCCCAGAACCCATTCATTTGTGGAATATTCGGCATCACTTCGCCATGTTTGGCGTTTTCCATGGTTGCCGCAATACGCGGATCTTTGGCAAGTTCCGCCTGATAACTATTCAACGCCACCGCACCCAGAGGTTTATCAGCATTCACCATCGAGAGGCCGTCATTAGTCAACAGATAGTTTTCCAAAAACTCGACCGCCAGCGCTTTGTTTGGCGACGCGGTGCTAATACCGGCACTAAGCACACCAACAAAAGGCTTGGACGCTTCACCTTGGAAGGTAGGTAAGGTGGTGACACCATAATTGATACCTGACTTTTCGATGTTGCCCCACGACCATGGGCCGTTAATGGTCATCGCTGTGTCACCTTGGTTAAAAGAAGACTCAGAAACCGAGTAGTCCATATCTGATGAAATCACGCCATCTTTGACCATCTGCTTCATGAAATGTAGCGCGTCATGCACACCTTGGTTATTGATACCCGCGTCTTTAACATCATAGCCGTTTGCCGTTTGCTTAAACGCGTAGCCGCCATCAGCCGCCATTAATGGCCATGTAAAGTAGGGTTCTTTTAAGTTCCACATGATGGCTGACTTACCCTGCTCTTTGAGCTTGGCATCCATCTCAACCACGTCTTGCCACGTTTCTGGCGGGTTTGGCACCAAATCTTTGTTGTAGATAAGGGAAAGCGATTCTACTGCCACTGGGTAGCCAACGTATTTGCCTTTGTATTTCACCGCATCCCAAGCAAAGTCGACCATGCCTTCTTTTAGACGGTCTGAAGGGCGAATTTCTGCCAACAGGCCTGACTCTGCGTAGCCGCCAAAACGGTCATGCGCCCAAAAAACAATATCTGGACCATCGCCCGTTGACGCCGTTTGCGGGAACTTGTCCTGCAAACCATCAGGGTGAACAACGGTCACAGGAATCCCCGTGTCTTGCTCAAAGCGGTCACCCACTTCTGCTAGGCCGTTATAGCCTTTATCACCGTTAATCCAAATCGTCAGTTGGCCTTCTTCGATATTGGCGTGTGCGCCAAATGAACCCAGTGCAATGAGGGTACCGAGAGCAACAGCGCTAAGTGATTTTTTCATCTTTCTATCCTTCTTCTACTGAGGTGTAGCACGATTCCATGGAGGATGAGCTGTATTTCACGGTCTATCATGGGTAATTCCCGCGCATTCCTCATCATCCTGGCTTCTACGCCCTACGCCTGTGCGAGCGAATTCGTGATCCATATCGCTCGTCGCTAATGATGCGGCTCACAAAAATAAACGGTACGTGATCAACTTCAACTAATTTGCTAATCATTTTGTGATGTACGCCCTCAAACTAAATTAGGGAGGAGATCATCCTCCTCCCCGCCTACTCCCCCTGCAATAATTTCCCCCGGGAGGATGTACCGCTTGCGCAGATACGCGACACTGCTGTCATCAAAAAAGCATCGGGTGGAACCTATCCAATGTGCTTAATCAATGACCAAACAGCGTTCAACAAAAAAGATAACGCTCAAAAATGGCCGATATTGAATAACACAACCACCTATAATGCGTATTGAGCCGAATTAATGAAAAGCGATTGAGGGCGAGCGACATGGCAAGTGTCACGTTTAAAAACGTTTGTAAAGCGTATGACAACGATGTAATGATTTCAAAAAACGTTGACCTAGAGATTAAAGACGGCGAATTTGTTGTTTTTGTCGGTCCATCTGGTTGCGGTAAATCCACTTTATTACGCTGCGTTGCCGGATTAGAAGATATTACATCGGGCGATCTTTATATTGATGAGCAACGCGTCAATGAAATAGAGCCTTCTAAACGCGGCGTGGGAATGGTGTTTCAATCTTACGCGTTGTATCCCCACCTAAATCTTTATGACAACATGTCTTTTGGCCTAAAACTGGCCAAAACGAACAAAGCGGAAGTCGATAAGCGCGTCCATCAAGCGGCGGAGATCTTACAACTCGGCCACTTACTCGACAGACAACCCAAGTCTTTGTCCGGGGGACAACGTCAGCGTGTCGCGATTGGCCGCACCTTGGTGTCTCAACCTCGTGTCTTCCTCCTCGATGAGCCACTTTCCAACCTCGATGCAGGGTTACGCGTGCAGATGCGCGCACAAATTACCAAATTACAACGTCAGCTTGGCTGTACCATGATTTATGTGACCCACGATCAGATCGAAGCCATGACCATGGCAGATAAAATCGTGGTACWAGATGAAGGCCGTGTGGCGCAGGTTGGCAAACCGCTAGAGCTTTATCATTACCCTCAAAACCGCTTTGTCGCGTCGTTTATCGGCTCACCCAAAATGAACTTTATGAGTGTCTTTATTGAGGATGTTGAGCCAAACCGTGTCAAAGTGCAGCTCAGTGAAGGTGCCAGTTTCTGGGTACCTGTCGATGGCAAAACCGTCACGCGCGGCGATCGCATGTCTCTCGGCATTCGTCCTGAGCATTTGGTGGCCGCCAAAGACGGCGATGCGCAAATTGAAGGGGAAGCGACCATTGTCGAGAAGCTAGGCAACGAGACGCAAATTTATCTCAACCTTGAAAGTGCAGACGCAGACGTGATCTATCGCCAACTCGATACCGTTGAGATTGAACCCGGCGAGAAGTACGCCATTGGTATTCCAGCCCATCGCTGCCATTTGTTCCACAGTGACGGTCGAGCGTGTAAACGCCTGCATCGCGAAAATGGCGTCACCTTCGTTGATGAAGAAGACGCAGCCTAATATCACCTTGTAAGAGACTACGACTAGGCCGCATTCGCGGCCTTTTTTATGGTACCGATTCAGACAGAAAAAACGCCAAGGATTAACTTGGCGCAATCTTCATTTTGTCGCCCAAAGGGCTCCGTACCTTCACCCTTGCCAGCAATAAAACACAGTGGCTAATGGGGGGAGATTTAATGTTAGCGATTGAGGCTGGTCGTGCGCCGCGCTTTTATCGGTGCTAAGCGCTGCGTAAACGGGATACCCACTGCCCCAAAACGCCTCATCATCCGAGTTTAATACCAATTGGTAGTCGCCACTCTTCGGCACACCCAGCTGAAAACCATCCCGGGGGACAGGGGTGAAGTTACTCACCACCAGCATCCGCGAGCCGTCATCGCCAAGCCGCTCATGGGCTATCACGCTAATATCTGCAGCGTCTTTTAACCGCCACTCAAATCCTGCCGGATCGCAGTCGAGGCGATGCAGCGCCGGCGTTGAGACATACAGGTGGTTCAGCGCTTTCACCCATGCTTGGATACCTTGATGGCGACCGTATTGCAGCCAATGCCATTCAAGCTGGCTGTCATGGTTCCACTCTGCAGTCTGACCCATCTCCGTGCCCATAAAATTGAGTTTTTTCCCCGGCTGGCCATACATGTAGCCCAAATAGGCACGTAAGTTCGCCGTTTGCTGCCACTCGTCACCAGGCATTTTTCCCATCAATGAGCCTTTTCCATACACCACTTCATCATGAGACAAAGGCAGTACATAGTTCTCGCCAAAAGCGTAAACCAATGGAAATGTTAGCGTGTCGTGGTGATAGCATCGATACACCGGCTCTTCACGGATATAACGTAAACTGTCATTCATCCAACCCATGTTCCATTTAAACCCGAAACCCAGGCCACCCGCATAAATTGGCGAAGAGACCCCGGGAAATGTGGTCGATTCTTCGGCAATCGTCATCGCATTGGGAAAATAGTGATAAACCGACTCGTTCATCCATTTTAACGTGGCAATGGCGTCGTAGTTCTCGTTGCCGCCATCCACGTTGGGGACCCATTGATCCTGCTCACGCGAGTAATCGAGATAAAGCATCGACGCGACGGCATCGACACGCAAACCATCAATGTGAAACTGATCGAGCCAATACAGCGCATTATTCACCAAAAAGCGGCGCACATGCTCTTTACCCATATCGTAGAGATGACAATGCCAGTCGTTGTGCCAGCCACGTCGTGGATCGGGGTCATGATATAAGGGCGTACCATCGAAATAGGCCAATCCATGATCATCGGTAGGGAAATGCCCCGGCACCCAGTCGAGAATGACGCCAATGCCCGCTTGGTGGCAACAATCCACCAAGTACTTAAAATCATCCGGCGAACCATAGCGGCTAGTCGGCGCGAAAAGCCCCACTGGCTGATAGCCCCAAGAACCATAAAAAGGATGCTCACTGACTGGCATCAGCTCTACATGGGTATAACCCATTTCCACCAAGTAAGGGACTAAACGGTGAGCAAGCTCACGATAGCCCAGACACTGACCCGATGCATCTCGCTGCCACGAACCAAGGTGAAGCTCATAAAAAGAGAGCGCTTGCGTATGTTTTTCAGTCACGGGGCGGTCTTGCCACTGCTGATCATGCCATTGATAAGCATGTTGATCATAGGTCAGAGAAGCAAATGACGGGTATTGTTCAGCATACGCACCATAAGGATCGGCTTTGTGCGGTAAACATTGCCCATCGGGACCCGTTAACGCATATTTGTAGCGTTGATTAAGGCCAAGATGAGCGACAAACCCCACCCAAAATCCATCTTCGATGGCAATAAGGCTTCCAGCCTCTGCCTGCCATTGGTTCCAATCACCGATCACACTCACTGATTGTGCATGAGGCGCAAAGAGCACAAACCGTACACCCTCGACCGGTTTGCCCGCGACGGGTAACGTCACCGGATGCGCGCTCATTTGCTGATGTGCAACTCTCGGGTTATATAAAGCAGCCATATCAATTGCAAAATGATCAGGCTGAATAGACTGGGGCAGTATTGAAATGGAAGAATCTGGCATCAGCGACTCCTTATATAAAAAAACGCTCCATCCTATGCGTGTTGGCTGGCACTGAGGATAGAGCGTTAGAGCATGGTATGGTGGTTACGCCGTTTGCCGACTCGCTTGCATGCGCATCCGAGATAAGTCTCTGGCAAGTTGATTCAACTCTTCACGGCTAAAGAGCGTTTCCAAACTGGCCGAAAGCTTACGCCGCCAGTTGGGATATTCGTCTACCGTACCAGGGATATTGACGGGCTTGTCCATCTCCAACCAGTCTTCCAACTGGACGCTTAATAGTGCTGACTTGCCAGCGGCAACATGCAATTGCAACGCGCGGCACAAGTGATCATCCATCGGCACATAACGCGCATCGCCCCCAACCCCATCTGGTAGCATGCCATGCCAGCGCACACTGTCTAAAATGCCCTGCTTGGCTTTCAAACGATCATCAAACAATTGTTGAAGTTGCGCTTCATCTGGGTATAGGCCGAGCTCTTGACCCAGTTTTAAATCGYCGCAATGCCAAAAGCCACGAATGGTTGGCATATCATGGGTGGAAAGCGTCGCCATCGCCTGCTCGGTATAGTGCGCCGGAGAAATAAAGCCCCCGTCTTCTTCTGAAGTTTCAAAGAAGAATACCTTGTAGGAATGCACGCCCGCATCGGCAAGTAACGCACCAATTTCATCTGGGACCGTCCCCAAGTCCTCGCCAATCACACTGCATTGATGACGGTGCGACTCAAGCGCTAAAATCGCGAGCATGTCTTTAACGGGATAGTACAAGTAAGCGCCCTCGGTGGCATTTTTCCCCTTAGGGATCCACCATAAGCGCAGCAAGCCCAGTACATGATCGATACGCAACGCCCCACAATGACGCATATTGGCCCGCAACAACTCGATGTAGGCATGATAGCCAGTGTGTTTCAGTGCTTGCGGATCAAATGGCGGTAAGCCCCAGTTTTGCCCCCGAGGTCCCAACACATCCGGCGGCGCACCGATACTGGCATCCAGTACTAAGGGCGAGTTGTCCGACCAGGTTTCGCTTCCCGCGTCTGACACCCCAACAGCGAGATCACGGTACAAGCCCAGCGACATCCCCTGCTCTTCAGCAATGGCTTGTACCTCTTCCATTTGACCTTCGGCAATCCACTGTAAGTACATGTACAGTTGGATGTCGTCGCTGTGCTGCTCGATAAATGCTTGCGTCGCTGCATTTTCATAGCGACGATATTTTTCAGGGAATACGGGCCAGCCCCAAGCATGAGGGTCTTCCGCGCGTAAATGTTGATGCAAGGCATCAAAGGTGGCTTGCTGTTTTAAGCTCTCTCCGCCTTTTTCAATAAAGTCTAAAAACGCACGGCCACGTCGAGTCTGTTGCAGCAGTTCGCGTTGCTTAAACTCTTGAAACAACAAAGGCAATACGGCCATTTTTAGGGCGGCGACTTCGCTATAATCGACCCAGTGAGTGTCGCGCACTGCTTGCAGGCGACGCTGGAACTCGGCGCTGCCCACGAGTTGCTGCGCACGGGCGCTCAAACAAAACTCACGAACGTTGCTCACATCAATGTACAAAAGATTAAGCCAGCGGCGTGATGAGGGACTATAAGGGCTCGCGGCTTCTGGGTTAGCAGGGAACAACGCATGAATGGGGTTAAGGCCAACAAAGTCCGCGCCACGCGAGGCGAGCTCACTGACCAATTGTTTCAAGTCACCAAAATCACCAATCCCCCAGTTGTGAGGGGTACGCAGTGTGTAGAGCTGAATACTCGGGCCCCACATTTTTTTGTGTTGATCCAGTTCAGGTTGTTTATAGCATTGAGTAGGCGCCATGATGAGCGTCATTTGGTACGGTGATTGACGCCGTTTACGTATCACAGAAAGGCGATGATAGCCCCACGGTAGGGAGCAAGGCAGGCTAAACACTAATGGGCCGCCATTACTGCGCTCATCGCGAACGATTTGTGACTGTAAGTAACCCTCAAAGCACTCGCCCTGTTCGGTTTCCAACCGCCAACTAAAGTCACTTTCTCGCGCACTGGTCCCTAAATGAAGCGCAATTTCGACTGGCTCATTCTCCTGTACCACTTGCACGGGCGCGAGCACATCCGCTTTATGTTTCTTCGCCGCCGATGCCAATAACGCCTCGTCATTTCGTGTGTCATAGCCAAGTGACGTTAGTAAGTCATGTAAGGTACTGTCCGGCACGGCCGCTTCTAAGCCCCATGCACTGATATAGCGATCAGCGAGGTTGGCCATTTGTGCGACTGTCTTCAATGCAGATTCTTTCATCGCTTTCTCCGAGGGGTCTGCCCCCTTCTTTTATTGGGCAATATTGTTGTCATTATTGTTAGATGGCAAGGCTCATTCCCTGCCATCTATGAGGTTGTTAACCCATTATTTTGCAATTAGCGCTTAATCGCTTCTAACTGCCAAATGTTAGTAACGTAATCGCGAATTGAGCGGTCTGAGCTAAACTTACCGACCAGCGCGGTGTTTAGAATGGCTTTACGTGCCCATTGCGACGCGTCACGGTAATCACGGTCAATGTCATTATGTGCGCGCACGTAATCGGCAAAGTCAGCCAAACACAGGTACGGGTCGCCGCTACCCATGACACTGTCAAAGACAGGACGCAACGCCCCAGGCTGACCTGGCGTAAACGTCTCATCCAACAGACTGTCCAAGGCAGCCTTCAATAGAGGCTGGCTATGATAGACCGCTTCAGGCTGATAGCCTTTTTTGCGCAACGCCGTGACGCCATCGACATCAAGACCAAAGATATAGATGTTGTCGTCACCCACTTCTTCACGGATTTCCACGTTCGCGCCATCCATGGTGCCAATGGTGAGCGCGCCATTGAGTGCCATTTTCATGTTCCCCGTGCCAGACGCTTCTTTACCGGCCATAGAAATCTGCTCAGACACATCGGCAGCAGGAATAATGATTTCCGCCATACTGACACGATAATCAGGAATAAATACCACTTTGAGCTTGTCACCGACTCGTGGATCATTATTAATGGTTTCAGCCACCTTATTAATCGCATAGATGATCGATTTTGCTAATTCATAGCCAGGTGCCGCTTTCGCAGCAAAAAAGACCACACGCGGCGCCATATCGAAATTCGGCTCATTGATGAGGCGCTGGTACAGTGAAATGACGTGTAATAGATTAAGGTGCTGGCGCTTATATTCATGCAGGCGCTTAATTTGTACATCAAAAATCGCATCGGTATTTAGGGTGATATCGAGGTGCTCTTTGACCCATCCCGCCAAACGCTGCTTGTTGCGCTTTTTGACATCCATAAACGTCTTTTGAAAAGCAGTGTCGTCCGCGTATTGTGCAATCTGCTCGAGTTGCTCCAATTGCGCTGGCCACTGCTCACCGATTTTCTCACTGATCAAGTTGGACAAATCAGGATTACAGAACTTCAACCAACGACGCGGTGTGATGCCATTGGTCACATTTTGAATGCGCCCTGGGTATAGCGCGTCAAATTCTGGGAATAAATCACGCTTAACCAACTGAGAATGCAAGGCGGCAACGCCATTCACCGCATAAGAGCCAACCACACATAAATTAGCCATGCGCACCATGCGCTCACCTTTGTCGTCAATCACAGACAACACCTGCTTTTTGGCCACATCGCCGGGCCACTTCGCTTCTACCTCTTGCATGAAGCGATGGTTGATCTCAAAAATGATCTCCATATGACGCGGCAGCAAACTGGCAATCAACGCCTCACTCCAGGTTTCCAGCGCTTCGGGCAGTAAGGTGTGGTTGGTGTAAGCAAAGGTACGACTGGCGATGGACCAAGCCTCATCCCAGCCCAGACGATAATCATCCAGCAATACGCGCATCAGCTCAGGAATAGCGATGGTGGGGTGAGTATCGTTCAACTGAATGGTTTCGTAGTCTGGTAATGCGGCCAATGCATGCCCTGCCTCTAGATGACGACGGAGAATGTCTGATACAGAAGCTGCACTGTGGAAATACTGCTGCATTAAGCGCAATGTTTTACCCGCATCGTGGTTATCGTTGGGGTACAAGACTTTGGTCAAATTCCCTGCAGCGATGGCGGATTGCTGAGCCTGGGTATAGTCACCGTCATTAAAGGCATCAAGGGCAAACGGCGTTAACGCCCGTCCTTCCCACAGGCGCAATGGGTACACAGTATTGCTTTGATAACCCACAATCGGCAGATCCCAGGGCATGGCCTGAATTTTCATGCCCGGCACCCACTGACGGTACGTGTGCCCTGAGTCCTCAATCACCTCTACATGGCCATAAAAACCAATGGTTTGCGCTAAGTCAGGGCGTACCACTTCCCACGGGTAACCTTCAGGCTCACGCCACGCATCCGGTGCTTCTTGTTGTGCGCCCTCTTTGAATGACTGGCGGAACAAACCATATTCATAGTGCAAGCCATAGCCGACCGCAGGATACTGTTGGGCCGCCAATGAATCCATAAAGCAAGCGGCGAGACGCCCCAAGCCGCCATTGCCCAAAGACGGATCACGCTCTTGTTCAAGTAAATCCGTTAACCCGAGGCCAAGCTCACTCACGGCATCGGCAATCGCATCGTACAAGCCCATGCTAATTAAATTGTTGCCGGTTAACCGACCAATCAAAAACTCGAGGGATAAATAGTTAACACTTTTAGCTTGTTTAATGGCTTGATCGTGTTCAGTGGCTACCAGATCACTCGTGGTATGTTCGGCTAATGCACGGCCCAGTGCGAGGTACCAGTCGCGCAGCTGAGCGGTGTCTGGTGCGTGACCTAACTGGGTTAGGTGTTGAACCATACTGATTTTAAACGCACTTTTATCAAACGCATGTTGCTGTTTTGGTGTCATGTCGTCGCTCTCGATAATGGAATGAAACCTTGATGGTTATTCATCCTGCCCAACCCGAGCACGGCAAACATCCTCCCACGTCATTCTCATCAAAGGAGGAGACCACAGGGCGTAGAGAGCCAGGTCACATAGCAATAGTGAGCCGCCTCTCATCAAATCCATGAGCAGCCCTTTATCGAGTGACCTAAGTCACGCTATGAAACAAAAAAGGCGCTACGCCCACGGTGAAAAACATCGCTTTCCTTTTGTGATTTTTGTGCGCTAACGCAAATTAAGCCCTAATAAACCGAGATGGATGTGTATCTCAATCATTAAAAAGGCCACCAATATGACTTTTAAGTGATATAAATCACAATTAAAAGGCGTAGCTGCACTAAATTGGGGCATCCGTTAAGAGATCAGGGATAGATCATAGTTTGTGCGTTTGAAGTTACATACACTGCAATCAGGACAGAGGTGCGCACCAAAAAGGTCGCACCGCATTTGCAGTGAAGGACAGTGTCTTATGTGGATCCCATCAAAGCTGACTCGGCCTGGACGGCTTTATAACGCGATATTACGCCCGCGTGTGCTCGATATTTTACAACAAGCCCCTCACTATAAGCTGGTGCTGTTTCGCTCTCCGGCCGGATATGGCAAAACCACCATGGCTGCACAATGGCTCGCGGATCAATCCAATGTCGGCTGGTTTAGCATTGATGATAGTGATAACGACAGCTTTCGCTTCATTAACTACTTACTGCAAGCGCTGCACCACGCTACCCAAGAGGGCTGCGCCAACACGATAAAGCTGGCGGAAAAACGCCAATTCTCATCACTTCGTGCGCTCTTGTCTGATGTCTTTGCTGAACTGGCAGGGTTTCATGCCACTAGCTATTTGGTGTTGGATGACTATCAGCTCATTGATAACGAGGAGATTCATGAGGCGATGCGCTTTTTCATTAAGCACATGCCAGATAATCTCACTTTGGTGGTCACCTCACGCGCCAACCCTCCACTGGGCACCGCGAATTTACGCGTACGCGACTTGATGATTGAGATTGGCAACGAGCTTCTCGCGTTCGATAATGAAGAAACGACGCGCTTTTTTAATCAACGTGTCGACGATGGCGTGGATGAATCCACGGCGAACGCATTATGTAACTACGTTGAAGGTTGGCCGTCAGCCTTGCAGCTCATTGCGATTCAAGCGCAGCACCAAAAGCGTACCCTGATGCAAAGCGCCGCATCTTACGCTGGTTTTAACCATGCCCACCTTTGGGACTATTTGGCCGAAGAAGTGTTTGATTTGCTTGATGCTGAAACACGTCAGTTTCTCATGAAAGTCTCCGTACTAGAGATGTTTAATGACGAGTTGGTTTTCGCACTCACTGAACGCGAAGATGCATTGAATATGCTCGAGTCACTAAATCGCTATGGCTTGTTTATTTATCCACTTGAAGGAGATAACAACTGGTTCCGATTCCACCATCTATTCGCGGAGTTTTTGGCTCATGAGCGCCAAGCACGGATCCCTCACCAACAACAGCCCTTGCATAGACAAGCCGCACTGGCATGGTTGAAGTTACAATCTCCCCATCAAGCGTTGCGTCATGCACGCTACGCCAAAGACGATGCATTGTTGGCCGATATACTCAATCAGCACGGCTGGCGTATGTTTAATCGTGGTGAATTGTCGACACTAGAAGCCGCGATTATCAAACTCAGTGACGAGCTTTTATACCAATACCCAAATTTAAGCCTGCTACGTGCTTGGTTAGCGCAAAGTCAGCACAGGTATCATGAAGTTGGCGAACTTTTAGCCAGTGCAGAAAAAGCCTATCAAACCCGACAAATCCCACTTGATATCGATTACCAAGGCAATGCCAATGCGTTGCTCGCCCAAGTGGCCATTAACGCGAATAATCCTGAGCAGGCGATGCAGCTGGCAGAAAAAGCGCTCGAGCAACTCGATAGCGCCAATTACCGCGGTCGCATTGTCGCTACCTCGGTTGTGGGAGAAGTGAATCATGTGCTCGGTGAGCTGGATCGCGCCTTATCCATGATGCAACAAACCGAGAAACTGGCGCGGCAACATCAAGTTTACCATCAAGCACTTTGGGCGATTTTACAACAAAGTGAGATCTTACTTGCGCAAGGCTATGTGCAAGCCGCGTTTGAGTTGCTCGACAGCGCCGATCAGCTCATTGAGGATCAACAACTGCATCAAGTTCCTCTCCACGAGTTTGCCTTACGTCTCCGTGCTCAAATCTTATGGTGTTGGAACCGTTTAGATGAAGCCGAAGCTTGCGCCTATAAAGGGCTGCAGGTTTTAGAAAATCAGCCACCGAGCAAGCATTTGCATAGTTACTCCATGCTCGCACGAGTAGCCGTTAGCCGCGGCGAGTTAGACAAAGCGGCAAAAAGCATTGAGCATATTGAACACCTTTTGCGCGAGTCTGTGTATCACGTTGATTGGACCGCCAATGCATCATTGTCGCTGTTACTCTATTGGCAAGCCAAAAATGAACTCACCAACATGGACGAGTGGTTACACCAAGCCACTCGCCCCGCTACCGCCTGCAACCACTTTAGTCAGCTTCAGTGGCGAAACATTGCCCGTGCGCATCTGCATTTGGGTCAGTATGACCAAGCACGTCAAGCAGTTGATTTTCTGCGCCGCGAAGCAAACAAAGCCAACTTGGTGACCGATAAAAACCGCAATTTGATTGTTGAAGGCGTCCTTGCCAGCAAAGAGCAAGAGACAGAATATGCCAAAAGCCTCTTGCAAGATGCGCTGATCCTCACCAATCAAACCGGCATGATGGGTAACTTTTTGATTGAGGGAGAGGCGCTCTCCCCGCTCCTGCATGCGTTAATTGAACAACACGCACTCGGCGCCCTCGAACGCCACCGCGCGCAGCAACTCCTCAAGGAAATTGCGAGCCATCAACGCTCTCGTTCAACGCACTTTGATGAAGCCTTTGTCGAAAAGCTGGTCAACCACCCTAACGTGCCAGAGCTCGTGCGAACCAGCTCATTGACACAACGCGAGTGGCAAGTGCTCGGCTTAATTTATTCAGGCTTCAGTAACGAGCAGATCGCCCATGAATTGGATGTCGCGGGAACAACGATCAAAACCCATATTCGTAACTTATATCAAAAGCTCAATATCGCTAACCGCAAAGAAGCGGTCGTCACCGCCGAAAACCTTTTACAACTTATGGGGAATTAGTCAACACTGTCTACACCCTCAGGCTTTTCTGGGGGCGTAGAGGCCTCGCGCTCTCCCCCTACCTTTCGTGATACTTTGCTGAATTTCATCATCTTTTTTGTAATGACACGCTGAATTTTAACCCGATCACGCATGGTAGATGCCCTCCTTGAGTAAGCTGCGCTCAGTATTGATAAATGAGGAAAGATCAATGAAGCGCACTCACCTTTTGCAACCACTCGGCACACCGGTCGCCGTTGCAGCTACCATAGCGTTAGCGGGTTGCAATATCGAAAACGATCCCAATTTGCCCCCTAGAGACGCGGGCACCAGCGATGCCAGTGTGCTATTTGCTGACGCCGATACCCTGCTCACTCATCAAACCAACGCCACCTCGCTCACCTTGTATTACTCCGCTGATGGCACGATGCGCTATAACCCGGATACGCAGCAAGTGGAAAACGCCACAGCGAGTGTCAAATCTACCCTTGCTACTAGCGATAATTGGCAGATATCGTTCCCCCATTTGCAAGGCGACGTTAAAGGGTTCGATTTTGATTTTGTTAGCGCCAATATTGCGCTGAAGCAATGGCTTAAAGGGCAGCTTCTCGCTATCGCCAAAGACGGTGATACCGTATTAACCGCAACCGATGTGCAACCGGCCCGCGCGCTTGATGCCTTGTACGCCGAACACGCCGAAAAACTTAACTTTGGTGCCATCCCTGACGCTGGACACACTGAATTTCGTCTTTGGGCCCCTACCGCACAGCAAGTTTCGCTGGTGCCCTATCAATCGGCGAGCGAACAAAACGCGCCCAAACAGCGCCTAACGCCCATTAAAATGGACTTCGACGCCAACTCAGGAAGCTGGCATGTTGCCACCACCGCGCTGAATCATGGCGACTATTACCGCTATCAACTATCGGTCTATCACCCCACCACACATCGTATCGAGCGTCTCGAAGTCACTGACCCTTACTCACATAGCTTATCGACCAACTCTAGCTATTCACAGGTGGTGGATCTAAATGCGCCCGCGCTTAAACCCAGTGGCTGGGATACGCTGAGTGCACCTTACTCGCAGCAAAACCCTGCCAACAGTGTGATTTATGAGGCGCACGTGCGTGATTTTTCCGCGCTCGATCAATCCACACCAGACAATCTACGCGGTAAATATCTGGCTTTTACCCAAAATAGCACCGCCCCGGTCAATCACTTAAAAGCGCTTTCTCAATCCGGCGTCACCCACTTACACCTGCTCCCCGTGTTTGATATTGCCTCCATCAACGAAGACACGGCGCAACGTATCGATTTAACCGATCGTTTCTCCACGCTATGTGACAAAGCACCTTCGCTGAAAGAGACGCCAAGGCTGGCGAGTGAGTGCGACAACAACCAAACCATCCAAGCGGCCTTGACGGATTTAGCCACCCAAGACAGTGCGGAYACCCCCTATGTGCAAACCGTGATGGCAGCGATGCGTCAGTACGACAGCTTTAACTGGGGTTACGATCCTTTCCATTACACCGTGCCCGAAGGCAGTTATGCGACCGAGCCTGAAGGCACCGCGCGTATCCTCGAGTTTCGTAAAATGGTCATGGCCATCAAACAAGATATCGGCATGAATGTGGTGATGGACGTGGTCTACAACCACACCCACCAAGCAGGCTTAGGGCCCTATTCTGTGCTGGATAAAGTCGTGCCTTGGTATTATCAGCGCCTTAACCCCGTCACTGGAGACGTTGAACAATCCACTTGCTGCTCAAACACCGCGCCTGAGCATCGCATGTTTGCCAAACTGATCGATGACTCGATTGCCACCTGGGTGAAAGACTACAAAATCGATGCCTTCCGTTGGGATTTGATGGGTCATCATCCGCTGGCCCAGATCGAGCACACACTTGCCGTTGCCCGCGCCATCAACCCAGATGTGTATTTCTATGGTGAAGGTTGGAACTTCGGTGAAGTCGCCAACGATCGCCAGTTTATCCAAGCCACCCAAGCAAACCTTGCAGGCACAGGCATTGGCTCGTTTTCTGACCGACTTCGGGATGCGGTTCGCGGCGGCGGTCCATTCGATGGTGGCGAGTACCTACGCAAAAACCAAGGCTTTGGCAATGGTCAGTGGGTCGCGCCCAATGATTTACAACAGCAAAACAGCGGGGAAAGAGCCAGTGCCCTGCATAATGCCGATCTAGTTCGTTTGGGTATGGCGGGTAACTTAAAAGATTTTCAGTTACAGATTGCCAATGGTGATGTCGTGCGCGGTGACGAGGTCGATTACAACGGTCAACCGGCTGGCTACGCAAAAGATGCTTGGGAGGTTCAAAACTATGTCTCCAAGCATGACAACCAAACCTTGTGGGATAACAATCAATACAAATTCCCTTACGCCATGCCGCTCGCGACACGCGTTCGTGCCCAAGCCGTGTCACTCTCAACGGCACTTCTGGGACAAGGGGTGCCTTTTATTCACATGGGCAGCGAACTGCTTCGTTCAAAATCCATGCAGCGTGACTCCTACGACTCAGGCGATTGGTATAACCGCGTCGACTTTACTCAACAAACCACGCAGTGGGATAAAGGGTTGCCGCGTGAAGATAAAGACGGCGACAACTGGCCAATGATTGAAACCGTGATTGCCAACCACAACAGCGAGGCCAAACCAACACCGCAGGCAATCAGCAACATGGACAGTTACTTTAATGAGCTGGTGGYGCTGCGCACTTCATCTGGGCTGTTCCACTTAGGCCAAGGCAGCGTGATCAACCAACGTGTCAGCTTTCACAACACGGGCGCCTCACAAATCCCCGGGCTGATTGTGATGCTGCTTGATAACAGTGGCAGTCTGCACGACAGCTCGATTGATGCGACGCGAGACGGCATTATCGTCGCGATCAATGCCTCAAGCCAAGCCATCAATGACTTTGCCAACATCGACGCCACCGGCTATCAACTTCACAGCTTGCAAGCCAATGCAGGCAACGGCTCGATCGCTTATAACCAACAGGCGGCTCACGTAACCAACGGCAAACTCACCGTACCCGCTTGGTCCGTCGCCGTATTCGAGAAACCCCATCAACCTTAACTATCATTTGGGGGAGTGCTGCCTCCCCTTATAATTCCCCCTACCCCACAGGATGAATGTCGGTATAATGCGCGTCTCAGCTTTTATCGATGAATGGCATTATGATCAAGAACCTGGTCTCAACTTACCTCAAAGGCATGGCGATGGGCGCTGCGGATGTGGTTCCTGGTGTCTCTGGCGGCACGATCGCATTTATTACTGGCATTTACACGCAGCTATTGGAGAGTATTCGGCGTATCACGCCGCGCCTTTTTGCACTGTGGCGCAAGGAAGGTTTCAAGGCGGTCTGGCAACATGTTAACGGTACCTTTCTTTGTGTACTCTTGGCCGGCATCCTGACCAGTATTGCCAGTTTGGCAAAAGGGATCAGTTGGACCCTCACCCATCATCCGATCCCGCTCTGGTCGTTTTTCTTCGGCTTGATCATCGCGTCAGCGTTGCATATTGCCAAACAGTTGCCCGCCCCCAAGGTTCGGCCTAAAACGGTTCTCGCCGTACTATTAGGGATTGGTTTTGCCTACTGGATTACCATTGCTAACCCGCTGCAGCTCACCGCGGGTCCGCTCACCGTCTTTCTCGCCGGTGCCATCGCAATTTGCGCCATGATTTTGCCGGGGATCTCTGGCAGTTTTATCCTACTATTGCTGGGAATGTACAGCCCCATTCTGGATGCGGTTCACCAAGCGCAATTCGGCTTATTAGGATTGTTCGCTGTCGGCGCAGTAACTGGCTTACTGACGTTTTCGCACCTATTGTCCTGGCTGCTGCGCCGCTATTATGCACTGACGCTCGCGTTTCTCACCGGTCTGATGTTGGGCACATTGGGCAAAATTTGGCCTTGGAAACACACACTCACATGGCGTACAAATTCATCCGGTGAACAAGTCCCCCTCGTGCAAGATAACCTTTTACCCGGCGCCTACGAGGCAATCGTGGGACAGTCGGCACAAGTTGGCTTGGCTATCGTTGCCATGATAGGTGGCTTTGTGCTGGTATTATTGCTGGAGCGTTTCTCGCCTGAGCAGGAATAGATGATGAATGAACCCTCCTCACGGCTCGCCGTGAGTCACCCCTTAATAATCACCGCCAGTATTGCGATGCTGGCAGTGATGGCTTTTTTTATCCCCTCGTGGCTGTCTGGCTTTTTCTCGACCGTCTCGAGTACAACTATCGCACCAGCCGCCTACTGCTCACTCAATCAGCAAACGTGCCAATACGAGGGCTATCAAGCTCGCTTGGGCAATCCGGATGTTCATCCACTACACGCCAATACCCTCACTGTGACCGCCCCCCAAGCGCTTAACACGGATACATTGCTCGTTAAGCTCAAAGGCGTCGAAATGAACATGGGTGAATATCGGCTGGTGCTTAAACAAACCGATAAACTGACTTATCAAGGGCAACTGATGCTGCCCGTTTGCACCGAAGACAGCATGACATGGGCAGGAACCATTACCCTAAATGCTGACGCAAACACGCTGTTCCCCATTAAAGTACGCATGGAGCGACTATGAGTAAGAAAGCTTGGCTTGTCGCCATTATTGCCGTTTTTTTTGGCTTAGGTGCCCGCGCGCTATTTGATAACTATCAAACGTCACAAAAGCAGGCTCAAGCAGGGGCATTACAATCACAAGGGCAACCGTTTAATCTTTACAATACCGATGACCCACGTCCACGTATTGTGTATTTCGGCTATACCCATTGTCCTGATGTTTGTCCCACTTCGCTCGCCGTGTTATCTGCCGCGTTAAAATCGCTCCCTGAGTCGACACGAAACGCGGTGGCGCCAATCTTTATCACCCTCGACCCAAAGCGTGATACAAGCGAAAAAGCGGCGGAGTACGCGCATTTTTTCCATCCGGCCATCACCGGTGTCAGTGGTTCTGAGGCGCAAATTGCGCAGCTGGCAAAGCGCTACGGTGTGTTGTATCGCATCACCGAGCTGGAAGACTCCGCCATGGACTATGCCGTTGATCATAGCTCCTTTTTTTATTTTCTTTCACCGAACGGTGAACTCGTAGAGAAAGTCCCTCACACCTTAAACCCTGAAATGCTGATCGCAGCGATTGAACGGGTGACTGATCAAAATAAGGAATAACAATGACATCATTCAAATCTTTTGTTGCCGCTATCGCCTTTATGGTTGCACCATTCGTGCATGCCCATGGTGAGTTTTTTATTCATGATGCCTATGCGCGTGCCACTGCACCAGGCGCACCAAATAGCGCCGCTTTCATGGTTCTCGATAATCAAAGCAAGGTGCTAAAACGGGTAGTGAGTGCGAGCACACCGGCAGCGAAACGGGTAGAGTTGCATGAGCATGCTATGGTGGATGGCATGATGGAAATGCGACAAATTGCGCAAATCCTGGTGCCTGAAGGCGAGCAAGTGACACTAAAGCCAGGTGGCCTACATGTAATGTTGTTTGATCTGACTCAGCCACTCAAAGTAGGCGAGCACATTTCATTGACATTAAACACCGCGGACGGTCATTCACTCACCAAGCAGATCCCAGTGAAATCGGTCATGGCGGGCATGAAACATCACAACAAAGAGATGCACGCAAACCACGAATAAGCACAGTATCGGATACCTCTTACCTCGCTAAATGTTAACTCGGTCAAGCTCTGCTATTTAAGTAAAGGATTATCCAGCAAAAATGCGTTTAAGCGTCTAAGGTTGACAATAGTCGCGTGGATGCGTGACCCTAATGACGCGATTGCTATGACAAACAACAATAGCGAGGTTATTTATGAAAATCCGTCCAATGGCGCTAGCTGCCGTCGCATCGAGCATGTTGCTCGTCGGTTGTACAAGCAACACAGCGTTACAGCAAAGCGTTGATGATTTATCAGCGAAAGTCGATGCATTATCGAATGATGTATCTATGATGAAAAGCGACGTGAGCGATACCAAAGATACCTCTCAAATGGCATATGACGAAGCAAAACGTGCCAATAAGCGCATTGATAATATGGCGCAGTCTTACACGAAATAGCGTATCGATTTAAACACCGATTACTCGCTGAACAAACAATGAATAACGGCGCGCGATGCGCCGTTTTTTTATGCTGTGATCTTATCCGCCTTATCCGGACTTTTACCGCTCAGATCGCGTCATTTGCTTAGCATCTACGTCCACACGCTGTAGACGCTGCCAGGCTTTCAACTGTGCTGGGGTCAGTGTAGCGATCTCTGTCGGCACGCCTTCTTGGACAGATAACGCCGCTCGGTAGCGCCGAGGTGACAGTTCCAGCCGCGCTAAAATCGCTAACACCTGAGGATCAGGCTCAACCGACAAACGCGCTTTGRTCTCTTTTTCATTTTTTGATAAAGGACGATGCGCCTCTACCATCACTCGCCCATCAGGCTCAACGCTTAGCTTCGCGGGTTGATTGATAATTCTAACCGGGGTGTGGACATCCACTTGCTCAAACAGCCATGCCACATCGTCAGGTCGAAGCCGGATACAGCCAGCACTGACTCGCAGCCCAATACCAAACGACTTGTTAGTGCCATGAATCAAATACTCACCGTTACCGAAGCCCAACCTTAGCGCATGCTCACCTAAGGGATTGTTTGGCCCTGCTGGCACCACATCAGGCAAAATGATGCCGCGCTGTTTTTTATATTCCTCACGAATGCTCTGCGGTGGCGTCCACGTCGGATGTTCGCGCTTTTGGCTAATATAGGTGTTCATTGTGGGGGTTTCGCGACCCACTCTACCGATCCCGATGGGAAATACATGAACATCACGTTGCGCGTCCGCCTTTTCTCCCGTTACCTTAGCGTCTGGTTCAGGAAAATAATACAGGCGTAATTCAGCAAGGTTGATCACTATCCCCGAGTGAGGTGGTGAGGGCAACAAGAGCTGGTTGGGTAAGCGCACCAGAGATCCAGGCTCAGGCAAGTAGGGATCAATCCCTGGGTTGAGCGCTAAAAGCGCTAGAAACCCCATATCATAGTGTTTAGCAATGGCTTCTAAGTGCTCGCCCTCTTTGACGATGTGCGCCTCTGGATAGCCAACAAGTCGACTACCGTCGGTGGGTAACGGATACGGGGTGGCAAATGCTGTCGGCACAGCTAACACCCAAAGTACCACACAGGCTAATAATCTCTGTATGGCACCTTTGCCTACCATCGGCCAAGAGAGGTTAGAAATAAACTCGTGCTCCAGCAGCGCCTTCAAACTCAATATCGCCTTTCTCCTCCCAATACCAAGTGGTGCCCGCTTCTGCAAATAGTTCCACATCACCCGTACCCACCGGAAGAGTCACACCGAGCCCGGCACGTGGTCCCCACTGATGCGTTGAATCATCTACCCACTGACCTCCGGCATAGACATACATAGGCGCATATTCCATCCGCCCGAGCCATTCACCCAAATTCCAAGTTCCATCGACGGCCACTCCCACCTTATCGATGCCAGCTTGAATTTTAAATTGGTTTTGCTTCAAGGTCACACCAGACATTGGCGAACCAAGGAAAACCCCCGCAGCAAGGCCATCAGCCGCGTAAGAAGAAACGGGAAATGAGGCAACAGCCAAACAGACTGCCGCACGAAGCCAAAGGTTAAAATTCATGGTATTCCGTTGTATTACTGTGATAAGCACATGGATTAAAGCAATTTTAGTGCCAAGGTTATAAAACCATAAAACAGGGCTAAGTTTCCCTCTGAGCTAGACAGGCAAAGCAAGAATACGGTGATCACTCGCGTTCCGAGGTGAACGCATCACCAAGCACCCACTGAAAGAGGCAATAATCTGCCAATACGGAAAGGTACAAAGCGTACAAACCATGCCGCTTTAATCGGTCACAACATGACAACGATCGCCGCTCGCCCCACCCATCGATGAGAAAGTGCGCACAAAGTAGCGTTTCTCCCTGATTTATTGGGCGATTTAAGTGATATACTGCATACTTTAGTCTGTGCGCCTTTATGAGTATGCGTGACAAGGCAGCATCCGCTTTCAAGACGTTTTTGGTAGGAGTAACGGGTTTTTGTTAGATGATCTGGTCTCGCTGGCACTGCGCCAGTTTCAGCAAGATTGTGTCAAATTGTGCGAGCATCACTATCCCACAGTCCACAATCGGGGAATGCGTGACCCCCACATGGGCAAAGCACTCGCACGTCGACTCATGCGGGTTCTCGAGGCGCATGATAAACCCGCAACGTTTAATTTGCTCGACGATACCCGACCACATAGCCAAACCGTCTATCAGCTACAACTTGACGGCAGCGCGATATACATACTAGCCCACCGCCTACTCAGTGGTAATAACGCCTGTCGTGATGCCTTGGTGCGTGACGTTGCTTGGCTACTGAATCATGGCATCACAAACCCTGCCGAGCCTGGGCGTGTCATTGTGGTCAGTGACCACTGGATTGATCGCACCAACGCCAGTAAGGCTGTTCCTTCTTGGTGGTTGGGACACCAACCTATCCACGCAGACGCCTATCGCGCGCAAGGAATACGCTTGACCAGCGCAACGTCGAGCCTGGCTGAGACCATCGCGCCCTTGGGGTTAACCGAGGGGCGATATCGTATCTTTCACCCTTTGTTTCGCAAAAAAGATGGCTTACCCCTGCACAAATACCTTTTGCTCACCGCCACCTTTCCGCTCGGTGTTGAAGAGGATAATAGCAGTCTTTAATGTGGTTTGTGCCACACGGCTTTGAAATCAAACCAACCCACCGCATTCGATGCCACATCTTGGAGATCTGGCGTCGCCATGACACCCATCCAAATATGAAACAAGGGCACCATTTGATGCTCAACCAGGCGACGGGCTAAGTGCTCAGCACAGCTATCGTCTTGTGTCTCTCGCCAGCGCTGAGTATGACGCTCAATGGACTCGAGCATGGTATCTGTGCAGGCACTCAATACCAGATCATGCGTCCCTAGCCAGTTAAATAACCCCGCCTGCCCGCGTTCACCAAAGCTCATCGCCCCTAACCAGATGTCGATTTTGCGGCCATATTGACCACTAAAGTAGTCGGCGGATGACAATGCCAAGGTTTTCACTTGAATACCATCCTCAAGTAAGTGCGCGTGTATTGCCTTGGCGATAAGCGGGTATAAAGGATGGTCGGATAAATACGCCACGGTCAGTGACGTTGGTGACGGAGCAACTGGCGACATGGACGAAAGACCATGATGCATCCAACCTGGCATCAGTCCATACGCATTGAACAATCGGTACTCACCCATTCCACAATGCGCCAAGCGTGGCAGTAATTGCAGCGATGACAGCTTTGCATGCAGGTATTCACGCCATGCGGGTTGCTTCGCTAATCCATCGCGACAATTCAACAACAGGTAACCAGCCCCCTGATCCATTTCTAACTTTTGACTCAGCGTGGTTTGATGGCTTGCTAATCTCTCCGGCGTCAGTGAGGTGCTGGGAGTGAGATAGCACATTGCGGCCTCATCAAACACCATAATCTGGATTTCATCGGTCAGGGCACGATAACCAAAATAATCATCAAATGCCTCGAGCACTAAACGGTGTGGCTGTTTCTCTGCCACGCGATAAGGACCTGTCCCAATCGGTTGATAACCAAGGGATTGACTTGGATGGCGCTCAGCAGGACGAATGACCGCTTCTGGCAAGGTGAGCGCATGATCAAACCTTGAGTCGGGAGACGAAAGATGTACATCAATCATTCGCGGGCCCGGCGAGTCAACACTCGAAAGATGAGCAAAAAAACGCCGCGTAGAAAGCGCCGATAGGCTCGCTATCACATCCTGCTCGCGCATTGGCTGACCATCATGGAAGCGGACACCAGGACGAAGGTAAAATCGCCAATGTGTCGGCGACAACGCTTCCCAATGATGGGCTAAATCCGGTGTCACAATACGTTCACTACCACGATAACGCACCAAACCATTAAAAATTTGACCGACCAAGTGCTGCTCTGAGCGACGCAAAGGTTCGCGCGGATCCAGCGTCTCAAGCTGACGGTAATAGGGCAGGCGAACAATTTGCCGCCCGTTTTGCGTACTCGGCCCCATTTGTTTTTGGATTAAGGCAGCGAGTTTGGTCGAGTCATGATCAAGGCACGCCAACGCGTGATCCATTTTCCCTTGCACCAGCCAAGATGCAGCTTGCTCTTCTCGCAGTGCCATTTCACTACGCAAAAATGCCAAACGAGAGAGCTTGCCCCGCCCCACGGAAGGCTGCCACGTTAACCATCCTTGCTCTTCTAACTTACTGAGCACCATTCGCGCATTACGCCGCGTACAGACCAAAATATCCGCCACAGCTTGTAGCGTTGTATCGGTGTTTTCGCCATTGAAATGATGATAAAGGCGGGAGAACTGAGCACGAAGTCGCTGACCTGACATAAAAGAGGAACCCAACAATCACAAAAACCAGTGGAAGTATTTCCTATTTTACGCAGAACAAGGCATAGCGTCTGCTCATATCTTGATCACACGCACTCAGGCTGTGATCTCTGGCAGGCAATAATCACCGGCTTTCACGAGCAGACGTTTGTTATTCCGTCTGACTCAGTTATGATGCCTCTCTTTGTCGATAATGAGTAGGGTGTTTATGATCGCGTCGGCTATTATTTCCCATTTTGATATCAAACAACGCTGGATGGCTTGCCACGTAAAAAAAGCGCAATTCCCAACCAAGGAAAGCCTTGCGGGTTTTGATATCTATCATGCCGCTGCTCATCCCCCACACCCTTTTGACAAACCTGACGCACCGACTCATCAGCCACTCACTCTCTATTGGGTCGACAATCACCCACTGATGATTCAGTATGCCAAGCTTCAGGCGCAACAGTGGCCAGAGTCAGATCGTGCCAATATGCTCGCTTACTTTGCCCAGCTTGCGCTTGAAGATGGTGTTGAAATCGCTGACGCCACGGTGTCGCTCTGTATCGGCACCCAAAACGGGGAAACCTGCGCCGCCGCCATGCGGGTCGATACGGTGTTAGACGGTCAAGCAGTCAGTGGTATTTATGATGTCGTCGCCCCTGATGAGAACGCACAAGCACAACTTCTCTATGCGCTCACTCAGGAGGAGAACGGCGATGACAGGCTGTGGGTCATCGGCCGCTAGTGAATGATTAAACGCACGATAAACAGGCTTTGGGAACCTCACCACTGGCAATAAAGTGCAAGAAAGCGGCTTTATCGAGCACAACAGCCCCCTCCGACTCTGCTTTTTCCATCATGGCGTTGCTGGCAAAATCACCGAAACATAATACATCAACGGCTTCACTCGCGTGATCGTTCACTGTCATCCCATTTTGTAACGTCATCTCAGACAGTGCGCTTTCTTCTTCGTTAGGAAAACCCAGAAAGCTCACTTTAAACCAACCATGTTTGGGGACAGGGAGCTTGACACCCTCTTGAATATCGTGAGTTTGAGTCGACATTTCTTCTCGGATATCGTGTGTTTGAGTCGGCATTTCTTCACGGCTATCGTCAAATAACTCAGTGTTTGGGATAACCTCATCACTCCACTCTACCGCCGCCGTATCAGACGATGTCTCTGCCACAGCCCAAGTCATATTGCGAAACTCAGGCATTCCCCGGCAAAAGCGCAACGTGTTATCTCTGGCTAATACTGGCATCTCCGCAGGAAAAGTAAGATGCATTGAACCATCGGCATTGACACTGACTTCAATATCCTTGCCCATCCAACCAGGCAAGCCATTGGTCGCCTCAGGTTGCGTATTACTTGCACCATGAGTCGTCTCTTTAACAGTTTGTTTGAGTTGTTGAATCGCGGCTTTCCATCCCCACTTATGAGCTTGTCGTCCCATATAAACCCCAAAACCGACCGCACACATTGCAACCGTCGTTAGTAAGGTCATCAATATTTCTTGAGCTTCATTTGGGCCACCAACATACAAGACCGAAATGAGCAACATATAGCCAAAGCCAAGGATCCGGCTCAGTTGGCTATACTTTCTGTCAAGTAATTGCCAAACAAATAAGAAAGGGAACATGAGGATCCCTGCAATCAGAAGCCCGCTAGGTGCGGTGTTAGAATGTATGTTAATACTCATGGTGGGCGTCTCTGCGATAAATAATAATGTTGGTATGCTAAGCGCGCGAAACACGATACGGCTTCACGCTCAAGGCGCGCGTAAAAATACGCTATTGCCCAGAAAAATGCGACAAATATGTCTCAGATTGTCGACCAGAGTCCAGAGATGACCCACTCACACGGCGCACGAGGTATCTGTAACTCGCTGCACACTAGCCATCCAATAATTAGTTCTTGAGAGGGCGAACCACTTCCTCAAGCCCTTCCACTTTCAGTGCCAGGCACAGCTTCATTAGCTCTCCTAACTCGCCTTTCGGAAACTCGGCTTTGTTTTGGAACCACAACAGATATTCCTCTGGCAGATCAATCAACACGCGCCCAGCGTATTTGCCGAATGGCATGGGCATTGTGGCTAATTTCATAAGCTGTTGTTTATCCATCAATGCATCCCGTTTTAGGCTGTCGCATGTCGCTGTTCAAGACGTTGACTTGCAATCATTTCAAGCAACATGGTTTCACGTATCAACGATTGCCCGGCTTTGGCACTGTTCGCCATCACTGCTTTGTTATGCGCAATCGCATGATTAAGGCTCACCCACACAGGTCGCATACCATTATTGATTTCATAATGCTCAAAGGTCGGAGTACCGAGATCTCGATCAACGCGGCAGTAGAAGCAGTATGACAACATATGCATCACATCCGCACCATCTCGATACCAAGGGCGGTGCTCTTCAAAACAGCCAAATGGAGTGATATCACGGATCTGTCGTGCGCCCGTCTCTTCTTGCAGCTCACGGATCATGGCTTGCTCTGGGGTTTCGCCCGCATCCATACCGCCACCGGGGAGCGAATAATCATCATAACGTGCGGTATACATCAGCAAAATCTCATCGCCATCTAAGGCAATCGCGCGTGCTGCGTCGCGCTTAATGACGGATTTATTTTGCAGCGGCAGCACCCGCTCATCCGTATATTTGGCTATGATTTCCATTACTACTCAGATAGTCAAAAAACAAGCGCGGGAGTTAGCACAACCAAACAAGAGAGCAGAAAGGCGCTAACGGGTGCACAAAAATGAAATATGTCTCGCACCCGATACCTTAAGCCGCCCAAAAATCATTAGTATTGTTAGTGATAAACACACAAGGTAGGACTGGGTACGATGCTGCAGAAAATTAGTATCCACAAGCTGACAATCGGGATGTACGTGGAACAAATAGAAACAGCCCAGTCACCCACCCGGATGACCAAACCTGGCTATGTTCGCCGTCCCGAGACAATCCAAAAACTAAAACAATGTGGTGTTAACTATGTTTGGGTAGATGCTGATCAGATCCTAGATATCAATGAAATCCAGTACAAAGGCGCACTTTACCAAGGTAAGTATGCGTCAACCGGCGCGGATATCGACAAAGCACGCGCGCTCATCGATTCGTCGAAGCAACAACTGAGTCGCTTGTTAAATGACATCTATGCCAATAAAGCCATTGATGTCGCGCCCCTTGAGGCATTGGGCAGTGACATTGTCGACAACATTTTTGAACGTCAGCACGCCATTGCTTGGATCAGTGGCATTCGAGATAAAAGTGCTTACCTGATGGAGCATTCGCTCAACGTGGCCTTTTTGTTGGTGAGTTTTGGCAGGCATCTAGGGTTTGATCACGCGACCTTGCAAGAGCTCGCCGTCGGTGGGCTGGTGCATGATATTGGTAAAGTGCTAGTTGCCGACGAAGTGCTCAATAAGCCGGGCAAACTGACCGCTGAAGAGTTCGACCACATGAAACTCCACCAAGTATTTTCTCAGCCGGTACTGGATAGTATCCCTGACTTATCACAAATTGCTCGCGACGTGAGTTTAATGCATCACGAAAAACTGGATGGCACTGGTTACCCAAACGGGCTAAAAGGCGAAGCGTTACATACCATTGGCCGCATGAGTGGCATTGTCGATATTTACGATGCACTGACCGCGGATCGTTGTTACAAACGAGCGAAGTCACCGTCTGAAGCCTTTAAGATCATGATGGGACTCACGCCGTTTCATTTGGATCCCAATTTATTGCGCGCCTTTATTCAGTGTATTGGCTTTTACCCCGTTGGCTCCCTCGTTGAGTTAGCCGATGGACGCGTTGGCTTGGTATGGCAAGAAAACCTCGACGACTTGACTCGCCCTGTGGTCAAGTTGTTTTATTCAGTCCGCAGTCACCGGTTTCGTGAAGTGGAGTATATTGATCTCGCTAAGCGCCATGATTTGCGTATCGCCCGCGCCACCAGCGAGACAGCCCTTGATATCAATGTCGATGCATTTCGTTAATCCTGTGACGAGGCGAGGGCTTTTGCGTATACTGCCCTCCCTCAGTGACAATGCCTTTTAAGAAAGAGAGAGAAAAATGAGAGTTTGCGCGGTTGATTTAAAAGCTAACGAAGCGAATGTTGTGTTACTCGACAGTGACAACGATCTGTTTTCGGTACCTGAGTGTCGAGCCAAGAAAATCACGCTGCCCTCGCCAGAAGCGCAAGAGAGCATTCAACATTTCCATCGTACCATGAGCAAGCTCATCGAAGACTATCAGGTGGATAAAATCATTATTCGCGAGCGCCAAACCAAAGGGAAGTTCGCGGGTAGTAGTGCCGGCTTTAAAATGGAGGCCGCCCTACAACTGATCGAAGGCGTTGACGCCGAAGTCTTCTCCTCCAGCGTGATGAAACAAACGCTAAAACGTCATCCCATCGATGTAAACTTAAAAGAGCTAGGCTTGAAGCAATTTCAGGAAAATGCCTTTCTAACCGCGTGCGCCTATTGTAATAAAGACAAAAAATAACAGTAATAAAGACAAAAAAACACGTCGAACACGGAGGTACCATGAGCAAGAAAATCTACTCTTCCCCGCTAGGGCCATTAACACTGCAGGCCAATAGCCAGGGATTAACGGCTCTGTATCTCCCTAACCGCGCACCTAATCACCTTGTTCAAGACAGTTCGCAAGACAGCGTCGCCATTCTCGATCTTGCCTGCCATCAACTGGATGAGTACTTTGCAGGTACGCGACAGACATTCTCGGTGCCACTTGCACCGCAGGGAACGGCCTTTCAACAGCGCGTATGGCAGGCGCTTCAATCCATTCCCTTTGGTGAAACGGCCAGTTACCAAGCCATCTCTCATCTTATCGGTAACCCAAAAGCCAACCAAGCCGTGGGCAGTGCGAATGGCAAGAATCCGATTTCGATTATTGTCCCCTGTCACCGGATTATTGGCCGTCAAGGTCAGTTGGTCGGCTATGGGGGTGGTTTGATCGCCAAACGCACCTTGTTGATTTGGGAGGCCACAGGCAAGTGGCCCGATTACGTCTCCAATGCGCTGACCAGCACAGACCCGGCGCTGCCTTAGTCTCCTCCACTCAGGCGGCAAGCGGTTTGGTCAGCCGTTCCGGGGTCAGATGAAAACCACAATGGATATAAAAGCTTTGTGCGTCGTCTTTTTGGTAGCTTGGGACCACTTCAATGTGATCACATCCTTTTGCTATCAGCGCCTGCTCGGCAGCATTAAGCAGTTGACGTCCCAACGTCATATCGCGGAATGGCTCGTCGACAATAATGGTACTAATGCGACCCACGTGGCCTGACAAACCTAATTGTGGGATCACTTGACAGACCACCACACCCGCCACCAAACCGCAAAGCTCGGCCACGCTCACTGACACCAAGTCCTGATTAAGTAGATGCTTGATATGCCGGTGCATCTGACGTTTGTCTATCTCATCTGACTGGCAATGGGCGCAGAGTTGGCTAATGGTTTCTATATCTTTATTAGTGGCTTGTCTTATCATTGTCGCCTTCCTTGTTTGGGTTTCCCCACCCGCAGACCGCCGTTCAATCTGCCGGTGAGGTTTTATGAGTTATCACGTCGCAAAACTCGCACGTATTAGTGACTAACGCTGGGCGGTTTGCGTCCCCGACATACGGCTTACTGTCACGCGGCGGTCAAAGAAAAAGCCCTCATTCCCCGCTTGGCTATCCAGTGGCTGACTGTCTCCATACGCCACCGTGTTGAGCTGACGCGGATCGACGCCCACGGACACAAGGTAATCTTTTACGGCCTGCACACGACGTTCCGATAGCGCTTGGTTATAGCCTTGACGTCCTCTTGGATCGGCATAGCCTGCGAGTTGCCATTGAGCGTTTGGCATTTGTTGAATAAATCCTGCGAGCTCATCAAGCTGGATCATAAAGTGCGGCTCAATATCAGCCGAGCTCGTGCGAAATTGAATATTCATCGCCAGCGTAAGGTCTTCCACCTGATTCTGCGCACTGCGTAACCGCGCGAGCTCAAGCTGCGCTTCATTATATTTTTGGCTGATGCGACTCAATGATTGATTCTCATCCCGGATAGTTTGAATCGTTTCATCCTGCTCGGTGGCCAAATTTTCATAGCTGGCATTTTGCCCCATCACGGTACCAATAATGGCCCCTGCAACCGCGCCGACAGGGCCCGCCACCACCGCTCCCGCGATAGCGCCGCTTCCCATCCCGATCAACTCGGGTTGTTTATTACGTTCAACCTCACTGGCGGCCATCCCTTGTGGCGTGGCAACGGCGAACATTGAAACGGCAAATACAGAGTGAATCAGTTGTTTTTTAATATCCATCTTATCCTCGCTTACGATGAATCGTGCTGTTTGATATGGCGTTATTACAGCAAGCACTTAAGGCATTTTGCGGGAGTAAAAATGGCAATCTGGCGATCAATAGTGGCAAAAAAATGGCAATTTACGTTTCATACGCGAAGAGGGTTTTCTCTGCACACAGTTTGGGTATAGTCATCACAACGCAAGTAAGAAGACAGAGTTATGAAACACATCGCGATAGTGGAAGATGAAGCGGCGATCCGAGAAAACTACGCCGATGTTATCCGCCGCCAGGGTTACCAAGTCCATACCTACCAAGACCGGCCCAGCGCGCAAGCGGCCTTTGAGCGGCAATTGCCCGATCTAGCAATCATTGATATTGGCTTAGGCAGTGAAATCGATGGTGGTTTTGCTCTTTGCCAATCCCTCCGCGCCGTGTCGGCGACGGTGCCAATTATATTCCTCACCGCCCGCGACAGTGATATTGATACCGTGGTTGGTTTGCGGATGGGCGCGGATGACTATCTCACTAAAGATGTTTCCCTCCCACACCTCATGGCACGTATCGCCGCATTATTCCGGCGCTCTGATCTTTTGGCACAAACCCCCTCAAAAGAAGATAAGCGTCTCCAATGTGGTCCTCTTTACCTCGATCTTGATCGTATGCAGGTCTATTGGCATAACCAACTGATTGATCTCACCGTGACCGAATTTTGGATGGTGCACGCCCTCGTCAAACGACCCGGGCATGTTAAAAGTCGTCAAGCACTCATGGATGAAGCACATGCTGTGGTGGATGACAGCACCATTACCTCACACATTAAACGAATTCGTAAGAAATTCATGGTCGTTGATGAACAGTTTGATTGCATCAGTACCGTTTATGGCATGGGCTACCGTTGGGATGAGGTACCCAAATGATCGCGAAGTTACACTTGCTTGCCCGGCATTTATGGCAACACATCGCGGGTATCCGTACCAAGATTGTGGTGCTATCGAGCTTTTTGCTCCTATTGCCCTACTTGGGTTATCAATATGTGTRGGAGATGGAAAACGTCTTACGACAGGGACAAGAACAGACTTTGATGGGTACCGCGCGCGCTTTCGCCATGGGGATGAACGACAGGCCCAGCTTGTTTTCCTATCGAGACATCCCCTCTCAACTCGACCCAGGAAAAGATCTGCACGCGTTTCGCCTCAATCATCCAATCACCTTGGACGGTGACTTAGGCGACTGGCAGCGCGACCGCCACCATCAACGCCACTATCAGCGTGATGGGCTTATTTTTAACCAAGGTCCCTACCACAGCGATCAATTGGCGTTATCTGTGCTCACTGGGAGTAATGGAGATGCCGTATACTTTGGCATCACAGTGACCGATGCCAGTCCTACCCCAGCACAGCGTACCGGCGATATCACCAGCCAAGATCACATGATCTTGGCGCTCACTTCCCCCCAAGGTGCCTTTTATCGTGTTGCGCTCAGCCAAGACAGTAACAGCAATAATGCTCACATCCGTCACCTGACCAGTGGACTACCCACGTTAGCTGACAAGACCTCGACAGAAGGCCCGGCTCAGCCCCTACCTATTGCTGCAAAATGGCAACCGACAGACAAGGGTTACAGCATTGAGGTGAAACTCCCGGCAAATTGGGTCGGCCAGCAGCTGGCTCTCGCCTACTATGATCGCGGCAATGGTTTCGAGCGGCCACTCAACGCCATTATTGGCAGTGCTTCAACGCGCGCTCCCACCTCATTAGGCAGCTTTATGATGCCCTCTGCGGCTATCCAATCTTTGATTGAGCGAATGAATAACGACGCCTCGCGGGTTTGGGTAGTCGACAAACACAGTCGCGTGCTCGCCAAAGACGGCGATATTCAAACCTCCAATGGCGTTTGGCAGCCTCAGTCGCCTTCAGACCAACCAGAGGGGTTGATCCCCTGGATAACCGACACACTACTGCGCCCCTGGTATGACCGCTTGCTCGTGACGCCACCCGATCACTTTGTCGACGCCATGCAACAAGCATCCATCTACCAAGGGGTGCAAGCACAGCAAGCATTACAGGGGCGGCCTTACGCAGGCTGGCGCAGCTCAGACGACAATCAAGCAATGATTTTATCGGCCGCTTATCCCATCTGGCTTGACGACCGTGTCGCCGGTGCGGTGATCGTCGAAGAGACGACCAATGGCATTCGCAGCTTACGTAATGAAGCGTTAGAAACCCTGTTTTCAGTCATGCTGGCGGTTATATGTACCGGCGTGCTTTTACTGCTCTTATTTGGATCGCATATCGCTAAGCGTTTACGTCGCCTCCAGCACGAGGCCGATCATGCAATCGATAGCCAAGGCCGGGTTACCGGGCATATCACCACCACACATAGCCATGATGAAATTGGTCGACTATCACGCACCATGGCCGATATGGTCAGCCGAATTGCTGGGTATAATCACTACTTGGAGGCCATGAGCTCACGGTTATCCCACGAGCTACGCACACCGATTGCCGTGGTGCGCTCCTCGCTCGAGAACATGGCCTACACCCAGGAAAACCCCGAGCAACTGACCTATATTAACCGCGCGCAGGACGGTGTTCACCGCTTAGCGGGCATTTTATCAACGTTAACCGAGGCCACACGCCTAGAACAGAGCTTTGATAACGCCGATAAAGAGATGGTGGATCTCAATGCCCTACTTGAAGGCTGTACCCAAGGCTACCAATTCGCTTATCCAGATAAGACCTTTACCTTAAGCCTTCCCCACCACACGGTAAACGTGTTAGGTGTCCCTGATTATCTGGCACAATTACTCGACAAGCTTATCGCCAATGCGGTGGAGTTTGACAACGGCGCCACCCCCATCGCCTTATCGCTGTCACAAAATGCGCATCAGGTCGCGATGACCGTCAGCAATAGCGGCCCATTGCTTCCCGAGCATATGCGCGAGCAATTGTTTAACTCTATGGTCAGTGTCCGCCCTGAAGGTCACGGCGCGGATAAACCGCACCTTGGCTTAGGACTGTATATCGCACGGTTGATCGCTGACTTTCATCAAGCCGATCTTGTCGCTGACAACCGGCCACAAAAAGATGGAGTGACACTGTCACTTATTTGGCCCAATACACAGTTAATGACACACTGATTGATCTCAACCCTATTGGCCCCAATACTGACTAATAGTGCCCGACACTGATAAGGGCCCGCACTTTTCATGGGGTCACACATAGCGTGACGCCCCGAGCAAGGAGCCAATATGATTGAATTTTATTCTGCCGCGACACCCAACGGCCAAAAAGTTGCGATTGCACTAGAAGAGATGGGGCTGGATTATCAACTACACAGCGTTGATTTGATGGCAAATGAGCAAAAACAGCCTGACTTCTTAGCCATCAACCCCAACGGTCGCATTCCCGCGATTGTCGATAAAGCCAATGGCGACTTTCCGGTGTTTGAGTCCGGGGCGATTTTACTCTATCTCGCAGAAAAAACGGGGCAATTCTTACCCAGCGAGCCCAAGGCACGCTCACAAGCCATTCAGTGGCTGATGTTTCAAATGGGGGGCGTAGGGCCAATGATGGGGCAAGCCAATGTCTTCTATCGTTATTTTCCTGAAAAAATCCCCGCCGCCATTGAGCGCTATCAAAAAGAAGGCCGCCGCCTGCTTGAAGTGGTGGATAAGCAACTGCAACAGCATCCTTACTTGGCAGGGGATAGCTATACCATTGCCGATATGGCGACCTGGCCATGGGCAAGGATTCACGAATGGAGTGGCGTTGATGTCAGCGGATTAGACGCACTCAGCGCGTGGCTCGATAAACTTGCCGCGCGCCCTGCTTGTCAAAAAGCCTTACTCACCCCCGCGCCCAACGAGGCAACGGACGACGAACGTGCCGAACAAGTACGTGGCATGGTGACGCGATAGCAAAATCGCTATACTAGATCGTGATCTTAGGTACCAGACAGGCAGCGTATCCCGCGGCCTGTCTGTCATTTATTTGTGTTGAGGAGCTCGCGTGTTAACACCTTGCATTGGTCATTGTCGACGTGAAGACGATATTTGCGTCGGCTGCAAACGTACACTTGATGAAATTGTCCGCTGGGGAAAAATGACCGACGATGAGCGCGAATCCATTATGGCGCAACTCCCCAAACGGCCCGATCCTACCTCTGTCGTTCCCTCTTATCGGTCACGAAACCCGTTCAAGCGCCGCACTGGCTGAAGGCGCAAGCGGCTTACGATACTCAATGATCACCGTGCTTCCTTCATAATGCACGGCTTCAATCGCCCCATCGACAATCACTTTACTGGTGACGAGCACGTCTTGATCAACCTGTTCACGATCGCGCAAGCTCGGTATGACCTTGTTCGGCTCCACCCCCATAGCTTGGCAAAACGCAAACACAAACCGACTATCGAGCACGGCGTCACCATGAATGCACCGAGAGAAGCTAAGGTGACTGATCTCAAGCTTTTTTGCCATTTCTATCTGGGTAATCCGAGCTTTAGCTTTATAAGACATCCATGTTTCGTACAAAGCCTGTCTGTCTTGGTCATTAAAGGTCATCACGGTTTCCACTGGCTATCATTTAAAAGCATCCAGCTTAGCAATCCTGTTACCTATAATGTCAGCACGGGGTAAACGGCGAGTAAATCTTGCTGGAATCGTGCGGCTCGGTTAGGATCCGAGAGCCCTGATCAGATAAGAGATGTGCTATGGACGTCAACTTGGCGAATCTACCTGCCGACGAGAAACAAAAAATTGAACTCGATAAACAAGCTGCCTACGCCGTATGGAAGGTAGTCAATAACCAAGCCCCACAAAGCCTTTACCAGCAAGAAGCCAGCGCCTTAGTCGACTGGCAACGCGAGGTTTATCTCGCCAGTGTAGAAAAATACCGTGCGCAACCTGACGCTTTTATCATCCCTGAGGCTCCTCCTTCCGAATAAGGTTTCACCAGCACCTCACACTGGTGCTGGAACCTGTCAGTCAGCGTACGCCACACGGTTTTTATCGCCGAGCACATCGCGCCATCCCTTCAGGCGTCTCAACGCCGTGCCACTGTTTGGTTTTATCTCACTTGCTGCGGATAAATGCTTAAAATAAGGCGCTTAGGTCAGTAAACATCTTACACGCGCGTTTAAAACCCGAACGCCTGTCTTTTTTTTCTAACAATACCTTCATTAAAAGCGCGCTAAAATGTCATACATTTTTCACCCCCTCACCTAGCAAAAAATGAACACTCGCCCTATTGTTATTCTTATCAGGAAGTCTTTCTTATTTGGCAGATAGACGCCATATAAACTAATTTCTAATAAACGTTGGCTGGGTGACTCCTTGGTGGGCAACACAATAATCCGCACAAAAAAGCGGACAGAACACGCTCATCAAGCACAGGAAGCACCCTTACTTTTTAGACAGGCAAACTCGCGCTCAGTAAGGGGTAATCGCTATGACCTTAGGGTTTAAATCTCGCATTATTTGGGGGGTAGGACTGCTCGTCACACTCTCACTCGTGATCCTCGGCTCAATTAACGCACTGTCGCTGCGTGACAGAATGGTTGAAGCCTTGGTCACCCAAACTCAAAATAAACTCGATCATCATGTCATCGAGTTAGAGCAGCTGGTGCAGTCTCAGCTCACTGCGGTAGAGCAAGGTGCCGGCCACTTCTCAACCGATCTCACCGGTCAGGAAAATGTGGCGCAAGTGCGAATGCTGGCAGATACCGCCGGTATTGCTAATGTCATCATGACTTATGAAAGCGGCGATTCGTACATGTCAAACCACAATGGCAATGGCGTGACCACCAGCGAATATAACTTCCGCAATCGAGATTGGTATCGCACGGTTAAATCCGACCAGTCCATTCACTTGACAAACATATACACGGACAAGGTCACCGGTGGAAAAGTGATCAGTGCCGTTGCGCCTGTGTTTGAAAACGGCCAGTTTATCGGGGCACTCCTCGGTGATATTCCGTTAGAAGATGTCATCACTCAAGTCAGTGACATGCGCTTTGCAGGGGGCGCGGCTACACTGGCGGATCAAAACGCCGTGTTTTTCGCGAGTGATGATCCTAATGATATCGGCAAGACCCCCTCACAGGTAAGCGCGAACTTTGCACAGATGGAAAGCATGTTCCGCAGTAGCGAGCAAGGTCATCTTACTTTCCCCTATTTAGGCATTCAATTTGATGGCTATTTCCAGCGAGTCAACTTAACCGAAGACAGGTATTGGACCCTGATGGTCTTTGTTGACCAAAAAACCGCCCTGGCGGGGGTTCGCGATGCACAAATCGATTCTGTCGGAACAGGCGTGATACTGCTCATCGTCAGTCTTGGCGCGATTTATGCGATTATTCAATTTTCATATCGCCCCTTACTCAAACTCAAAGAAGCGGTGCTGGATCTGTCACGTGGCGAAGGGGATCTTACCGCTCGTCTCGATGTGAACGGCAATGATGATTTGGCGCAAATCAGTGACGGCTTCAACCGCTTTGTCGAAAATCTACAAGGCATGATGTTGAGCGTCGCCGAGTCCAGCCAAGCCATTTCAGCCAATATTAGCCAGCTTTCGCAAACCACTAGCGAAAATGAGTCCGTACTGGATGCTCACTCAGCTGAAACCGAGCAAGTGGTTACTGCCATCACTCAAATGAGCGAAAGCGCGAGAAACATTGCAGAAAATGTTTCCCAATCGAACAGTATCACTGCCTCGGCAAGTAAGGAGGCAAGTCAATCACTTAAAGTGGTCGACAATGCGGTGATCACGGTCAGTGCCTTAGTGGATGAGGTGGAAGAAATGTCGGGACGGATCACTAGCATGAACAAAGATGCGAATCGAATTAGTGACGTGCTGACAGTGATTGGCGAAATTTCTGAACAAACTAATTTGCTGGCATTGAATGCCGCCATTGAAGCAGCGCGCGCTGGCGAACAAGGACGAGGCTTTGCGGTCGTCGCCGATGAAGTGCGTGCGTTAGCCGCTCGCACACAAAGCAGCACCACGGAAATTTCCGAAATGCTTACCGCGTTACTCGATGGCACTTCGAGTGTGGTCGAGGCCATGGAGAAAACCAAAGAACAGTGTCAGACCACCGCAGACAAAACCTCGGAAGTGTCTAACAGCTTGACCATCATGAGTTCGTCTGTCACCGAAATCGACGATGTGAGCACCCAAATTGCGACAGCGACTGAACAGCAAAGCTCTGTCGCTGAAGAGCTCAGTAAAAACATGCTGTCGATTCGCGATATGGTGAACAAGCTGGTAGACAGTGGCAATCAAACCACGGCGGCCACTCAATCCCTCACACATTCAAATGAGGAGCTGGATCGCATGGTGCATAACTTTAAATTGCAGTAAATCGCCAAGGCCAGACCGCGACGCGAGTGAGTATGGCTGACGTTCACTGAATCAGGCAGCGAGACGCTGCCTGATCCCCATTGGGGAGGATTGTTTTTATGTCTTGTTCCTTACCAACACACGCCTTAACCGCGACGTTTACACAACAATACCAAACCATTCGTCAGCACTTTTTCAATCGAGACCCTGACCGTTGGCCCGTCTATCGGACGCCAGAACTGGCTCATTGGTTGGAGAACGGCATGCATCCTGCGGTGGCCGACGCTGCGCATCCATTTAGTCAACAAACGCATGTTCCCGAACAAAGTGATATTAGCGCCAAGACACTGCCTAACCTGGCACTGCAAGCCGCCACTTACTCCAAAGATTGGACATCGCCCCGTGCCGTGGAAAACGTGATCACGGCGCCGTGTGATCCCGCGATACATGGGGCATTACTGGCGACGATGGCTAACCCCAACTTGGTGTATAGCGAATACGCGGGGATGTCAGTTGAACTAGAAAAAACACTCGTACGTCAAGTCGCAAACTTAATTGGCTATGATCCTGACCAAGCAACCGGGATCTTTACCCAAGGCGGGACGTTCGGCAACTTATACGGCTATTTAATGGGGCTAAGAAAGCAGTTCCCGCTATCAGGCCAGCGGGGGTTCCAAGGACAAGACTTCCGCATGATTAACTCGCTGGCTGGCCATTATTCCAATATGACCAACCTCGGCTTACTGGGCACAGATATCCCCAACCAAGTCCTGCGTATTAAAGTGGATGCCAACAACCGGCTTGACTTGGATGACTTTGCCTATTCGCTCAATCATTGTTTAGCAGAAAAGATGCCAGTGCCCACCATCTTGCTGACCTTTGGTACCACAGACACGTTCGCCATTGACGACATTGAACGCGTCTATCAAATCACAACACGCGCCTGTGAGCGTTTCAACACGCCGGTTAGGCCACACATTCACGTCGATGCGGCCGTGGGCTGGCCATTAGTGATGTTCAACGACTATGATTTTGCCGCCAACCCGATAGGGATCAACGTGGCGACACGGGATAAACTGCAAGCATTAATACCCCGTATTCGCGGGCTACGCTTTGCCGACTCCATCACTATCGATTTTCAAAAGTGGGGGTTTGTACCCTATACCGCCAGCTTGGTGATGTTCAAACAGAAAACGGACATGGAACACCTTAAGCAAGATCCGCATTACTTTTCTTATTTTGAAACCAGCAAAACGCAGCAAACGCATTTGCAGTCAACAATAGAGTGCTCGCGCGGTGCAGCAGGCGCCTATGGGAGTTATTGCGCCCTCAATATGTTGGGCAAACGTGGTTATCAGACCATGATTGCGCACAGCCTGCAAAATGCCGAGTATTTAAAAGCCCACCTAGACGCCCTCCCCCATTGCAAGATCGTTGCTGGTGATAACCTGGGCCCTACGGTGGCATTTCGCCTCTATCAACCTTCCCCTACACTGGATGTAAATGTCATGTTCCAGCAAGAACAAACCTTGCATCAAGTCGGGGCGCGCATTGACAGCATTACCCAACATAGCCTGTTTCACCGTCAGCACTTTCTCGAGCGTCAAGGTAAAACGCTGCAAACCAACTGGGTCGAGTCCATTGCACACACGGAGTTTGACCCCAATGGCCAATGCCTATTTATTCCTGGTGAAAAAGCGGTATTTTTAAACCCTTACACGCGCTACACACACATTGATGAGTTTGTGGCTTCACTATGCCCCGAGCACGCAGAGCAATTGGTTTAGTTACCAACGCCAAAAGTGCGGCATAAACAACGCCAGCACGGTGAAGTACTCCAAACGACCGAGGATCATGGCAATGTTTAGGATCCAGATCCCTGTGTCTGTCACAGGCTGGAAGTTACTCCCGACTTCACCAAACCCTGGCCCAAGCACATTGATACAAGCGACTACGGCGGTAAATGCGGACCAGAAATCAAGCCCTGTCATCATCATCAATAGGGTAAACACACCTGTGGTCAGCGCTGCTAGCGACATAAACGCCATTACCGCTTGGGTCACATCGTTCGAGACCACCTTATCTTGATAACGGATGGGGATGATCGCGGAGGGGTGTACCAATTGATGCAATTGGCGACGAATGATTTTAAAGGTAACAATATCGCGAATAATTTTATTGCCGCCCGCCGTTGAGCCTGAGCACCCGCCAAGATAGGCACAAAACACCAGGAATAAGGCGGTTGCCGCTGGCCACGAGCTTAGATCCGCTGCTCCAAACCCTGTACTGGTAATGAATGAAACCACATGAAACGCTGCAAAGCTAAGTGACATCCAGAGCGATTCGTAACGGGCTTCACCATAAAGGTAAAAGCCCAGTACCAGAGATAAGCAGGCCACCACAATCAAAAACACGCGTGACTCTTCATCATCGATATAAAGTTTTAAACCGCGCCAACCGATACGAAAAATGCGAAAATGCAAACCAAAGTTGATCGCCCCCAACAGCATAAAGACATTAGAAATCATTAAGATAAGATGGCTTTGAAAGTGCCACATGCTGGCATCGTGGGTGGAGAATCCCCCCGTTGAGACGGTAGAAAAGCTATGTGCAATCGCATCGTACGCGCTCATCCCGGCCACATAATAGGCCAGCGCACATGCGATGGTGATCACCACATATACTCCCCACAAATAGTGGGCTGTTTTTGAAATGCGGGGGGAGAGTTTTTCGTCTTTGATTGGTCCAGGTGTTTCCGCTTTTAATAGCCGCATGCCACCCACATTGAGCATCGGCAATACCGCAACCACGAAGATCACCACGCCAAGGCCCCCCATCCATTGTAAAAACTGGCGGTAGAGCAAGAACGAAGCAGGCATATTGTCCAGGCCACTCAAAATGGTGGCACCCGCCGTACTCAAGGCACTGATCGACTCAAAGGTGGCATCGGTAAAATTGACCCCAGTGACCAACTCGATCGGAATACCGCCAAGCAACCCCACCAGTATCCAGGTCAGCGTCGAAAATAGTAGAGCATCGCGAAAAGTGACCTGATTGAGTTTGCTTTGCCGAAAAAGCCACGAGATGACCAATGATGAAATCATCATTAGCAAGGAAGGGTAAAAGAAATCGGTTGAGACACCATCGCGGAAAATAAAAAGCGATAAAAGTCCAAAAACAAATTGGACAACACCCATCCATAAAATAGGCATGCCCAGAAGACGCAGGGTATTTTTAAAGTTAATCATGACAGAGGCAACTCATCATTAACACGCTCGTGGTTTATCGATCCATCGCCACCACGCGTAGCGACAAACAGTGGCGTGACGCTTATCACCTCACCGCTTAACTATATCGGTCTTGTTCCAGAATGTCATGGTGGATTAAAGACCTCATATCTACGTCGTTAATACCCTGCATACAAGGCATTACATCGCAGACACGTTATAAAAAAGCCGGGCATCATTGCCCGGCTTCCTACTTTTACTGTGCTTGACGACGTTCGCCGCGCGCAGGGCCACCACGACGCTCGTTGCCGCGGTCACGGTTGAAACGACGTTCGCCACGGCCACGTTCATTGCGGCCACGACCACCGCCATTGCGGTCACCACCGCGACGCTCGCGCATGATTTGACCTTCAACACGCTGTGCATTGGTCTCTTTTTGACGAATACGCAGTTTTTGCAATTGTGCAAACACGTCTTTCGGCATGGTTTTAGGCAGCTGTACAAACGTGTGTGCCGGTGCCAGTTTAATCGCGCCAATGTTTTGCTTGTTTAAGCCAAGCTCATTGGCAATTGCGCCGACGATATCTTTAACTTGTACACCTTGCTCACGACCCACGTCCAACTGATACGTATCCCAATCAGCCGGGTTAGTATCACGACGGTCAGTACCATTTTGACGATCGTCACGACGACGTTCACGGCGTTGTTTCTCACGCTCCATCGCTGCAATCATCGGGTCTGGGCCTTTGTAGAACAATGGACGCTTGCCTTGCTGGCGTTGCAGCAACATCGCCGCCAAAGTGGTTGCATCCACGTCAATATCGTTTTGCAGTTGCTCAATCAGCTCAACGAAAGGTGCCATGGCATCGCCATCTTTCTTCTCAGCCAACTCGCCCGCTAGCTGAGCGACACGCGCTTCCGCCACTTTATCGCGGTTTGGAAGCTGAATTTCTTCCATTTTAGTCTGCGTGACACGCTCAACCGTGCGTAGCATGCGCATTTGGTTAGGACGCACCAACAGAATCGCTTTACCGGCACGGCCTGCACGCCCCGTACGACCAATACGGTGAATATACGATTCGGCATCAAACGGAATGTCGTAGTTAAACACGTGAGTGATACGCGGCACATCAAGGCCACGTGCCACGACGTCGGTCGCGACCAAAATATCAATCACACCACGCTTTAAGTGATCAACCGTGCGCTCACGCAGTGACTGTGGGATGTCCCCATGCAATGCCGCGGCTTTAAAACCACGCGCTGATAACCAGTCGGCAAGGCGCTCAGTATCTTGACGGGTACGCACAAACACGATTGAAGCGTCGGTATCTTGCGTTTCTAGCAGACGGCTCATGGCTTCGTCTTTTTCAACGCCTTTAACCACCCAGAACTGCTGCTCAACTTTTTCAACGGTGCGATTACTTCCCGCCACATCAACACGCGCCGGTTCACGCAAGAAGCGGTCAACAATTTGTTTAACGATAGGAGGCATGGTTGCCGAGAACAGGATACGCTGTGCACTCTCAGGCGCTTGCTCCATGATCCAGGTAACATCGTCCACAAAGCCCATTTTGAGCATTTCATCCGCTTCGTCGAGGATAAAGGTATGGACTTCGTCAAGCTTCAAGCGATCGCGGTTGATCAAATCTTTCACACGCCCTGGTGTGCCCACCACGATGTGCGCGCCGCTTTTTAGCGCTTTCATTTGGTCAACAATCGATGCACCACCATAGATCTCAAGCACTTTGAGGCCTTTAATGTTCTGTGCCAGCGTCTTCATTTCCGCCGCGACTTGGATAGCAAGCTCACGCGTCGGAGCCATAATGATAGCTTGTGGTTTACGCTGGCTTAGATCGACTTTATTCAGCAGTGGCAGCGAAAATGCAGCGGTTTTACCTGTACCGGTTTGTGCTTTACCAAGTGCGTCACGGCCTTCAAGAAGGACAGGGATGGAAGCGGCTTGAATTGGTGTCGGTGTTTCAAAGCCCATTGAGTCAAGCGCAGACAAAAGGGTGTCGGCCAGATCTAACTGGCGAAATTTGGTTACAGATTCTTGCATTGGGATCCCAATCTATAGAGTGTAGCGAAACGGGGCCCCTCAAGCGTTCTGCTCAACCATGCAACACTGTCTTTCATGCAGTGACAGTCACCAGCGCCATGGGCCTCGGTCATTAAGGATGTGCATTCTGCGCTATTTACACCAAAAAAGCCAGAAAAAGTTGAACAAGTTCACAAAATTTGCGGCGTGTGGGCAGGTTTATAGCTATTTGTTCACAGAGGCATCGAAATCCGTAGGTATTCCCCGCACTTTCCATGCATTTAAGTCAGGTCACAGGATTTTAGTGCCACGGGTTGGTTTTGAAACAGTGAATCCGTATAGTGTGGCGATCCGTTTATCGAGACCCGAGTTATGTTTCAAGACAATCCCCTGCTAGCACAGCTAAAGCAACAGATCCAAGAAACCTTGCCCAAAAAAGAAGGCCAGGTAAAAGCCACCGAAAAAGGCTTCGGCTTCCTCGAAGTTGATGACAAAACCAGCCTTTTCATTCCGCCTCCTTATATGAAGAAAGTGCTTCACGGTGATCGTGTAGAAGCCTTTGTTCGCACCGAAAAAGACCGCGAAGTGGCTGAGCCGGATACGCTGGTAGAAGCCAGCTTAGATCGCTTTATTGGCCGTGTGCAGTGGATCCGTAACCGCTTAAACGTCGTCCCCGATCACCCGCAAATGAAAGACGCTCTGCGCGCTAAAACGCAGCGTGGCTTGTCGCAAGACAACTTGAAAGAAGGTGACTGGGTCGTGGCGTCCCTCATACGCCACCCACTGAAAGGCGATGACAACTTTATGTGCCAGGTCAGTGAAAAAATCACCGATGCGGACGATAAAATTGCCCCTTGGTGGGTCACGCTGGCCAAACACAACTTGCCCAACCAAGAACCAGCGCCAAAAGATGCATGGCCATTGTTGGAGCAAGGGCTAGAGCGTCGCGACCTGACTGATTTACCGTTTGTGACCATCGACAGCGAATCCACCAAAGACATGGATGATGCTCTGTATGTAAAAGCTAACCCGCAAGGTGGCTTCACCATGACAGTGGCTATCGCCGATCCAACAGCATACATCGATGCCGATGACGCGCTTGATCAAGTCGCTCGTGACCGTGGGTTCACTATTTACTTGCCTGGGCGCAACATCCCAATGCTGCCTCGTGATCTTAGTGATGACTTATGTTCACTGCGTGCAAACGAAAAGCGCCCAGCACTATGCTGCACCTTTAATATCGATGCTGATGGCACCATTGCCGACGATGCTGAATTCTTCTCCGCTTGGATCCAGTCACACGGTCAGCTTGCTTACGATAAAGTCTCTGATTACATCGAACTCGGTGAACAAGCGCAGTGGCAGCCAGAGAGCAGCGACATTGCGGATCAAATCCATCAATTACATCAATTTGCGCTAGCCCGTATTCAGTGGCGTGAGACGCATGCCGTCACCTTCCCCGACCGTCCTGACTACCGCTTTGAACTCAGCGAAGATAACGATGTGATTGCTATCCACACCGATCAGCGTCGTATCGCTAACCGTATCGTGGAAGAGTCAATGATCAGCGCCAACATCTGCGCGGGTCGAAAGCTTCGTGACGCATTCGGGTTTGGTATCTTTAACACACACGCCGGCTTTAACAGTGAAAAACTCGACGACGTGGTCGAGCTAGTAAAAGCGCATGACGGCGAGGCGGACAGCGAAAGCCTAGCCACCGTCGAAGGCTTCAGTGCGCTCCGTCGCTGGCTAAACAGCCTAGATACCACCTATCTCGATAATCGCTTACGCCGTTTCCAAGCATACAGCGAGATTGGCCATGAGCCAGCGCCACACTACGCGATGGGCCTAGATGTCTACGCCACGTGGACATCACCTATCCGTAAATACGGCGATATGATTAACCACCGTTTGCTCAAAGCGATTATTCGCGGCGAAACAGAGGCCAATGCCCCTGCCGATACCGTGGGTGAAGAGCTTGCCGGCCACCGTAAACATCACCGTATGGCTGAGCGTGATGTCGCTGACTGGCTATACACCCGCTTGCTCAAGCCAGAAGTTGAAGCGCAAACCCGCTATACCGCTGAGATTTTTGACATCAACCGGGCCGGAATGCGTGTACGCTTGCTGGAAAACGGCGCGCCTGCCTTTATTCCATCGTCGCTGATCATCGATAACAAAAGCCGGATTGCCTGCGATAAAGAAACAGGCACAGTCACTATCGACGATAACGTTGAGTTCAAGCTCGGTGATAGCCTAGAAGTGGTGATTGCCGATATTAAAGAGACAACGCGCTCGATTGTGGCCAAGCCGACCCAGGTATTTACCCTGCCTGAGGCGTCACAGAGCGAATAAACGTGTTCTCGCTCTAACCACGCACATCATGCGAAACGTCAGCAGAAAGCCAAGCCATCGCTTGGCTTTCTTTTTGCCCCCAGAATGATAATCTAATCATTAAATTAAAGAGACTCGCTAGACCATTGCTGTTATCACATTCTGAGCGTCAGGCCATCCCCTAACAAGCGATCCGTGGTAAGTTAATGGTGTTACCTCAACCCAATAAGAGGTTTCATGGGATTTTTGCGTTCATCCGTGGTCCGTATGGGGACGCCCATTGTTTTACTGCTGCTGCTTGCCGCGAGCTATCAACCCTTGATTGCTGCGCTAGCCCCCTATTACAACTTAATTTACGCAGCGCCGTATTTTCTGTTATTCACCGCACTACTTTTAAGCCACTTATTCAAAAGCGCCCGCGTCGGTATGATGGTCGTGATCTTATTGGTGGGATACACAGTGATCCTCACGCGGCTGCAATCGCCACTCAATCACGGCACAACCTACATGGAGTACTTGCTGCTCACCGTCGCCCTTCCGATTAACTTGCTGTATATGATCATCGTGCGCGATCAAAAACTCACCTCTCGGTTTGGTCTGTTCTTTTTCCTCGCGATTGGTATGGAAATTGGTTGGTGCGGCCTTTTGGTGCAGCAATTCGGTGAACTCTCCACCTATCTCCATCAGCATCCGGTATTAGTCAGAGTGACCGCCGTTAGTCCCATGCCGCTGCTGCTGATCGTGTTGCTCTCGATTTTGGTCTGTGTCAGCACCATTCGACTGTTGCGCAAAAATAGCATTGAAGATCATGCCGCCTTCGTCAGTGTATTATGCGGTGTCACGACCTTGGTGTTTTTTAATGTGCCTTTCATTTCTTCGTTGATATTTTCATTGGCCGGCGTGTTATTAATTGCCAACCAAGTCTCGCTAAGCCACCAACTGGCATTCATCGATGGGCTTACCGAAATTGCGGGGCGTCGCGCACTTGAAGACGAGCTCAAACACCTAGGCAGACAATACACGCTCGCCATGCTGGATGTGGATCACTTTAAGCAATTCAATGATAAATACGGTCACGAAACCGGCGATGATGTTCTTAAGCTCGTTGCYAAACATATGGCACATTGTGAAGGAGGCGCCAGTGCCTTTCGCTACGGCGGTGAAGAATTTACCCTGCTATTCAAAGGAAAAACCACCGAGCACTGCTTGCCGTTTCTCGACGCCCTACGTGAGGACATCGTCAACTACCCTTTGATACTGCGTGATGAATCTCGTCCTCATGATGACAAGCAAGGCCGACAAAAGCGTGGACGCGCAAGCGAACAAAAGCCCGTTAATATTACTGTCAGTATTGGCTTTGCCGATGCCTCACAAGCCGACACGCCCGATGAGGTATTGCAGTTAGCGGATAAAGCCTTGTACAAAGCCAAAGAAGCAGGGCGCAACTGCATTAAGGGCAGCGTATGAAACATGTTTTAGTGATACCTTTTTTAGCCTTGATGTTAGCAGGCTGTGTCACGCAGCGTGACGCGGCAACAACATCTGATATACCTAGTTCGGACAGGACGATTAGCGATCAAGCGCTAGACCAAGCACTTACTCAACTTTATCGTCAGTGGCAAGGCACCCCCTATCGGTGGGGAGGCACCACGCGGCAAGGTATTGATTGTTCCGCTTACACCCAACACGTGTATCAATCGGCGCTCGCTACCCCACTACCGCGCACCACCCACGGCCAAGCAAAAACCGGCTATGCCATTGATTATCAATCCGCACGCCAAGGGGATCTGGTGTTTTTTCATATTCGCCCCGGCCTTCGCCATGTGGGCATCTTTCTGGGCGGACAGCGTTTTATGCATGCTTCCGCCTCAAAGGGCGTGACAGTGTCACGACTAGATAACCCTTATTGGCAAGCACGCTTCTGGCAATTCCGTCGTTATTTCTGAGGTGAGGCTTTTACCGAGTCAGCCAATTCGCAACAGGGTTGATACCGCGGACACGTGACGACATGATCATTGACCATGCCGAGCGCTTGCATCAGCGAATAACAAATCGTCTCACCCACAAATTTAAAGCCGCGCTTTTTCAAAAAACGGCTCATGGCGCGGGACTCGTCCGTCGCGGTAGCGACATCGGCATCCGATTGGTGATGGTTTACAATGGGCACGCCGCCGGTAAACTGCCAAAGGGCTTTAGCCAATGAACCGTACTCCTCCACCAGCGTCACCGCCGCCTTGGCATTGGTAAATACAGAGGCCACCTTCAAACGATTACGGACAATTTCATGGTTGGCCATGATCTCAGCGATATTCGGTTCGGCCACGTTCGCGAGTTGGTAAAAGTCGAAATCGAAGAAAGCCGCGCGATAAGCCGCACGCTTTTGTAAGATGAGGCGCCAACTCAACCCAGCTTGAGCGCCCTCTAAACAAATGAATTCAAAAATCAGCTGATCATCAAATGTCGGCACACCCCACTCGCTATCGTGGTATGCCCGCTCAGCTTCACTGTGTTGTGCCCATTGGCAAATGTCCATCTTTTCCCTCACCCTTGTCATACAATCGTTGCGCAGCCGTTTTGTTGCTTGTGGCACGAAATCAGCGGCTTAACCTTGCAAAAGCTATCGTTTCGCCGAATATCACGCTATCTTTGATCGCGATAAGTTCATGAAACGTAATAAAACCGTTACTCCCTGTTGTTGATGACATCCATAAACAGAAAGGAAAACGCGTGACAAAAAAGCATCTCTTGATCACTGGCGCCGGGCAGCGTATCGGCTACGCACTTGCCTGTCACTTTCTTCACCAAGGTCATCAGGTGACCCTATCTTATCGCACCGAACGGCCTCAAGTGGCTGACTTACGTGCACGCGGCGCACACTGTCTCCAAGCCGACTTTTCCTCTGATGAGGGCGTGTACGCATTTATCGAGTCGCTCGATGCGATGCATCCGACCTTCGATACCGTAATACACAACGCATCGTCGTGGGACAGTGAAACGCAAAGCCAAGATATTGCCACGTTATTCGATAATATGATGCAAATTCACGCCAAAACGCCTTACCTCATTAACATGGCCGCGTCACGCTGGATGCAGCAGGGCGATATTATTCACCTTACCGACTATGTCGCGCAAAAGGGCAGCGCTAAGCATACCGCCTACGCAACCAGCAAAGCGGCGCTAGAAAACCTGACGCTCTCCTTCGCGCAAAAGCTTGCGCCACATATTAAGGTAAACAGCATTTCACCTGCGCTAATCATGTTCAACGAAGGCGATGATGACGCCTATCGTGACAAAGCTCGCCGTAAATCGATTTTAGGCACTGTACCGGGTGAACAAGAGGTAGTGAATGCCTGCGAATTTATTCTCGCCAGTCAACATATGACCGGCCAATCTATCAAGCTGGATGGCGGACGCCATCTCATTTAATTTCGTGACCAGGGAAAGATTATGAACGACGCTGTCATTAAAGTAACCAACCTGCGCCTGCGTACTTACATTGGTTTTAATCCCGACGAGCAAGAGAAAAAACAAGATGTAGTGATCAATGTTGAGATCCACTATCCCGGCCACAAAGCCTGTGAAGAAGACAACGTAGATGATGCACTCAACTATAAAGTGATCACGAAAGCGATTATCGATTACGTCGAAAATGGCCGTTTTTTATTGCTGGAGAAGCTTGTGGCAGGCGTGCTAGACATTGCACGTGACCATCACTGGGTGCGCTATGCGCAAGTCACCATTGATAAGCCTCACGCACTTCGCTTCGCTGATTCCGTCTCTCTGAGCTTGAGCTGGACCGCCGACGAGTCCTAACCCAGTCAAGAGTTCGTTAGAATTATTCGAACATCTTGTTCAAGGGGAAACGGTTCTGAATTACCATTCACCCTATATACTGTGTTGGCATAGTGAATAGGAGCAGCAACAATGACAACGAAAACGGGCTACGATCTGATAATGCGTACGCTACACTGGCTATCAACCATTGTGATCATTGGTCTTTTCGCTGTTGGGCTTTGGATGGTCGATCTCAGTTATTACAGCAGCTGGTATCAGACGGCGCCGCATTGGCACAAATCCATTGGGTTATTGCTCGCCCTTGCCACCTTGTTTAGGCTCGTGTGGAAAGCGACACACACCATGCCTGCTGTCGAGGGCAAAGCGTGGGAGCGTAAAGCGGCAACGGCTGGGCATCATACAATCTATCTGTTGCTCATCACTTTGTTTGTCTCCGGTTATCTGATCTCAACATCAGATGGACGAGGCATCGATGTATTCACCTGGTTTACCGTGCCAAGCGCCGGTGAGCTTTTCCCCAACCAGTCAGATATTGCTGGGGATGTACACTACTACGTTGCCATTACCTTGATTGTATTGGCCGCTGGCCATGCAGTCATGGCACTTAAACACCACTTTATTGATAAAGACAATACGTTACGGAAGATGATCGGAGGAAACTCGAAATGAAAAAACTCATGTTAGCCATGGGAATGAGCGCCGCGACACTCTTATCTGGGCCTGCACTCGCAGACACTTATATGATTGACACCAAGGGCGCACACGCCTCGGTCAACTTCAAAGTGCCACACCTAGGTTACAGCTTTATCAAAGGTCGCTTTAATCAGTTCGACGGCCAGTTTGAATTCGACCCAGACAACATTGGCGCATCCAGTGTCTCTGTCACTATTGATACAACCAGTGTCGATTCTAACCACGCCGAGCGTGATAAGCACATTCGTAGCGGTGACTTCTTGGATGTGGGCGAGTATGGCCAAGCATCCTTTGAAAGCACCAAGGTCACCGACAACGGCGACGGCTCAATGACCATTGCAGGCGATCTCACCTTGCATGGTCAAACTAAGCCGATTGAAATCGACGCAGAACTGGTTGGCCACGGTGAAGACCCATGGGGCAACTACCGCGCAGGCTTTATGGGTAACACCCGTCTTGAGCTCGAAGACTTCGGTATTCCTACCATGGGCCCTGCCACCTACGTTGATATGGAGCTTCACGTAGAAGGTATCCGTCAGTAATCGGCCTTCAGTCGATATCATGATTAAGCCTCGGATCGTCCGAGGCTTTTTTTGTCGCAAACTGAAACCCAATCGTCATAGTTGTTGTCTAGGATGGACGGCATGAAAAACAATCAGCAATTGGCTATGACTGCACCTATCAACATCGCATTTTTTGATCTCGACGAAACCCTGATCGCCACCGATACCAAACAAGCGTGGCTGGATTATTTATACCAACAAGGGCACGCGTCGAGTGATCGAGTCGCTCAAGAGCAGCAAGCCTATCTCGACTTTAAAAAGGGTCGAATTAACCTTGAACAATATATGCACGTTCAGCTTACCCCACTCAAAGGCCGCTCAACCCAAACGGTCGATGATTGGGCCACGGACTTTATCGATAGGCTCGTCGCCCCAGTGGTGGTACCGCAAGCGTTAGAACGCATTGAATGGCATCGCAACCGTGGCGACCACTGCGTGCTGGTTTCTAATACCGCCGCACACTTAGCAAGACCGATTGGCGCATTACTCAAACTCGATACTGTGATCGCAATTGAGCTCGAAACTATTAACGGTGTTTATACGGGCAGTATTTCTCATTGTGTGCGTGATTTTCGTGGTAAGCATGACTATATGCAGGCATGGCTCTCTGACCGCCACGACACCGTAGGTCACACCTACGGCTACAGTGATTCGCACTGGGATGTGCCGCTTCTCGAGCAAGTTGATAATGCGTTTGCAGTGAACCCCGATCCACACCTAAGTCTGCACGCACAAAAGAAAGATTGGACCATCATGGAGTGGGCGAGACACGATACCATTCGCGATTAATCTGTCATGCACCTTACGTGCAAATACACAGATGCAATCTCTCACGGGCGCTATCGGCGTCCTTTTTAATAATACTTACTTGAGAATGATTATCATAACCGTTATCTTTAACTTATGATCGGCTGGCGGCACCGCGCCGTAGTCACACGCATCGTTAAAGAGATAAAGGCTTATGAAGAAGAACATCATCATTATCGTCGCGCTCTTGCTCTCTCCACTGGCGCACGCCGACCAATTAAAACACGCGGACAAGTTAAAAGTGGTGACCAGCTTTACCATCCTCGCTGATATGGCCGCTAACGTAGCGGGTGAGCATGCCGAGGTGGTGTCACTTACTAAACCCGGTGCTGAGATCCACAACTACCAGCCCACCCCGGGGGATATTCTGCGTGCGCAAGGTGCGGATGTGGTGATGTGGAACGGATTAGGCCTAGAGCGTTGGTTCGAACGCTTTTTCCAGCACATCGATAAAGTGCCGAATGTGATCTTATCTGAGGGAGTGGAGCCGATTGTGATTGCCTCGGGCCCGTATCGCGGCAAACCCAATCCGCACGCGTGGATGTCGCCCTCTGATGCAATGCGATACGTTGATAATATCGAGCAAGCCCTGATTAAGTACGATCCTGCCAATCAAACGCACTACCAAGCCAATGCCAAAGCCTACAAGGCACAAATTCAAGCCGTGTTCGCACGTGCGCAAGATGCCTTATCCGCTGTCCCCGAATCCCAGCGTTGGCTAGTAAGCAGCGAAGGCGCTTTCTCTTATCTGGCGCGTGATTTAAACCTCAACGAAGCCTATTTATGGCCGATTAACGCTGAGCGTCAGGGCACACCGCAACAAGTGCGTTCGCTGATTGATACCGTACGAAAACACCAAGTGCGTGCTGTCTTCTCCGAAAGTACCGTGTCTGATGCGCCCGCCAAACAGGTCGCCGCGGAAACCGACGCGCACTATGGCGGCATTTTATATGTCGATTCGCTCAGTCAAGCTGACGGACCCGTGCCTGACTATCTATCCTTACTGACAGTGACCACAGAAACCGTCCTAGCGGGGTTGCGCCATGACGCACTATGATTTAACCGACGACACGCCCAGTGTGTTAGATGTCAACGAGGTACGTGTCGTCTATCGAAACGGCCTGTGTGCCCTTGAGCACGCCAGTTTCTCGCTCCCAGCGCAAACCATCACTGCCTTGGTGGGTGCCAATGGCAGCGGCAAATCCACCTTGTTTAAAGCGATTATGGGGTTTGTGAATCCCGGCAGTGGCAGCATTGCGGTCAACGGTACTCCCATTAAGCAAGCGCAAAAAGCAGGCTTGGTCGCTTATGTCCCTCAATCCGAAGAGATCGACTGGTCGTTCCCGGTGTTAGTGGAAGATGTAGTAATGATGGGCCGCTACGGCAAGATGTCATTTATGCGCCGTCCCAAAGCGGCGGATCATCAGGCGGTGGATGAGGCCTTAGCCCGGGTAGATATGAGTGCATTTCGCCAGCGCCAAATTGGCGAACTGTCCGGCGGACAGAAAAAACGCGTTTTTCTCGCCCGCGCCTTGGCTCAGCACAGCCCGCTGATTTTACTGGATGAGCCTTTTACTGGCGTAGATGTCACCAGTGAAGAGTCAATTATGCGTTTGCTGCTCGAGCTCAAAGACGAAGGCAAAACCATTTTAATCGCCACCCATAACCTCGGTACCGTACCCGACTTTTGCGATCGCACCGTGTTGGTCAATCGCGCGGTGGTGGCAGGCGGACGCACCGAACATGTGTTTACTACCGAGAACCTCAGTGCCATTTTTGGCGGCAAACTGCGCCAGTATGTGATGCCCAGCGATCAGCTCCACCAAGACGCCGATCCGCGCGAGCTATCGGTGATTTCCGACGACGAGCGGCCCTTGGTGGTGTATGGCAAGCGCGAACAAAGCGCGCAGGAGCGGCGCGAATGAGCTTACTTGATCCCCTCGCCTATCAATACATGCAAAAAGCATTGCTGGTCACCACCTTGATTGGCGGCGTGTGCGGCTTGCTCTCCGCCTTTTTGATGCTCAAAGGCTGGTCGCTGATGGGCGATGCCCTCTCCCATGCGATTGTACCGGGCGTTGCCGGCGCTTATATGCTAGGCCTGCCCTTTTCGCTCGGTGCCTTTGTTGCCGGCGGCATGGCCGCGAGCGTGATGCTGTTTTTGCATCAACGCAGTCACATCAAACAAGATGCGATCATCGGTTTAATTTTTTCGAGCTTTTTCGCCTTCGGGCTCTTTTTAGTCTCGATTTCGCCCGTCGCGGTCGATATTCAACAAATTATGCTGGGTAATTTGCTCGCCATTGCCCCACTCGATGCGGTGCAAATGCTGATAATAGCCTTGGTGAGCCTCACCGTACTGGCAGTGAAATGGCGCGACTTTATGCTGACCTTTTTCGATGAAAGCCACGCCCGCTGCATTGGCTTACCCGTGGTGGGGCTCAAGGTGCTGTTTTTTGCGCTGCTCAGCGCTTGCACCATGGCGGCACTTAAAAGTGTCGGTGCCTTTTTGGTGATTTGCTTGGTGATCGCCCCCGGCGCCACCGCCTATTTATTGAGTGATCGCTTCGGGCCCGTGTTGGTATTGAGTGGTGTCATCGGCACACTCACCTCACTATTTGGGGTGTACATCAGCTATTTCGCCAACCTTAACGCCGGCGCACTGATTGTGCTGGCCCAAGTGGGATTCTTCCTAGCCGCCTTTGTGTTTGGCCCTAAACACGGTTTACTCGCGCGGCGCGCCAAACGTCAGGAGGCACTGCAATGAATCCGTATCAACTGACTTTTATGCAAGATGCACTGCTGATGTCCGTCTTGGTCGCGCTGCCCTGCGCGCTGCTTTCTTGCTATTTAGTATTAAAAGGCTGGTCGTTAATTGGCGATGCGGTGGCTCACGCGGTGCTGCCGGGATTGGTGTTGGCAAACTTATTTGGCCTGCCGCTGATTGTTGGCGCCTTTGCCGCCGGCTCCGCATGCGCCACCAGTGTGCATTGGCTCAAACAAAATAGCCGTGTGAAAGAGGACACCTTGCTGGGGATTGTGTTTTCTGGCTTTTTCGCGCTGGGGCTGATTTTGCAAGGCCAGTTCCCGTCTGATTTGCACCTTGATCATATTCTATTTGGCAACCTGTTGGGGATTAACCACCAACAGCTGCTCACCGCCGCCATCACCGGCTTGGTCGTGCTTGCGCTCGTGCTACTTAAAGGGCGAGATTTGATGCTGCTATCGTTCGACCCCGCGCAAGCCAGCGTGCTCGGGCTCCCAGTGCAAAAACTTCACTGGCTCTTACTCTCGGTGATGATTGCCACCATTGTTGCAGGCTTACATGCCGTGGGGATCATCTTAGTGGTGGCGATGTTGATTGCACCGGGCGTCACCGCCTTTATGCTCAGCAAACAATTTAGCCGCATGTTGTGGATTGCCTGTGCAATTGCTTTAGTCACCGCCGTGGGCGGCGTCACTCTGTCGTTTTACCTCGACAGCGCACCCGGCCCGACCATTGTATTGTTACTCACCGGCTGTTTTGTGGTGACCTTCGCGTGGCAGCAATATCAAATCCACCGCAACCAACAACGCCCGCAGCCGACGCACCAAACCACAAAAGCAACGCGCTCTGCCACTACCCATTCAGCGCAATCACGTTAATCGGTACCGACGGACACAACCGCATCCCAACCTCAGCAGTGCGCGAGATAGAGCTCGCGCACATTGCTCGTCGCATAGGTTTTATCGCCCATGGCCGTCACCTTGCCTTCACGCACGCCAAATACCATAATTAGGTATATATTGGTATCAACGAGTTCTAACCATGGCAAAGAATACAAGTATTACCCTAGGTGAACACTTCGATGGCTTTATCGCTAGCCAAATCGAAACAGGGCGTTACAGCTCGACAAGTGAAGTCGTTCGCGCCGCACTGCGTTTACTCGAAAACCAAGAGACTAAACTGCATACACTACGTCAACTTCTCGTAGAGGGCGAACAGAGTGGCGATGCGGAGTATGACATCGATAGCTTTATCCACGAAATCGATGCCGAAGACACACAATGAAGCCATTTACGCTGACTATCGCCGCCAAAACGGACATACTAAAGTCGTTCTAATCGCGCACTTCACCCCACCAACCCAATTCGCTCCTTGTGTTCTAACCAACTTCTTGCACCCATCTCACAAAATATGGCTTATCTAACACTTTGGACAATAACGCACGAAAACCAAAACAGCTCTTGATAGACTAATCCCAAATCTGCCCACTCTATGGCGTGTTAGGTGCCGACAACTAACCGGCGGTAGCATGGCAAAACACAGGGTGGTTAAAAGCGTCGATTAGTCATGTGGTTACAGCTGAACGCTTGGGGTAACGTGAACGCCCAGGCAGAAATAGGCGGCGTACGCACTATCGCAGAAAAGAGATATGTATGAGAGGCGATAGATACTATCTATTTCAGTTGGTTAGATGAATGAAGGTGCGTGCAACGGTTTTGGGAGATCGCACATGTGCACTAATGCAATGTTAACTGCCTAAGGTTTAATCGAACAAGGAACTACGATGAATAGTGATCAGGAATTAGCTCAGGGAAAACGCATGAAGATCCGCGCTACGCCTGGGCTAGCAATTTAATGATTAAGTTGTCACTTATGGCTTAAAAT
>NZ_MUFB01000002.1 GCF_001996005.1 Salinivibrio siamensis | reverse complement strand
TTGCTCAACACGACCAGTGACTACAGTACCACGGCCTTGGATTGAGAATACGTCTTCGATTGGCAGGATGAACGGCTTGTCGATCGCACGCTCTGGCTCTGGGATGTAAGAATCCAGCGCTTCAGATAGCTCAACGATCTTCTGCTCCCACTGCTCTTCACCGTTCAGGGCACCTAGCGCTGAACCTTGGATTACTGGGCAGTCGTCACCTGGGAAGTCGTACTCTGAAAGTAGCTCACGTACTTCCATTTCAACCAGCTCAAGCAGCTCTTCGTCATCAACCATGTCACATTTGTTCATGAACACGATGATGTTTGGAATACCAACCTGACGGCCTAGTAGGATGTGCTCACGCGTCTGTGGCATTGGGCCATCAGTTGCAGCAACAACCAGGATACCACCGTCCATTTGCGCAGCACCGGTGATCATGTTTTTCACATAGTCAGCGTGTCCTGGGCAGTCAACGTGTGCGTAGTGACGGTTTGGCGTATCGTACTCAACGTGAGACGTTGCGATGGTGATACCACGATCACGCTCTTCTGGTGCGTTATCGATTGACGCGAAGTCACGAGCAGCACCGCCGTGTACTTTTGCAAGTACCGTACAGATAGCTGCGGTCAGCGTAGTTTTACCATGGTCAACGTGGCCGATAGTACCAACGTTAACGTGCGTTTTCGTACGTTCAAATTTTTCTTTAGACACGATCGTCTTCCTTCCTAGTTGTGAGTTAACGGGCTTGGCCTAGTAACTCAGAAGTCAGTGTTTGATGCCGACCATGATGTCGGCATCTGGACCAAAATAATTAGCTACGCTCTGCGATCAGGGCGTCAGCGATGTTCTTAGGCACTTCACCGTACTCGCTGAACTCCATCGAGTAAGATGCACGGCCTTGTGTTGCACTACGTAGGTCAGTAGCGTAACCGAACATTTCAGACAGTGGAACCTGGGCACGTACGATCTTCAGACCCGCTGGGCCTTCGTCCATACCACCGATCAGGCCACGACGACGGTTCAAGTCACCAACAACGTCACCCATCCACTCTTCTGGCGTGGTTACTTCAACCTTCATCATTGGCTCAAGCATAACAGGTTGCGCGTCGTGAGCACCTTTCTTGAATGCCATTGATGCGGCGATCTTAAACGCCATTTCGTTAGAGTCAACATCGTGGTAAGAGCCATCGAACAAGGTTGCTTTAACGTCAAGTACCGGATAGCCAGCCAGTACACCGTTAGCCATCTGCTCTTCGATACCTTTAGCCACCGAGCTGATGTATTCACGTGGAACCACACCACCAACGATTTCGTCAACAAAGACAAAGCCTTCGTTTGGCTCTGATGGTTCGATTTTCAGCCATACGTGACCGTACTGACCACGACCACCAGACTGCTTAACGAACTTACCTTCAACTTTGGTGCTACCACGGATGGTTTCGCGATAAGCAACCTGTGGCTTACCAACGTTACACTCAACGTTAAATTCGCGACGCATACGGTCAACGATGACGTCTAAGTGAAGTTCTCCCATACCCGAGATCAGGGTCTGGCCAGACTCTTCATCTGACTCAACGCGGAAAGATGGATCTTCTGCCGCCAGTTTACCTAGCGCGATACCCATTTTCTCTTGGTCAGCTTTAGACTTAGGCTCAACCGCGATCTGGATAACTGGATCTGGGAACTCCATGCGCTCAAGGATAACTTTTGAATCTATCGCACACAGTGTATCACCCGTGGTTACGTCTTTCAGACCAACTGCTGCAGCGATGTCGCCGGCACGGATTTCTTTGATCTCTTCACGCTTGTTGGAGTGCATCTGCACGATACGGCCCAAACGCTCACGCTTTTGCTTCACTGAGTTATAGACAGTGTCGCCCGAGTTAACCACACCTGAGTAAACACGCATAAAGGTCAACGTGCCTACAAATGGGTCAGTCGCGACTTTAAATGCAAGCGCAGAGAAAGGTTCTTTGTCGTCTGCATGACGCTCAATTGGGTTACCGTCTTCGTCTTCACCCTTGATTGACTTCACATCAATCGGTGATGGTAAGAACTCGATAACCGCATCCAGTACTGCCTGAACGCCTTTGTTCTTAAACGCAGAACCACAGGTTGCCAGTACGATTTCGTTATCAAGGGTACGCTGACGCAGAGCTGTCTTGATTTCTTCTTCAGACAACTCACCTTCTTCAAGGTATTTGTCCATCAGCTCTTCAGAAGCTTCAGCAGCAGACTCAACCAAGAAGTTGTGCCACTCTTCTGCTTGCTCTTTCAGATCGTCTGGAATTTCTTCATAGGTATAAGTCATACCTAAGTCTTCTTCGTTCCAGTTGATCGCTTTCATTTTGATCAGGTCAATCACGCCCTTGAACTGGTCTTCTGCACCAATGTTCAAGTGAATTGGCACAGGGTGTGCGCCAAGGCGGTTTTTGATTTGATCAACAACACGCAAGTAATCAGCACCCGCACGGTCCATTTTGTTGACGAAGACCATACGCGGTACTTCGTATTTATCTGCCTGACGCCATACGGTTTCAGACTGAGGCTCAACACCTGATGAACCACAGAATACAACCACCGCACCATCAAGCACACGCAAAGAGCGCTCAACTTCGATGGTGAAGTCTACGTGCCCTGGGGTGTCGATGATGTTTACGCGATGTTGTTCAAATTGGTGATCAGATCCGTGCCAGAATGTCGTGGTCGCGGCTGAGGTGATGGTGATACCACGCTCTTGCTCTTGCGCCATCCAATCCATTGTTGATGCGCCATCATGCGTTTCACCAACTTTGTGATTAACGCCTGTGTAGAACAAGATCCGCTCGGTAGTCGTGGTTTTTCCGGCGTCTACGTGAGCACAAATACCGATGTTACGGTAGCGCTCGATAGGGGTTTTTCGAGCCACAATAGTATCCTCTTGCTAAGGTTAACCTTAGAATATGGGTTTGGCGTGCCCCGAGTGGGACACGCCATGAAGGCATTACCAGCGGTAATGTGCGAACGCTTTGTTCGCGTCTGCCATACGGTGAACGTCTTCACGTTTCTTAACAGCAGTACCTTTGTTTTCTGACGCGTCTAGCATCTCGCTTGCTAGGCGCTGAGCCATAGATTTTTCACCACGCTTACGAGCGGCTTCAACCAACCAACGCATAGCCAGTGCGTTACGACGTACAGGACGTACTTCTACTGGCACTTGGTAAGTTGAACCACCTACACGGCGAGATTTAACCTCGACCGCTGGGCGTACGTTTTCAAGAGCTTGTTCGAATACAGCCAAGTGCTCTTTACCAGAACGCTCAGCCATGATGTCTAGTGCACCATAAACGATTTTTTCAGCAGTTGACTTCTTACCGTCAACCATCAGGATGTTTACAAATTTTGCCAGCAATTCTGATCCGAACTTAGGATCTGGAAGAATTTTACGCTGACCAATTACGCGACGACGTGGCATGGATTATCTCCGTTGTCTTCTTCAGGTTTTATCCAAAACTTTTCAGTTTTTTCAAAATTCAATTGTTTGAGTGTTTGGCCTTACTTAACGGAATCCATTAAGACTTAGGACGCTTCACACCGTACTTAGAACGACCTTGTTTACGGCCGTTAACGCCTGCACAGTCTAGTGCGCCACGAACAGTGTGGTAACGCACACCCGGCAAGTCTTTAACACGACCGCCGCGGATAAGCACAACACTGTGCTCTTGCAGGTTGTGGCCTTCACCACCAATGTAAGAGGTGACTTCAAAGCCATTGGTCAAACGTACACGGCATACTTTACGCAGTGCAGAGTTTGGTTTCTTTGGAGTAGTGGTGTAAACACGAGTACATACACCACGTTTTTGTGGACACGCTTCCAACGCAGGCACGTTGCTTTTCGCAACTTGCTTCAAGCGTGGCTTGCGGACCAGCTGGTTAATAGTTGCCATTAAATAGCTCCTGATATTACTTAACGTATAAGTGTGAAAAATCTAGCCCCAATACAACAGGGACGCGAAATTTTAGGCGTCGGGGTATGGGGTGTCAAGATTTATACAGAGATCTTTGCATTGTTTGTTTTTCGAACAGCACGCGGGGGATTTTCACACGCGACAAAGACTAGCCGATTACCATGTCATTTGCGTGACATGTTCAGCACTCAAATCGACCAATTGATGCATATCAATCAGCTCAGCACGAGGGTGTAATGTATCGCCTAGCCCTCGTGCGTCCACATCATCTTTGAGCAAATAAACAGCATGAGTCTCGGTAAACAATCGGGTTGCCCACTCGCTCCCCGCCATCCCGGCGACGACGGCATCACTGATCAAGACAATCGCACTGTTCGACGGCGCGTAGTCTAAGCACTGTGCCAAGGCTTGACGGCTGTATGGTGAGTGTTTGACCAGGTGCAGCACGGCCTTCTCCTTAAAAATGTAAAATGCGATCGCAGCCTGACAGCTGCGTTTTGATTTGCGCGACGGATAACGCTTGAGTTGGCAGCACAGTCGAGGCTTGCTCAAGTCCTCGTGCGGTCAACGAGGCCTGACAGACATAAATCGCTTCGACATCACACAAAGGGAGCATTTTAAAACTGGCAATATAGTCGCGGCTCAAAATGTGGCTCGGTTGCTGCCCTTCAAGTAATTGAAAGACACCGTCGCCGATAAAAAACACCGCAAGGTTGTCAAAAAAGGCGGACGCGGCAAGCAGCGCATCAAGCCCTTCTCGACCACTCGCGCGACCGTGAGGCGCCGAGGAAAACACAAACCCTATTTGCATCACATCCCCCTTAAAACTGCATCACGCGGTCTGCGGTCAATAAAGCTTCCGCTAGCGCTCCGAGCCCCGCTTGTGAAAACCCCGCGGCCAAAGTGCTTTGCGCTAACCCATGTTGTGTCGCTTCCTGATCACTGATCACACCACGGCGCAGCGCCGCCGCCACGCACGTTTCCAGTTGCACCTGATGATCTCGCGCGAGGGTTTGCCATGCTGTCACCATATCAAATTCATCGTTGGCAGGCACCGTGGTCGCCATACCGTTTAACACGCCGTCTTGATAAAAGAACACCTTACTGACCTGATGTCCTGCTTCAATCGCCGCGCAGGCAAACTGATACGCGGTACGTGCCATCTGTGACCCATAAGCCGGCTCAGTCACCACTAACACATACTGCAAACTCATGACTCAGCCTCTTCGGTTTTACGTTGTCTGACGTAAAGGTACACCGTATGTTTAGAGATATTCAGCCGAGCCGCGACCCGATTAATGGCATCCTTGATATCAAAAATGCCTTTATCATAGAGCGCCATCACTATCTGGCGGTTTTTGGTGTTATTAGACACGCTTTTATCCGCGTTGACTTCTTCAACGGTACGCTCGACCGTTTGATCCACCAGCTCGTCAACATCACTGGCAAAGTTAACCGATGAGGCCGCTTGTTTAGCTTGGTCGTCGGGGATGAAGGCTTGCAGTACCTGAGAAAAAGGGGCATCTAAATTGATATTGATACATAACAGCCCAATGATGCGATTGTCTCCATTGCGAATGGCCACCGTGATTGATTTCATCAAGGTGCCACTTTTCGCACGCGTAAAGTAAGCGCGAGAAAAGTTGCGCTCGGACCCTTCGATATCACGTAGCATACGCAACGCTAAATCAGTGATGGGCGAGCCTACCTGGCGCCCGGTATTCTCGCCATTGGCAATTTTTATCGCCGATTTATTTAAATCGTCTAATGCATGCAGCACGATTTCACAGTGCTCACCAATCAAGGCGGCTAGCCCATCAACCACAGCCGAATATGACTGCAATATAATGCTGTCTTGTTGGTTGAGTGGATTGGGCTCAATGAGCTCACTTTCCGTCATAATGTTCGCGCCAAAACCCTCTGTCGGTACCACGTACGCCTATCCTTATTCGACCATGTCTCTTTTTTGTTCTGCGCTCAGTTTAACAGAATTCACGCCGAAAAATGTAAAAAGCCCCGGCTAGGCCGGGGCGAATGCTATACGACAAGACGGGGTGATTTAGCCTTCGCTGGCCGCTTCTTTGTTGCTATCGTCTTTAATTTCAAGTAATTCAACATCAAACACCAAGGTTGAGTTAGCCGGGATCGATGCGGTGTCTTGGTCGCCATAAGCCAACTCTGGCGGCACAACAAAGGTGAACTTAGAGCCTACAGGCATCAGCTGTACCCCTTCAGTCCAACCTGGGATCACACGATTAAGTGGGAACGTCGCAGGTTCACCACGCTCGTACGAGCTATCAAATTGCGTACCGTCAGTCAGAGTACCTTTATAATGCACCACGACGGTGTCTTCAGCTGATGGCTTCTCGCCATCACCCATGCTATCGACTTTGTACAACAGCCCAGAGTCAGTTTCCTTTACGCCTTCTTTTTGCGCGAACTCAGTGCGGTATTTTTCACCGTCAGCGATGGCGGCTTCTGCCTTTTCTTTCGCTTGTTGCTGCGCAAGCTTGGTCACACGCTGATCAAGCGATTGCAGTGCCGCTTGTGCTTGCTCATCGGTTAACTTTGACTCACCTTGAAAGACGTCTTGCACCCCTTGCAATACCACCTCTTTATCCAGTTCGAGACCAATCTCGGCCTGCTGCTCCAAATTGGCGTTGAGGTATTGTGCCAAAGAAGCGCCAATCGCGTAGGCTGCTTTGTCGTCTTCGTTCGCAAACGCTGCTTCGGCTTTTTCAGCCGCTTGGTTCGTTTGCTCTACTTTTGCGTCTTCTTGCTGACAGCCGACGGCAAAGGCAACGGTTGCCGCGAGTAGCGACATCTTCATTACTGATTTCATTGGGTACTCCGTTGATGGTAAGGATTAATCCTCGTATTGTATTTACTGACGCATCAACCATGCGAAAGCCTGTTTCTATCCATATACTCGTGGTTATATGGCTGCACACACTGGAACTCAAGTATGATGCCCAAAATCCGCCACATTGTTGGCATTTTTATTGTTTTAAGCACCCTGTTCGGCTGTTGGCAGTCTGGCAAAGAAGCCCAGCGCTGGTCAATCCACCCTAAGGGCGCCACCAGCTTTAGCCTGAGTCGAGACGGGCGATTTGCCCTACTCGCCTCGGACGAAACCGATATTGTGCTGTGGGACCTTGTCACCAATCAGCAGTTGGCGGAGCTGGGGCCGCAAGACCCCAATGCGAACCCCGTCGTGGTCAGCCATATTTCCGATAATAAACGCTACGCTATCACCGCAACGGCACAAAATTTTGCCGTTTGGGACCTGGCTTGGAGCCAGTCTCAGGGACTTTGGTCCATTTCTGACGGCATCATTCGCGATGCTGCGATCAGCAACAATGGTGAAAAGCTGGTGCTTGCCATGTCTAACGGCAAAGCATTATTCATCGACTTAGGCACGGGGAGGCGCCTAGAGTTCCTCGCGCATCGCGATAAAGTCAATGCGGTCGCGATTTCCCCCAATGGTGCTTACGTCCTGTCAGGCGGTAATGACCATCATGCCTACTTTTGGGATGCCGAGTCGGGACAAATTATCAACGACTTCGCCTATGATCAACGGGTTAAGCAAGTGGCCCTGCATCGTGACGGGCAATACGCGTTCGTCTCTGATGGCGGCAACCGCGCCGTGATTTGGGCCTTACCCAGTGGCGAGAAGGTGAGTGAGTTAGATATTTTCGCTCGCCAAGCCATATACGCCAGTGCCCGTTTTTCCGATGATGGCCGTCAGTTGGCGACGGGCACGCCTTCACAGCGGGTCGAGTTATGGGATGTACAAAGCGGTGAAAACATCGGCCGCTGGCAAGCCTTGGCACAACCAGACACTCGCCCGCCGAGCGCAGTCGTGTATGATGTGGCTATCGACCCCACCGGGCGAGTGATTTCCGGGACATCCGCCGGTATCGCCCAAGCTTGGTTAACCGACGCGCAATAGCGAGAGAGCAGTATGAGCGAGATTGATAAGTTACAGCAGCAAATCGACGACCTGGAATATAAGGTCGCTTTTCAAGAAGACACCATCGAGCAGCTCAACAGCGCGTTAACCCAGCAGCAGGGGGATATTGAGCGTATGACAGTGCAAATTCAATACTTAGTCAGTAAGTTAAAAAACATAGAGCCGGAAAACATTGCCAGCCAAGCAGAAGAAACCCCGCCACCACACTACTGATACGAAAAAGGCGCCATTCGGCGCCTTTCATTCACCACAGACGGATACCGTCTTAGTGGTCGTGACCACAGCTTTCACCGTCTTGGTGAATATGACCGTGAGACACTTCCTCTTCTGTCGCTTCGCGAACGTCAACCACTTCCACAGAGAAAGACAGGGTTTGACCGGCTAGCATGTGGTTAGCGTCAACCACCACTTCTTCACCATCAACTTCAGTCACTTCAACTGGGATTTGGCCTTGGTCAGTTTCTGCCATAAAGCGCATGCCCACTTCTACTTGGTCTACGCCTTGGAATACGTTAGCAGGTACGCGTTGTACCATGGCTTCTTGGTAGTCACCATAGGCTTCGTCTGGGCCTACAGTCACGTCAAAGCTCTCACCTTTTTCGCGGCCTTCCAGCGCGTTCTCAAGACCTACAATCAGGTTACGATGACCGTGCAGGTATTGGAGAGGCTCTTGTGCTGTTGATTCGTCAACAAGTGCACCATCTTCATTTTTTACTTGGTAAGCCAGGCTGACTACCACATCTTTTGCAATTTTCATGCTCGCTCCGAGACCGGAAGGTAAATGGACTGCCGATGATAACGGATCCCCTACTCCGGTTTAAAGATCCCAATGACATTCTCTGCTGACTCGGCACCAGAGTGTGACTGTTGTGCCGAATCAGGCAACCGACTATCATGATAATCGCAGCTGACACATTCTACTTTGTCAATATTATTTTCGCGCCACACTCGTAACGTATCGAGCTGTTGGCACGCTGGGCAAGCAGCCCCAGCAATGAAACGTTTTTTCACTTCAACACCTTACTCATCTCGGTTCCAACTTTGGTGCCGCTCACTATCACCGCGCATTTCTCGGTCAAAAATTTCTTCTAATTCTTTGCGCGCTTCCTTCACTCGAGAAGCCGTGGCCAAGTCTTCGCTGTGTTGCGGCAATAGATCTTGCAATACCCGCATATCCAACTTACGAAATAGAATTTCGGCTCGCTTGGCTTTGTACGGATGCATACCCAGTGACTCTAGCGTCTGTCTCCCGAGCTCAAGCGCCCCCAAAAAGGTTTCACGCGAGAATTGATCCACGCCCTGCGCCATCAATTGATAAGCCTCTACACGGCTCCTTGCCCGCGCCATTACTTTAAGGTTAGGGAAATGGCGCGCACAAAGATCAACAATTTCCATCACCTCATCAGGCGAATCAGTACAAATCACAATCGCTTCAGCGGTATGCGCCCCTGCCGCCCGTAATAAATCGAGCTGAGTTGCATCGCCATAATACACTTCATAGCCAAAGCGACGTAGCAGCTTAATTTGCGTCGGATCACGTTCTAATATGGTCACCCCAATTTTATTGGCGAACATCAACCGGCCCACCACCTGACCAAAGCGACCAAAACCGGCAATGATCACGCGCGCATCAGCTTGCTCAAACTGTCCTTGGGGCGGCGCCTCCTCTGGCTCGTTGAACGTGCGGGCAAACCAGCGTTGTTGAAGCGTCAGCATTAAAGGCGTGGTCATCATCGACAAGCTGACCACCACCAACAAAAACGCGTTTAACTCTTGGTCAAGCAAACCCTGGTTACGCGCCGCATTGAAAATGACAAACGCAAATTCTCCCCCTTGGCTGAGTAATACCGCCATTTGACTACGCGCTTTCGGTACGACCCCGAAGGCACGCGCCAAGCCATAAAGCAGCAAGGTCTTCACCAAAATTAACGCCGCAACCGCTCCCAGAATGGCCAGTGGATAGTCGAGCAATAAACCAAGGTCAACGGTCATTCCCACCGCAATAAAGAACAGCCCGAGCAACAAACCTTTAAAAGGCTCAATCGCGGTTTCTAATTCATGCCGGTATTCACTTTCAGCCAGCAGTACCCCAGCAAGAAAAGCACCTAGCGCCATTGATAACCCTAACGCTTGCATGGCGAGGGCAATCCCAATCACCAAGGCCAATGAGGTCACTGTAAATAGCTCGGTAACACCGCTCATAGCCACTAGACGAAACAGTGGGCGCAGCAAGAAATGACCGCCCACCAGCAAGATACCGATGCCAACAAACATCCATAATACGTCGAGCCAACTGCCAGCGCTGCCACCGGCAAGCGCAGGGATCATCGCGAGCATCGGGATCACCGCAATGTCTTGGAAGAGTAAGACCGCAAACCCCGCTTGCCCGGTTTCGCTGCGCATCAGGTGTTGATCTTCAATAATCTTCATCGCAATCGCGGTTGAAGAAAGCGCCAAGCCAACCCCAATTACCAACGCTTGCGAGAGTGTCAAGCCTGCCAATGCGCAAATCACACCGATAAACAACGCTGTGACCACGACCTGACTGCCCCCAAGCCCGATAATCGGCCGTCGCATCTGGAGCAACTTTTTGGGGTTCAACTCCAAGCCAATCAGGAAAAGCAGCAGCACCACGCCGAACTCCGCAAAATGGAGAATCGCATCCACATCACGGACTAGGCCCAGCCCCCAGGGCCCGATCACTATGCCTGCCAGCAAATAGCCAAGGACAGAGCCCATGCCCAAGCGCTGCGCCAACGGAACCGCAATCACCGCCGCCAATAAAAAGACAAAAGCCACCGATAAGAGGTTGTTATCCATCCTCTCCTCCTTGTTGCACCAGCGGATCGGCGAGCCAATCGGCATAAATCTCGGCAAACGCCTCGCGATCGGCATCGCCAACGCGACGCGCCCAGTGCAAGACCAACGGTGGGATCCAATACATCCGACATAATGAGGCGGTCAATTCAAAGGGTTGCAAGAGTTCAGCCATCGAATATTTATTGTAACCTTGTTGGCTAAACGCTTCGGCCGCCCCCCCGGTGGTCACTACAAAGCGACAGGTTTTACCTGCCAACGCATCCCCACCTTGACCATGTGCAAACCCTTTCCCTAGCACCACATCTATCCACTCTTTTAACAGCGCCGGACAGGAATACATTTGCAGTGGATGCTGAAAGACCAACACATCGGCGTCAGTGACCAACGCGCGCTCATAATGGACGTCCACCACAAAATCAGGGTATGCAGCGTAAATATCGTGCACGGTGACATGGGCCAGCGGAGTAATGGCCTCAATTAAACGACGATTAGCAACGGATTCATCGGGGTCGGGGTGAGCAAAAATCACCAGTACCTTGGGAAGAGAGGGGCTTTCAGCCTTATCTCGGGGCATAGGCTTCCTTGTCTTATGATTATGGTCAGAACGCAATCTGTTCATTTATTCCGTGTTTTTAACTTTAACACACAAATATGCCCCGTCTGTGTCTGACCAGTAGGATGACACGGTAGAATTTGGCAATCCCCGTATCAAGCTGGTATAACGACCGCGCAACAATGCGCATCCATCAACCCGAGACAGACTGAGTAATCATGATTCGCTTCTCCGACATTCAACTGCTTCGTGGTGGTAAGCCCCTGCTTGACCACACTTCAGCCACTATCTCACCAGGCGACAAAGTCGGCTTGGTGGGCAAAAATGGCTGTGGCAAATCTAGCCTGTTTGCCTTGCTCCGCCACCAATTATCCCTGGATGCCGGCCGTTGTGATTACCCAAGCCAATGGCAAGTGGCTTGGGTAGCGCAAGAGACCCCCGCACTTGATAAAAGCGCCCTTGAATATGTCATTGATGGCGACAGCGAATACCGCGAGCTCCAGCAAGCCCTACTCGACGCCGAAGCCCGTGATGATGGTAACGCGGTGGCGATGTTACACGACAAATTGGATGCCATTGGTGGCTACACCATTGAAGCTCGCGCCGCGAGTCTGCTTGATGGTTTGGGCTTTAGCCAACCCCAAGTCCACTGGTCACTCACCCAATTCTCAGGGGGCTGGCGAATGCGACTGAACTTAGCACAAGCGCTATTATGCCGCTCTGATCTATTGTTGCTGGATGAGCCTACCAACCACTTGGATCTCGATGCGGTGATGTGGCTGGAAAAATGGTTACAACAATACCCAGGCACCTTGGTGTTGATCTCCCACGACCGGGACTTTTTGGATCCTGTCGTCAACCGGATTATTCATATTGAGCATCAACAACTTAATGAATATACCGGTAATTATTCTGACTTTGAGCAGATGCGCGCGCAAAAATTGGCCCAACAACAGGCGCAGTACGAAAAGCAACAAAAGCAAATTTCCCACATGCAATCGTACATTGACCGCTTTCGCTACAAAGCGACCAAAGCCCGCCAAGCGCAAAGCCGGATTAAAGCGCTCGAGCGCATGGAGAAAGTGTTGCCCGCGCAATACGATAACCCGTTTAGTTTTACCTTCTTCACACCGGATGCCTTACCCACTCCCATTTTAATGATGGACAAGGTGGCGGCCGGTTATGATAAGACGCCCATTATTGAAAACATTCGCCTTAACCTGGTGCCGGGGGCGCGCATTGGCTTACTGGGGCGCAATGGTGCGGGTAAGTCGACCCTGATTAAACTCCTCGCGGGCAGCTTACCCGCCATGGCGGGCGAATTAACCTATTCACAAGGGGTGAAAGTTGGCTATTTTGCCCAACACCAACTCGATACGTTACGCATCGACGATACACCACTTCAGCACTTAAACCGATTGGCCCCCACCACCGCTGAGCAAACCTTGCGTGATTTTCTCGGCCGGTTTGGCTTTCAAGGCGACAAGGCGCTCGAGCCTATTGGCCCCTTCTCTGGCGGAGAAAAAGCCCGCCTTGTGCTCGCCTTACTGGTCTGGCAAAAGCCGAACTTATTGTTACTTGATGAGCCAACCAACCATCTGGACTTGGATATGCGCCAAGCGCTGACACTCGCTTTACAGTCCTACGAGGGCGCGATGGTGATTGTCAGTCACGATCGCTTTTTGCTGCGCGCCACCACCGATGATTTGTACTTGGTCGACAATGGCGCAGTGCTACCCTTTGATGGAGACTTGAGCGATTATCATCGCTGGCTGACCGATCAACAGCGCGCCGATCGCGCCGAGACCAAAAAACAAGCGGCCGCGGAGAAAACAGCGCCGCAACAAACACAGATGGATCGCAAAGCGCAAAAACGCCGCAATGCCGAGTTACGCAAGCAAACCGCGCCTTTGCGGAAAAAAATTGACAATCTCGACACACAGATAGAGCAACTCTCTGCCATTATCACTGACGCAGAAAATCAGTTGGCGGACCCTGACATTTATCACACTGATAATAAGGCGCAACTCACGGCGCAATTGCAACGTCAAGCGGATGCCAAATCGACGCTCGAAGAGGTGGAACAAGAATGGATGGAGCGACAAGAAGAGCTGGAAGCCCTGGAGGCGACATTCAATCAAAATTAACCCCTGGGATGGCGAACCCCGCCGACCTATGGCAGTTTTGTTTACATCATTATGGCAAGCCAGAGGTGAAGCAAGCTTGCCTCAGGCTCCAAGACGAGCATCAGGGCAACGTCAACCTTGCCTTATTACTCGCCTGGATTGAACAGCACGGCTATGGTCTTGCGCCCGAGAGCCTCACACAACTGAAGCACGCATTGAGCCGCTCTGAGCACTTACTGATTGCTTACCGTCATTTACGGCGTGACATCAAGCCGCGTGTCGGGAGTGGGCAATATAAAAAAATGCTTAACTTCGAGCTCAGCTTAGAAAAATTCCAACAGCAAGATTTAGTCGATGCCCTGAATCGTCAAACCTGGCTCACGGACACCGCCTCTCCTCTCGCCTACTATTGCCGTCAGTTGTCACCATCAGCACGCAACCTATACACATCACTGAAGGTGACACCCGCCGAGGAACAGGAAAGCAACCATGATGACACCGTTTAAACCCATTCCCAGCGCGCGGAATGCGCACCTGCAAACCTTGTTGCCTCGCTTTCTGCGTCGTGCCCCGCTTTTCACCCCTCGCTGGCAGCAATTTGACCTGCCCGATGGCGATTTTGTTGATCTGGCGTGGACGCATCAGCCGCAACCTGGACAGCCGATTGTTGTTTTATTCCATGGCTTAGCAGGCAGTTTTGACAGCCCGTATGCCAACGGCTTGCTCGCGGCCTTCCAACGCCAAGGTTGGTGCGGCGTGGTGATGCACTTTCGCAGCTGCAGTGGCCGCCTCAATCGTGCCGCGCGGACCTATCATTCGGGAGAAACCCAGGACGCACGCGCCTTCTTAACCCATTTGCGTCAAACCTATCCAGAGAGTCAAATTGGCGCGGTCGGGGTCTCTTTGGGGGGAAATATGCTGGTGCGTTACCTGGCCGACTATCACGATGACCCCATCGTGACCTGTGGTTGCGCCGTGTCACCGCCACTTGATCTTGCCGCGTGCTCGATGCGTATCCAGCAAGGCTTTTCCCGTGTTTATCAAGCCTATTTATTGCGCTCGATGCGACAAACCCTGGCGGAAAAGCTCACACGGCATCAGCAAGTAGGCCGATGGCACGCGGGGGAGCGCCCGGCGATAAACACCCTGTTCGAGTTCGACCAAACCGTCACCGCTCCGCTTCATGGCTTTGACGATGCCCACCACTATTATCGCGCCTGCAGTGGTTTATCGGTGCTCGACACCATCAAGGCCCCACTGGCGATTATTCATGCCAAAGACGACCCTTTTATGACCGACGCGGTGATCCCTACGTCCCCGTTACCCGCAAACATTGATTACCAACTCACTGAGCATGGCGGCCATGTTGGCTTTGTCGCCGGTAGTTGGCGACAGCCACAGTTTTGGCTTGAGCACGCCGTCCCCCACTGGCTTGCCACTTATCTACCCGTACAATCACCTCATTCGGATCGTGTGAGTGACACGCGCACGATCAAGAAAGCGTAGAGAACCACTGCATTACGCGGAATGATCGGGTAAAATGCGAGCCAATTCACAACATTCACATCAGGCACCCTAGCATGCCATCCTGAGATCGATAAAAGGTGATGTAGTATGATGGTTCCATGGCAATCGATTCCCGACGAGACACTCACAGGTTTAATTGAGCATTTTGTGTTACGGGAAGGAACCGATTATGGTGAGCAAGAAGTCAGCTTTGCACAAAAAGTGGAGGACGTTCGCCAACAACTGCAATCCGGAGAAGCCGTGATTGTGTATTCTGAGTTGCACGAGACAGTGGATATTCGTCGTAAAGCAGCACTCGGATCCTAGCATCGCAGTACTCGCCGTATCGCGATACAAATTCAGACTGAATGACAGGGCGCGTCATGTCGGCTAAACATCCAATTATTGCGGTCACCGGCTCGTCAGGGGCCGGCACCACCACCACCTCGGAAGCCTTCCGAAAGATGTTCCAAATGATGAACATCAAAGCGGCCTGGCTAGAAGGGGACAGTTTTCATCGCTTTACCCGTCCCGAAATGGACGTCGAGATCCGTAAAGCGCGTGAGCAAGGTAAACATATCAGCTATTTTGGCCCCACCGCCAACGACTTCCCTCGGCTGGAACAGTTTTTTCGTGAATATGGTGACCAAGGCACCGGGAAGTACCGCCGCTACTTACATACCTTTGATGAAGCGGTGCCCTATAACCAAATGCCTGGTACCTTCACGCCATGGCAAGACTTGGCCGACAATACCAATGTATTGTTTTACGAAGGGTTGCACGGCGGCGTGGTCGACGGTGACGTCAACGTTGCGCAGCACGTCGATCTCTTGATTGGTATGGTCCCCATCGTCAACTTAGAGTGGATTCAAAAATTTGTCCGTGATACGCGCGATAGAGGCCATTCTCGTGAAGCGGTGACCGACTCGATTGTGCGCTCAATGGATGATTATCTGCACTATATCACCCCGCAGTTTTCTCGCACCCATATCAACTTTCAGCGCGTTCCCACGGTAGATACCTCAAACCCATTAAATGCCAAAGGGATTCCGTCTTTGGATGAAAGCTTTGTGGTGATCCGCTTTCGTGGCATGAAAAACGTCGACTTCCCTTATCTGTTGCAAATGATCACCGGGTCGTTTATGTCGCGCCATAACACCTTAGTGGTGCCGGGAGGAAAAATGGGCTTTGCAATGGAATTGATCATACGTCCATTGATCCAGCAATTGATAGAAAAAGGCAAGATTGGCTGAGGCGTAGCGCATTCATGATGTATTACTTCTCAAGCCGTGATCTTAGCCACGTTTTTGCCAGTTTTTTAGGCGGTTGGCCTAGATCAAAATCAAGAAATCACCAACAAAAAAAGATACACTCTTGTTAACATACAGTGAGCTTGTAGCCCGCGTTCAGACTTCGTATTCTGTGCAATGATCTGATGGGTTACCCCTCAGACAAAGATAGGACGTTGTTGCCGGGCAACACATGCAGAGGAAATAAGTTATATGGTTCCAGGAAAACCTCAAACAGACCCTACACTCGAGTGGTTCCTTTCACATTGTCATATTCATAAGTATCCGTCGAAAAGCACGCTTATCCATGCTGGTGAAAAGGCGGAGACCTTGTATTACATCGTGAAAGGGTCTGTGGCCGTACTGATCAAAGATGAAGAAGGCAAGGAAATGATCCTGTCTTACCTTAACCAAGGTGACTTCATCGGTGAGCTCGGGCTTTTCGAAGAAGACCAAGAGCGCACTGCTTGGGTACGCGCCAAATCACCGTGTGAAGTGGCAGAAATTTCATTCAAAAAGTTCCGCCAGCTTATCCAAGTGAATCCTGATATCTTGATGCGCTTGTCCTCACAAATGGCGCGCCGCTTGCAGGTAACGAGCCAAAAGGTGAGGGATCTTGCCTTCCTGGACGTCACAGGGCGCATTGCGCAAACCCTATTGAACTTGGCGAAGCAGCCTGATGCCATGACGCATCCTGATGGTATGCAGATTAAGATCACCCGTCAGGAAATTGGCCAAATCGTTGGCTGCTCACGCGAAACAGTGGGACGTATCCTTAAAATGCTGGAAGAGCAAAACCTCATTTCCGCACACGGTAAAACCATCGTGGTATACGGCACACGCTAATCGCGCCGCTCTCTGTATCACCAACCGACGCCCTGGCGTCGGTTTTTTTTATCTCCATTATCTGGCAAGCACGCGGATTGCTTCTACACTCAAAACGACATGGTTAACATAAAATTAACAAGGTGTCGTTTATGAAAAAACTCATGGTTACCCTCACCGCCTTCGCGCTCTCTGTGTTTTCAGTCCATGCTGCGTCCAATACGACGATTGTCCACCCCGAGCCACGCGCCGGCTCGGCGCTTGATCTCTATGCCATTGAGCTCATCGAGTTTCTTGCCGAAAAGTCGGGAGGATCTGTTACCTTACAAGCCTTTGACGGCCAAATTGGCTCTCAATCTCGTAAGGTGGAAATGCTCAAGCAAGGCAAGCTCACCGTCGACTGGCTTGGTGCCGACCGTACGCTGGAAGCTGAATTGATCCCCGTTCGCTATCCCGTGTTTCGTGGCTTACTCGGCCACCGCCTGTTTATTACCAACCAAGCCACCGAGCCCCAACTTGCTCAGATAAGTAGCGCGAGTGACTTGCAGTCTCTGACTATGATTCAGGGACAAGGTTGGGCCGACGTCAAGGTGCTTAACTCAGCGGGATTTCGCGTACGTGAAATATCGAGCTTTGAAAACATTTTCAAAGTGGTTGATACGGGCCGGGCCGATCTCTTCCCTCGTGCCTTGATTGAGCCTTTTAGTGAATTAGCCGAGCGGCCGCAATACGGTAATCTGTTAGTTGACCCACACCTGATGCTGATCTATCGCTTCCCAATGTTCCTGTTTGTGTCTCCGCAACATGCTGACGTCGCCGAGATGTTAAATGGCGCTTTTGAAGCGGCGTATCAAGACGGATCATTTATCGAGTTTTTCAATAATGCCCCTTTAGTTAAGGAAACCTTTGAAAAGGCGAACATTGGTGAGCGTACTGTCATCCGAGTCGACAACCCGCATTTAAGCAACGAAACACAAGCGATTCCAGACACGTTTTGGCTCGACATCGAGGCTCAATAGACGATAAAACAAAGGGAGCGTATCACACGCTCCCTTTTCCCATGATGTCGATAAGCAATGCGTGACGCACTAATGGGTGCTTTCAAAGATTTTGTCTGCCGAAGCAGCCACAAAACCTTGGTAGAGTTCACCATTGGGCAACACATACCGCTTAGCAAACTCGTAAAAGCCACCCGGGATGGTTTGCGTGCAATCGGAGAAAGTAACGGGCACGCGGTCAGCCATGGTGGAGGATTGCTCCAGATACACAGATGCATCCCCTTTGACTTCCCCACCTGACTCGTTAATCGCAAAGCCATTATCGCGCAATCGGTTGTTCACCGAGAGGCAATCATCATGCGCATTCAGCTGATTCACACTCACGGTAAAATGGTTCGCACCATAACCGTGTGCCGCCACCCAAGACGCATATTCACTCTCTTCGGCAAGCGTTTGATAGGTTGCCCAATCAATATCCCATAGGCGGCCCTGATGGAGAAAATCGCTGCCTGTAAGTGACGACGCATCAACTTGTGCCACCAGCTTCTCAACAATCGCCTGAAGCGCGGGCGAGCATTGCTCGACCATCAACTCACTGATAAAGACTTTCGGCATCAAGGGATCGGGGTGCTCAAAATGGCAAGCATTGAGCTTTTTCGCTTCAAAGGTATAGTCACCTTTTTGCTGATACCCCAAGGCGAGAAATGGACGCGCGAGTACCTTTAGTCCAACCTTAGGCAAACCAAATGTCCGTAAGGCAATATGATCATTGATCAAAGGTTGCCCTTCCTCTAATAAGGCATGCACCTTATGTGCCGAAGGGCACAGGCGGTTGATGTAGTCCTGCCACAGTTTGTCGAATAACGCTTGGCCACTGTCCATGTTGCTCTCCTTAGTCCTGTTGAGTCGGTATACCGGGGGCGAACGTCTCGGGAAGCATCACCTGCTCGCCCTCCATGGATGCCATGGGATAAGCACAATAATCTGCCGCGTAATACGCGCTAGGGCGTAAGTTCCCCGAAGCACCTGGCCCACCAAATGGCGCATCGCCACTGGCTCCGGTCAGTTGACGATTGCGGTTAACAATCCCTGCACGAATATGGTCAAGGAAATACTGCCATTCACCATCGTCTTCACTGATAAGCCCGGCAGACAATCCATAACGGGTGTCATTGGCTTTGGTGACCGCATCGGCCATATCCTGGTAACGCTGCACTTGCAACAACGGGCCAAAATACTCTTCATCCGGTAAGTCTTGGATACCACTGACATCCAAGATCCCTGGCGAGATCACCGCATCATGCTGATGTTCACACTCAATCACTGGCTTCGCGCCCAGATCAACAAGCTTTTGTTGTGTCGCCAGGATGCCTTCCGCTGCCGCCACTGAGATCTGTGCGCCCATAAACGGAGCCGGATCATCAAACTGACCGCCTACACGCACGGTTTTTGTCCATTGAGCTAGGCGCGTCAAGATCTTGTCTCCCACTTCACCCTCAGGCAACAGCAAGCGGCGCGCACAGGTACAGCGTTGGCCGGCGCTAAGATACGCTGACTGAATGATGGTATACACGGTGGCCTCTAAATCACCAAACTGGTCACTGACCACCAAGGGGTTATTTCCCCCCATTTCAAGTGCGAGCATCTTATCAGGCTGACCGGCAAACTGGCGGTGGAGAATATGGCCAGTATTGGCGCTACCGGTAAATAGCAGTCCGTCGATGCCGCGCGCTTGCGCGAGTGCCTCACCGGTATTACGGCCACCTTGCACCAAATTGATAAGGCCATGTGGCAGCCCCGCCTCTAGCCAATACGCCAGTGTTTTCTCCGCCACTTTCGGCGTCAACTCTGACGGCTTGAATACCACACTGTTACCGGCCAGTAACGCGGGGACAATGTGACCATTGGGCAGATGACCCGGGAAGTTGTAAGGACCAAAGACCGCCATCACACCTAACGGGCGGTGGCGCAACACCGCTTGCGTGCCATTGACGTCCTTCTCGCGTGAGCCCGTTCTCTCGTGGTAAGCGCGTAATGAGATCGCCACTTTTCCCACCATGGCACCGACTTCGGTTTTGGTTTCCCAGAATGGTTTGCCCGTCTCTTCCGCAATGGTGCGCGCTAAATCATCCGTATTCGCTTTCACTATCTCGGCAAAGCGCTCAACCAGCGCTTGACGCTCGGCAAATTCAGTATTACGCCAACGAAGAAAGGCTTCACGTGCGGCGCTAACCGCTTGTTCAACCTGGGGGCGCGTCGCTTCTTCACCTTGCCAAATACACTGACTATCAAAGGGATTTTGCGAGGTCATCACCTCGCCCTCGCCTTTCACCCATTCACCGTTAATCAGATGGCCTGCTGATTGCTTTGTCATCTTATCCCTCCATGGCAATCAAACGCAGCTGATCGCCTTCTTTTACATTCAATGCGTCTGCTACCGCGGGGCTGATCACCACCTGATTGGTTTCATGATCCACCGCCGCTTTCGCCGCCGTGGCGCGGAAACCGGCAAAGTCCGTGTTCGATATCAAATAGTCCTGCGCGCTGCTGTGCTCTCTTACGCTTGCCAAGGCGTTAAAAGAATGACGCACGGATTCGATATTGTGACGTAAGCATTCCACCGTGGGGCCGGCATCAAAGATGTCGACATAACCACGGCACGAAAAGCCTTCTTTTTCCAACAAGCGCAACGCTGGGCGGGTATTTGGGTGCACTTGCCCGATCACCGCTCGCGCCTCCTCACTAAGCAGGCTCACGTAAATCGGCAGTTTTGGCATCAGGTCAGCAATGAAGCCTTTCGCCCCAATCCCGGTGAGGTAGTCAGCCAACGTGAAGTCAATGTTAAAGAAGTTATCCTTCAACCATTGCCAAAACGGCGAGTTCCCCTCGTCGTCAGACACACCACGCATTTCAGCAAAGACCACGTCTGCGAAACGCTCTGGAAATTGTGCCAACATCAAAAACCGACACTTGGACAAGAGCTTGCCGTTTAGGCCGCCACGAAACTCAGGGCGCATAAACAAGGTGCAGATCTCTGTCGTGCCGGTGTAGTTGTTGCCAAACGTCAGCACTTCCACGATGTTATGCACATTCAGTTTGCGCGACGAGTGCACCACCTTCGTCAGGTGGTAACTGTAAAATGGGTTGTCAAGGCCAATCGCGGCCTCGATGCCTGTTGTCCCAGCAATTTCACCCGTTTCTACATCTTCAGCGACCATCAAGTAGCCTTCCGGGCCAGGCTCTGTCACCTTTTTGGCAAAACTTTCTAGCGAATTATCAATTCGCCCTTGTAGCAAATCGGCATCCACCGGCAACGAGGTAAACCCATGGCCGGACGCTTCCGCACACAACATCAGTGCATCAAAATCTGATGCACGGATAGGCCGAATAACTAACATCTCAAATCCCTCCGAGTGTATGAGGTCGCTTATCCTGCAACGACCTTCGCAATCGCGCGCTCTAGACGTGCCATCCCTTCTTCAATATCAGCTTTGGTAATCACCAATGAGGGGGTAAAACGCACCACATTTGGGCCGGCGACTAATACCAACAGGCCTTCTTCACCCGCGGCAACCAAAATATCGCGGGCACGGCCTTCCCAGTCTTGGTTCAGTGCCGCACCGAGTAGCAAGCCTTTGCCACGGACTTCACTGAAGATACCGTACTTATCGTTAATCGCTTCTAAACCGTCACGGAACCATTGCTCTCGCTCAATCACACCGTCTAAGACTTCAGGCTTGGTCACTTCATTGACCACCGCTTCTGCCACGGCACATGCCAGTGGGTTGCCGCCATAGGTAGAGCCGTGAACGCCTGGTTTCATATGTGCCGCGAGACGTTCGGTGGTAAGCATGGCACCAATGGGGATCCCGCCACCTAATGATTTAGCCGTCGCCAGAATGTCCGGCTCGACCCCTGATTCTTGATAGGCATAGAAGGTGCCAGTACGGCCATTACCGGTTTGGACTTCGTCGAAAATCAACAACGCATTGTGCTTATCACACAGCTCGCGCACGGCCTGCAAAAAGCCTGCCTCCGGTGGCACGATGCCGCCCTCACCTTGCAATGGCTCCATCATCACCGCACAGGTGCGATCGGAGATATGGTCGGCCAATGCGGCGATGTCGTTGTAGGGAAGGTGGGTCACATCGCCAGGCTTGGGGCCAAAGCCATCGGAATAAGCGGGCTGTCCCCCTACCGTGACGGTAAAGAAGGTACGACCGTGGAAACCTTTGGTGAACGCGATGATTTCACTTTTGTGCTCGCCGTGCTCTTCTTTTGCCCAGCGACGCGCCAGTTTCAGTGCGGCTTCGTTCGCCTCGGCGCCTGAGTTCGCGTAAAACACGCGGTCGGCGAAGGAAAGCTCGGTGAGGCGTTTAGCAAGGCGCAACGCAGGGGCATTGGTCATCACATTACTCAGGTGCCACAGCTTCTGTGCTTGTTCGGTCAGTGCATCCACCATTACCGGATGACAATGGCCTAAACAGCTCACCGCGATACCACCGGCAAAATCGATATACTCCCGACCTTCCTGATCCCAGATGCGCGACCCTTTACCATGATCTGGGATCATCGGCATTGGGTTGTAACATGGCACCATGACTTCATCGAAGAGTTTACGTTCTACTTTGTGCTCCATTGTCATCACTCAATCCTTCTGTGTTTTATCTATGACGCATAGTATTTACATTATTTTAACCGCGGCAATAGCAGATTATGTTTTGTTTTCAGCAGGGTAACCGATCTTATGCAGTTTACAGAGATAGTTATGCATAAACTGTGAGCAGAGAGAAGCGCAGAGCGAGCAATGCTATGATGCCAAATAGGCAAGACTGAAGGGAGACAACACCCAGGCTGCATAAGGTTGCAGCCATTGATAAGGCAGTCAAAAATCGCGAAATGTAAAATTAGTGATAAAGATCGCCATTTTGTGCAATAGTGTGTAATAGTGGGCGCGACTGGGATGCCCCGAGGTAATGGCGCTTAAACTGTCGCGCCTTTATCCTGTCGGCTTTATTGCTGGAGAAAGTTAGCCAGTAACGCATGTCCCTCTTGGGTGAGGATGCTTTCTGGATGAAATTGGACCCCTTCCACCGCGAGTTCTCGGTGTTTTAACCCCATGATGATCTCACGTCCATCCGCCTCCGTGGTGGTCGCTGTTACCATCAAACAAGCAGGTAAGCTGTGTGGATCCACCACTAAGGAGTGATATCGCGTGACGGTAAGCGGGCTTGGCAAATGCGCAAAGACACCTTGTCCTTCGTGATCAACGGGCGAGGTTTTACCATGCATCACTGCCTTCGCGCGTATCACCTTAGCACCAAATACTTGTGCTAGGGCTTGGTAGCCCAGACAGACACCTAACAAGGGGATCTTTCCCACAAAGTGCTCAATCACCGCCAGCGAGATCCCAGCCTCATCTGGGGTACACGGGCCTGGCGAAACCACGATATGCGTGGGTGCCATCGCCTCTATCTCCGCCAAGCTAATCGCATCATTGCGTTTGACGCAAACAGACGCGCCCAATTCACAAAAGTATTGATACAGGTTGTAGGTAAACGAGTCGTAGTTATCGATGATAAGAAGCACTGTGCGCGGCCATGCGATTGAAAACCGGCATGATGCTAACACAGTGCTTATAGGGCGTCATCCTAGCGTGAGCTAGGGACGACGCTTATTGGTTAACGATTTAACTGACAGCGAAAGCCAGTGTATGTCACTGTCATCGGTGTATCAGCGGGGGCACTGCCACAGTATACAGGGAACAACCCCAAGGCTTTCACCGCAACCGCAATACGATCATCTGCGCTTAACGCCAAGGATTGCACCAAAGGGCTGGCTTGGTTGAACGTGCGCGTCGCGCGCCATTTCATCCACGCATGAACCGGGCTTTTCTGTCCGTTAAGCAGCGGCACAATCGGTAAAATGCTGCGATTGTTCACGGTCACAGAAACCGGCACCACAGGCTCTGGGTAGTCAAGCGAGATCAAGACAGGGTCGTGGTCGGAGGATGAGAACGCATTGTCCGATTTCACCAAATCACCCGTATACTGGCGGCTATATTCAAACAGCGTGCTTTCTACCGAGTTAATGTGCCACTCTTCTACGCCAACCACTTTGCTTGCCAAGCTGGCATTGGCCAAAGCATGATCTAACGCACCCAGCTCTCCAGAGAATGAATACGAATAGGCTTTGTCCCCTAACCAGTCGGTGGCCAAATTGGTATACCCCAATCCTTCTTCCACGGGTTGGCCGGTCGCATGCATAGGCACACCACGAATTTCCGTGCCCGCAGCGGTAAGAATATCGCGCTGACCCTCGCGACGCTGATAGTCCGTCAGCACACGAACAGGATCTTCTTGCGCGTACGCATTCAAGTCACCTAAGATCAGGACATCACCCTCTACGGTGTTTAATCGGTCACGTAATGCCACCGCCGCCGAGACGCGGAACTCATTACAACGGCCCTGCAGGTCAGCCGTTTCACTATCAAACTCGCCGGCAACCCAATCTTCATAACAGCCCGAGCCTTTTGATTTGAAGTGATTCACCACCACACTAAGAGGCTGATCATTAATCATAAAGCGTTGGATCAAGCTATCACGCTGGTATTTGTCGAGTGCCTTGGTTTCTCCGTCTGGGCTTTCGCCACTGATATGCTGCTCGGGCATTGGGATAGCCTGGGCATTGCCTGCTAATGCCACTGTCGCAGGACGATAAATCATGCCTACCATGATGGCATCAGAGCCAAAGTAAGCGCCTTGATTTTTCTCCGCCTCACTCGGTTCAACAAATTGGTAGTGATCACGGGGGTCAGCAAACTGGGCGTTGAGTTGAGTCACTAGATCATCAATGGCACTACCCGCTGCAAAGCCGTTGTTTTCAATCTCCATCAACCCAACGATATCAGCATCCATTGCCGTCAATGCGTTAACGATTTTCGAGCGTTGCAGTTCAAACTCAGCCGCGGTTTTTGCGCCACGATTACAGCCACGGCTCGCATCCGCGTCGGCTTGATCTTCACAGGTCACATTGAGTGGGCCACCGACCGCACTGGCGCTAGTAAAGTAGTTAAGCACATTAATGCTCGCGACCTTAATATCTGTGCCAGGTACCGTCTTAGGCGCCGGTTGACGGTCATTGCGATGCACAATATCCCCAGCGGTGATCGTGTTAGTCGCCACCAGACGATACTGGCTGTAGCTATAGCCCAGCACACCACTCAACCGTTCGATGCGATCGCCAATCCGCAAATATCCTTGCTCAGCATCGAGGCCAGGGAAGTACGGGATCTCGCCATCTTTCGCTTTCTGGTCGGTTTCAATATAAAGCTGGTTTTGGGCATTTTTCTCTGCCAACGCCGCAGCGCCTGGTGTTAATGCTGGATACAATTGTGTCGGTTTATACAAAGGTGCCTGATGCGATAACACCATGTTGTTACGGAACGCATCGTAGTCAAAACCAAAGTTACGGGTGATCACTAATTCACTGTCAGCGTCCATGGTCACCTTCATGCCTTCATAGCGCTCCAGTGCCTGATCAAGGGTTTCTTCTGCCCTCACACGGATGGCAGTGGGTAGCACATCACTTTGGTAAGGCCCTTTTGCCACCTGTCCATCCGTGACGCCTAGCTGGGTATGCCCGTAGTACTCTTTAATTTTACCGCTGGCACAAAGGGTATCGCCGGGCGCCAACGCTAAGCGTTGCGCGTCACGCAAATAGACAAACAACCCGTCAGACGTGGCAGGGTTGCCATCTCCTTGCGGATCTTGAATCCAGACCCCTTTATAGAGGCCTTGGGTGACAGCCGTCACCACGCCTTTTACGGCATAGGTTTTGTCAGAACTGTATTTGCCATCAGGGACGAGCGGGCTCCGCGCGCCATCACCTTGAATGTCATAAATGGGGGTCGGGGTCGTCACCCCACATTGGTAGCTCTCGGTCAGTGGCGCTGTCGCCGCCGCGGGCAGTGCAATCCCCGCCATTACCAGCGCAAGCGGTGACCACATCATTGGCTTTTTCATACCTGTTCCTTCACGTAATTGAGTGTTTACTCGAAAATCGAGTGTATTATTCATGATAGGTACAGGATATGACGTGATATGAATCGCACCGGAATCAGCGATTATTGATGAAGTAATTAGAAGTGAGAAGCTGGTTCAGTTATGTTAAAAAAAAAGCAGCGAGCTTTCACCCGCTGCTTTTTTGTACTGTTAAATTCGCTTGCTCACAAAATTATCGGCTAATTATATATTTTGTTCCATGAGACAGCGACGGGGTGGTACAAAACCCACTGCGTCGTAAACCTTACGCAAGGTTTGCTGCGCGCGCGCCGAAGCATGGACTGCCCCTTTTTGCATCACGCTATCAAGCAATGCGCGATCGGCACGGTACTCGTGATAACGCGCTTGCAACGGCTCAAGCATAGCGACCACCGCATCGGCTGTATCTTTTTTCAAATGCCCGTACATCTTGCCCTCGTAGGCTTGCTCGAGCGCGTCAATCGACTTACCCGTGGCGCCCGACAATAACCCAAGCAGATTAGACACCCCTGGCTTTTGCGCAATATCGAAACGTACACGGGGTGGCTCTTCAGAGTCAGTCACCGCACGTTTAATTTTTTTCGCGATCGCTTTAGGGTCTTCCAGCAAACCAATCACATTGTTGCGATTATCGTCCGATTTAGACATTTTCTTGGTCGGATCTTGTAAGCTCATTACCCGGGCATTCACGTCGGGTGTATACGGCTCTGGGAGCACAAATACATCGCCATAACGGTTATTAAAGCGGGTCGCCACATCACGCGCCAACTCTAGGTGTTGTTTTTGGTCATGACCAACCGGAACCTGATTGGTTTGATACAACAAGATGTCCGCCGCCATTAACACTGGATAGCCAAACAATCCCGCATTAATGTTCTCAGCATGACGTTGCGACTTGTCTTTAAATTGGGTCATCCGGTTTAACTCACCCATTTGGGTGTAGCAGTTAAGTACCCAGCTCAACTGCGCGTGCTCAGGCACGTGTGATTGCACAAACAGGTTACTTTTTTCTGGGCTCACCCCCACCGCCAAGCAAAGCGCTAAGGCATCAAGCGTGGCTTCGCGTAACGCGTCTGCATCCTGGTGGACGGTGATCGCATGTAAATCCACCACGCAATATTGGCAGTCATAATCATCTTGCATCTGTTCCCACTGACGCAACGCGCCCAGATAGTTACCAATACTTAGCTCGCCAGAGGGTTGCACACCACTCAATACAATGGGTTTTGAAGATTGACTCATGATGATTTGATTCCTTTACATATTGCCCGTGGGGGCGGTCTTAATTTGCTTATTAAACGCGTTACTCTGGGTGGTTAGCAACCACAGAGACTAATTCACTAAAGTGATCCAATATATAGGTAGGGCAGCTGTCACTGATAGGCTCACCATAGTTGTAGCCATAAGTTAGGCCGACGGAGGCGATTCCGGCATTCTGGGCTGCCAAAATATCATTTTTTGAATCACCGACCATCAACATCTGGGCATTGGTGAGTCCGTGTTTATCGCGCAGTCGATGTAAGCCTTCGGGATCGGGCTTACTGGTCGACAAACTGTCGCCGCCAATCACATCGGTAAATAATTCGGCTAGGCCTAAATCGGCTAAAATCGCTGGCACAAAGGCGTAAGGCTTATTGGTGACCACACCCAGTTGATAGCCTTGCTGGTGCAAGTGGTTCAAGGTGTCTTTGACCCCCGCATACAATACTGTCTTTTCGTGCCCATTGTTTTCGTAATGGAAATTGAAGCGCTCTCTGGCTTGTGCCACCAGCGAGGGATCTAAATCGGGGTCGTGCGCGTGAGCGCGCGACAAGGCACGACGGATCATGATATCTGCACCATTACCAATCCAGCCGGTGACCTCCGCAACGCTCACTGTGGGTCTGTCCAAATCGGCTAACATCATCTGCAGCGCTTGGGTCAAATCTGGCACGCTATCGACTAAGGTGCCGTCTAAATCAAATGCAATATAACGCAGGCTCATACTACTTCAACTACCTTTCTACTTTTGCCAGTTCGGCACGCATTTCATCAATGGCGGCCTTGTAATCTGGCTGACCAAAAATGGCGGAGCCCGCCACAAACATATCTGCGCCTGCCTCAGCAACCTCAGCAATGTTGTTCGCTTTTACGCCACCATCGATTTCGAGACGGATGTCTCGACCGCTGGCATCAATACGCTGTCGAACGGCTCGGAGTTTATCAAGCGTGGTGGGAATGAACGACTGCCCCCCAAAGCCTGGGTTGACCGACATCAGCAAGATCATATCCAGCTTATCCATCACGTAATCGAGATAATGCAACGGCGTGCCCGGGTTAAAGACTAAGCCCGCTTGCATGTCATGCTCTTTAATCAACTGCAAGGTACGATCGATGTGCTCACTGGCTTCTGCATGAAAGGTGACCATGCTGGCGCCCGCTTTGGCAAAATCAGGAATAATCCTGTCGACGGGTTTAACCATCAAGTGGACATCAATGGGGGCGGTAATGCCATAGTCACGTAACGCCTGACAAACCGGGGCACCAAAGGTGAGATTGGGGACATAATGATTATCCATCACATCAAAATGGACCACGTCCGCCCCCGCGGCGAGCACCTTGTCCACTTCTTCACCCAGTCGCGCAAAATCAGCAGATAAAATCGATGGCGCGATCAAAAAATCCTTCATAGCACGGTCGCCTCAGTTACCAAAAAGTTGCCGCAATTCTACCCGATTTTGGCCACGAAGTCTTACCCGTTCACGGTTTTCTCCTCGCTAACACTGACAAGTTATCGTGGCTTGACTAGAGTAAACAGAGGCGCCAAAAAAGGAGGCATCATGGACAGCAAACCTAGACTCACTGACGTTATGAAGAGCGTCATCGCGGCATTGTTTGGCGTCCAATCGCAACAAAATCGCGAACGAGATTTTGGCCATGATTCGCCGGCGGCGTATATCATCACCGGTGTGGTGATGATTGGGATCTTTGTCGCTGCCTTGCTGGCGTTAGTCAGTGTGTTGACCTAATGGCCCAAGACGGATGAGAAGCATCACAGAGTAGGCGATGGCGGGTCGAACAGTGCCAGTAGCTCGTCCACTTTATTCCGGCCTTGTCCATTACGGCTAATGGTACGCTTGACTTTCACCACGTTAAACGACGCGCCACGGTATAGCCGACGCGTGTAAGGCGTATCATGGTTGGAGATAAGAACCGGGATCCCTTGGCTGACAGAGGCCTGTTCAGCGTGTTCGGCCAGTAAGGCTTGATCGTCCAGCGTAAAGCCATTGGTAGCATAGGTGGTAAAGTTCGCCGTGGCGGTAAGCGGCGCATAGGGCGGATCACAGTAAATCACGTCGCCCAACTTGGCGCGGGCAAAGCTTTCCGCATACCCTTCACAAACAAACTCTGCCCGTTGCGCTTTTTCGGCAAAAACCGCGAGCTCTTTTTCCGGAAAGTAAGGTTTTTTGTAGGAGCCAAAGGGCACATTAAAGCCACCCTTTTTATTGTAACGACACAAGCCATTGAAGCCGTGACGATTCATATAGAGGAAAAACAACGAGCGTAAGTAGGGATCCGTGGTGAGATTAAACTCACGGCGCACATCCAAATAACGCTCTTTTTGGTTGTACTCTTGGCAAAAAAACGCGCGCGCATCAGCCACAAACCGCATCGGGGTTTGCTTGATAATGTTGTATAAGTTGATCAGATCGGGATTGATGTCCGCCAAGATATAGTGGTCATAATCGGTATTGAGAAACACCGATCCGGCGCCAACAAAGGGCTCTATCAGCGTGTTCCCCTCAGGAAGATGACGACGAATGTCATCGACCAGTGAGTACTTACCTCCCGCCCACTTTAGAAACGCGCGATGCTTTCTCATTGCCCCTAGTCTATCTCTGCGGTCTGAAAAGGGGCGGATTGTACCCTATTTTGCTTCATCAATCAGCGGATTTTACTGGCCATTTGCTCGGTTAATTTCGCGATGGATCTGACTGAATGATTTCACAAAAGGCTGCAGTGCACGGACATTATCCGCCAAGTTTAGTTCAGCACGACGAGCCTCAGTCACACTGGCATAGTCACCCAATAGCACCATATACCAAGTCGCATTATTGCGCTGCGTTTGGTACACCTGCACGCGATCAGCCAATTGATAATCCTCAATCAAGGCAACCGCATCTTGCCGAGATTGCAGGGCGGCCAATTGCAGGGCATAACGCTGGGCAGGGATATTGAGCAAAGCTTGTGGCGCTAAAGGCAACCCATTTCGCCCACTCTCATTTTGGCTAAGAGTGTCTTGGCTGCGATTGCCTGAATCGGCATTTGTAGCCGATGCCGTTGCGCCCTCATCGGTTGTTTGACCCGCGTTCGCGACGTCATCCGCAGCGGTTTGTGGTGCCGCAGGCGCAGGCACCGCCTCACTGATTTCGCTGGCTAATGGCTCATCAACGGCGTCAGTGCCGTCTCCTCCAGCATCTTGTTCGTCAATAATCGCATCGACCACATCATCGGGCACCACAACACGCTGTCCTTCATCACTGCGCCCAACAGTCAGCCCTTCACCATTAATATCGTCTGGTAGGGTCGCCTGATCTTCCGTTACCGCACCATTATCGGCTGATGGCGACGTCATCGTCTCGCTCCCCGCATCCGCGTTAGACGCACTAGGTTGTGTGCCTGTTTGGGTCGCGGTTTGCGGATCAGTGATCGCTTGCTCCTCTTGTTCACTGAGCAAATCATCTAAATTCTTGAGCCCTTCAGGAAGCACCGCTTCTGACGCAGCGTCACCTTGCTGGCTTGGAAATACCCACCAAATCACCCCCGCGCCGACGATCATCAATACCACCGCAAGGAGCAGCATTAAGAAGGGTTTGTTGTTTTTAGCGGGCTTTTTCTTATCTTTACTCACAGCGCCTGTCTCCTGATTGTCCTTTCCCATAATGGTGCCGGGGTAAACGGTTTGATTGGCAAATTTGGCTAACCACTGTTTCTTTTTCTCGCCACCGATGCGCTGGGTGACCGCCAGCACATCAATAAACATCTCAGCTTCTCCCTCGTTGAGGGGAGAGATTTCGAGCTCCAGGGGTTTTTGCTCGTGCCCGTAAGACACCTGGCCTAGCCACTTGTTCAACTTTCCAGGTAGCGAGAAAAGCACCACGTTGATACGCCAATTGGCTTGGTGCTGGGCGTGCTGTACCAAGGCCCACAACTCTGACAACAAGCCGGGGGTCAAACGATGCGCATCATCAATCACCAATAAGGCATCACACCCACCACCATCGAGCATCATGGTGAGACTATCAATGAGCGGGTCGGCTTCGTTAAACACCCCATCTTTAACAATTTGCCGCAGCAAGATAGCGCGGCGCTGTGCATCGCTCTGAGCGGTGTGGCACGCCAATAATGCATGAACATGGGCATCTGCCCACTGCTCCATATAGCGCTCACTGAGCCAGGTTTTACCCGCCCCCTCAGGCCCAGTCACTTGGATCAAGTTGGCACTAAAGCGGGTAATAAATTGCAGTCGAGAAAGGAGCTGGGTTTGGCTTTCCAGATCCAAGGTTAAGGTATCAAAAGTGTCTGTCATGCATCCAATGGTTAACCGGCATCAATCACATCAGCAATACACTGATGGGGCACATCTGCAACCACTTGAGCCTGGCCTATCGCTGTCGGCAAAACCAGGCGCAACTGTCCTGAAAGCACTTTTTTATCACGCATCATGTGCTTAATAAAAGCATCGTAGTTCATCTCACTGGGTGCCTGTATGGGAAGATCAGCACTTTCCAGCAAGGCAGTGATGCGTGACACAGTTTTTGGCTCAATCAGACCGTGTTGCTGTGCCGTTTTAGCCGCCAACACCGTCCCTGCTGAGACCGCTTCACCGTGCAGCCAGTTGCCGTATCCCATTTCTGCCTCAATGGCATGGCCAAACGTGTGGCCCAAGTTTAAGAGTGCACGGACACCCGCCTCGGTTTCATCTTGTGCGACCACATCGGCTTTTATCTGGCAACAGCGGCGAATCGCATAACGTAGCGCATCCGGCGAGAGCGCTGTCAGTGCAGCCATTTCGCTATCGAGCCAATCAAAGAAAGGCGCGTCGGCAATAATGCCATACTTAATCACTTCGGCCATGCCCGCGGCAAATTCACGACGCGGTAAAGAGCTAAGCACCTGCGTATCAATCACGACCGCTTGAGGCTGATAGAAAGCCCCAATCATGTTTTTACCCAGTGGATGATTAATGGCGGTTTTGCCACCAACCGACGAGTCCACCTGCGCCAGTAATGTGGTGGGCACTTGGATAAAGTCTACCCCGCGCTGATAACAGGCGCTGGCAAAGCCAACGATGTCACCAATCACGCCGCCGCCCAGTGCAACGAGTACCACATCACGGTTGTAATTGTTTTCTAATAGGAAGGTGTTAATGGTGTTAAATGTCTCTAAAGACTTGTAAGCCTCACCATCGGGTAGGCTCAAGCGAGCGACATCCGCCGCGCCTGCCTGTTTTAAGGTTGAGACCAGTGCGTCGCCGTATAACGGCATCACTGTCTCGTTGCTGATGACAGCAACCCGACGCGAATGGACGCTCCCAAATAGGCTAGCATCAGCTAACAGCCCTTCACCGATCGAGATAGGGTAGCTACGTGCCCCTAGGTTAACGTCTATCCGTTCCATGGTCGGGTCCTGTGTTTGGTTATTGCTGCTCTAACAGAGCCATGATTTGATTGGCCACCACTTTGGCACTTTGATCGTCAGTACGTACAACATAATCAGCAATTTCTTGATAAAGAGGATTACGCTCTTCCGCTAACGACTCAAGCACTTCACGTGGTTGGTCAGTTTGTAATAATGGTCGTTTCTTATCGCGTTGGGTGCGTGCCAGCTGCTTCTCGATGGTGGTTTCTAAATACACCACAACACCACGAGCAGAGAGACGGTTGCGGCTTTCTTTGCTCATGATCGAGCCACCGCCAGTCGCGAGAACGATACCTTGCTCTTCAGTGAGGTCGTTTATCACGTTTTCTTCGCGTTTACGGAAACCTTCTTCACCCTCAACGTCAAATACCCATGCAATGTCTGCTCCAGTACGATCTTCAATCACTGAATCAGAATCATAGAATTCCATATGAAGTTGCTGAGCGAGATGACGACCAATTGTGCTTTTACCAGCCCCCATAGGGCCTACCAAAAAGATGTTTCGTTTTTCAGCCATTTTAAGCAATTTTACGCGCGGTTAAATAAGACAACACCGCCCGCAGGCTTAATGAAAAAAGCCCGAGGCGCCAATTCCTCACAGATATTTCGTGATCAGATTAAAAATTATCTCAGGACAGTGACCCCTTTGGCAACACCTAACCTAGTCTGTGACGATTTTAGGGGTCACAAAGATCAGAAGTTCGCGTTTTGCATGGTCTTTTAATTGGTGCTTGAACAAGTTGCCAACCAAGGGAATATCCCCCAGCAGCGGCACTTGGGTCTCTTTATTGATCATGGTTTGCTGAAAGATCCCCCCTAAGACCACGGTTTCACCATTTTCCGCCAGCACTTGGGTATTAATGCGCTTGGTACTGATCGACATCGCTTCGCCTTTCCCGGCCACCACGGCTTTTTCGGGCATGTCTTGGGTTAATTTTAAATCCAAAACCAGCGTATTGTTGGGCGTGATTTGTGGGGTCACCGATAAACTCAGCACTGCTTTTTTAAAAGACACCGCCACCGCACCGCTTGAGGACGCCTCAAGGTAAGGTAGCTCAGTCCCTTGTTCAATATAGGCCGCTTTTTTATTGGTGGTGATAAGTCGGGGGCTCGATACCACTTCTGCTTTCCTCTCGCTTTCAAGCGCAGACAGCTCCAAGTCGAGCAGAAGATCATTGCCAAGCTTCGCCACTTGCAAGGCCATGCTCGAGGCCGAGGGGTTAGCAGCGGCCAGGTTCACGCTGAGGAAGTCGCCAATATTTGCGCCGTCTGTCGCCGCATCGTTTAAGCTTTCAGGTCCTTGCCCGGTGACATTGCTATCCCACATCAAATTACCTTCCACAGACGGGCCAACCGTGGTTGAGCCATTTCGATTCAACAGTCCCCAACGCACGCCTAATTCGTCCACTGAACCTTGCTCGACCGTCACAATACGTGCCTCAATTTCGACTTGCTTAACGGGCACATCCAAGTGACGAACCAAGGTGCGAATGCGGGCTAAATTCTTTTGATTATCTTTAATGATCAACGCATTGGTTCGCTCATCAAGCGATACCGCCCCTCTGGGCGACAGTAAACTGACCCCTTCGCCTTGTCCTTTAATCAGTGCGGCGATATCGCTAGCTTTGGCATAGTTCACCGTGAGCACTTCTGAGCTCAGTGGTAGTAAGGCGTCCGCTTGCTGACGCATTTCGAGCGCTTGCTTTTCTTGTGCCATGAGCTCTCGGCGAGGGGCAACGAGCATCACTTGCCCCCGTTGGCGTTTATCCAGCCCCTTTACGCGCAAAATCACATCCAATACATCTTGCCAAGGCACACCATCAATGCGCATGGTGATATTGCCTTGCACCGAGTCCGAGGTCACCAGGTTAAAATCATTCTGCTCAGCAATCAGCTGCAACACCGTACGGACCGGAATATCTTGGAAGTTAATCGAGATCGCCGCTCCTTTTTGCGCTAAGGCCGTCGCGGAAGGCGCTTTTTTTGCCGCAGAGACGCGAATGGTCAACACCTTTCCTTGCTGCTGATAATCAAAATCCACAGCCTGCTCAGCACGCAGTACGATGCGGGCACGCTCAGGTGCCTGAAAGGTTTCAATCTCAGTCACGGGCGTCTGACGACGGCGAGTATCGAGGACCGCCAGCAGTGCCGGTTTAAGCTGCACATTCGGCAAACGTAGCATGACTTGCTGAGGCGTCGGTTGGCGAAAGTCAGCCGCTACCGCGGCGTCAGAAAACGTCAGCGAGACGCTAGCATCACCATTGTCGAGGCGCTTCACCGCGATATCGGTCAGCGTACTCTTTGCGGCAACCTGCGCCGAGCCAACGCTTAGTATCAGTGTCAGTAGTATGAGCCAGACTGAGCGAACGCTTGGCGTAAACGTGCGGGAAAGGTAAGGGCGTATTATCATATTGGTATCCTAACTACGGCAAAGTTGCTTCCATCGACAAGGTGACAGTGCGAAGCTGCCAACACCCCAACCCATCCGGCAGGGCTTCTTCAATCGCGATCTGATTTGCATTCACGGCCACTACACGGCCACGGTTTTCGCCTAAATGCGCACCTTCACTGACTTGATTGATGGTGCCATCAGGACGGGCAATTAAGGCTTGTTGCTGTGCGCCTTTGGTTAAGCTGCCTTTCATGGCAAGGCTTGCCAGTGGAAATTGCTCAAGCGGCTCTAAAGGCCGTTGTAAATTGGGCTGCCAACAGTCGCCCGTTGAAGCCTGCCCACCAACATTGATTGCGGGTAGCACAAAGGGATCCCGCTGATCGGTGATAAAGGCTATCGATTGGTAATTCGGCGAAGGGGGGATGCGGGTCGCATTGACTTGCGCACTGGCTTGAGTTTGTTGCATAAACTGTTCGATATCACTGTGGTATCTATCACAGCCCACCAAGCTCAACCCAAATAACAACACCAAAAGACGCTTCACTGTACGAACTCCTTATCAGTGGCAATACCTTCACCGGTATAGCGATATGTGGTCGCCGACACCGACAGCAGCAAGGGCGCATGAATGTCATCGTCCTCAGTACGGGTTAAGACAAAATCTTGCAGCGACACCAAGCGAGTCATGGCGGCAATATCCGCGCTAAATGCACCAATAGAGGCATAATCCCCGGTCAAGACAACCGTCATCGGGATCGCATCGAGCCAACTACCATGCTTTCTTGGCTGCCACTTCAGTGTGTTGAAACCTAACTGATGACGGATCCCAACTTCATTAACCCCGGCGAGTAATCCCGAAAGCTCTTCTTCTTCCGGCAGTTGGGCAATCAAGGTGGCATATTGCTGATTTAACGCGCGCATTTGTGCCTCCACATCGGGCAGAGCGGCGACGCGATTGGCCAACAACCGATACTCGGCTTTGAGTTGTGCTTCGCGCTGAGTCGCTGCCTCCAACGCCTCTTGGTTGGGCAACAAAATCATCAGGGCTGCGAGCATCGATAGCGCAATCGCGCCCACCGCCCAAACGATAGCGCGGGTGGCGAGTGGCGCACTGGGGAGTTTTTGCCAATCCCATGCAAAAGCGCTAATCATGACTGCACGCCTTGGGGCTTGGGTAACTGCGGTGTGACGTAGTCGGTCAAACGAAAGCTTAAAGTGAAGCGTTTGTTGGCGCGTTGCGATCCTGATTCGGTGATCACAGTGTCAATATCAACGTCGGTGGCCAACGCACTTTGCTCTAACGCTGCCAATAAACTTGCCATCTCCGCATTGGATGTGACCCAGCCTTCGACCGTGACACGCCCCCGTTGCTGCGCCAAACGACTTAAATACGCCCCTTCAGGCATCACGGTTGGAATGAAATTCAGCAATGCGGTGACATTATTGCGCTGTTGCTGTAACGCGTTGACCAGTTGTAAGCGCGATTGTAGCGCTTCACGCTTTTTATCTTCGCGCTTAAAAGCTTGTAAGGTGGCACGAAAATCGTTCACCCCTGCGGTTAAGCGTTGATTGCGTGCCTGCTGCTCAGTCAGCCAGTGCTGCTGGACCGCGTTCACGGCACTGACCATTAACACCACACCCAGCAGTACCAAACCACTATGGACCATAAACGTTTGACGCTGCGCGCGGCGCGCTTTTTCTCGCCAAGGGAGTAGATTTATACGCATGAATATTCTCCCCGCAGCGCTAACCCCAAGGCAATAGACGCATCATCGCTGATGTTCGGCGCCGTTTGATCCAACATCGCCACTGGATTGAATCGCGTGATGGTAAGGTGCTCAGACGCTAGCGTGGCCGGCCAAGCGCCGCTAATCCAAACCGTGCTCAGGGGCAAGAGTCGATTATGCTCACGCGCTCGATGACAAGCCTGATCAAAGTGCTGCTGCACCAAGGCGTTGGCCGCTGACTCGCGGTGTTCATAGCGCTCTCCCTCCCCCAAACGGCAGCGATGCTGATAAACTTGCCCATCAGGATAAAGACGAATCGCAGTCAGCAAGCCGCTGTGATAGTGCAGCCACAATGGCCAGTGGTTCGCCTGCGCAACAGGGCGGAGTGCTTGATAAACGCCGACTAACGCTTGGCTGTTGATGTCTGCCACCGTAGGCGATAACCCGACCCGCTTGAGCGCGTCTAGGGCCGGAGTGAGCGCATGACGCCGGCATGCCACCACTTGATAACAGACTTGTCCCGGCTGAACAGTCACGCCGCTCATAACCGCAAAGTCGTAATATAATGTATCCATGTCCATATTGAGGGCGGCACTCAGCTTTTGGCCGATCAAAGCTTCTTGCTCAATCTCGTCGTCAATCAGTGGCGCCGTCATTTGCTTGGTGATCACAGCCTCTTCATCGACCCCCACCACCACAGAGATGTGTAGACGCTGATACCAAGGTAAACACGCGAGTAATCGTTTTTTTATCTCGGTAAGCGGGACACAGAGATCGTCAGTCGCGCGATACGGTACCCGATGATGGCCTGCCACCTGAATACCTTGTCGATGTGCACGAACCACTATGGCGTGAATGATATCTCGGCCGATATCGATACCTAAAACTGCCGAACTTCGCATCATTTCGTGTTAGGCTCCCAACGTCAGCGTGAAGTCAGTATTTACAAAACTGGCCTCATCACGGGTTATTTTTAATGCTGGTGCCTTTATACTACTCACGTATGATTATTGAACGGCTCAACGGCAACAGAACGGGAAATCTCAGGTGAAGTTCATAAAGCGTTTGCTTATCTTTGCACTGGTTTGCACAGTGCTTGGAGTCACTACAATCTTTGGGTTTTACCTGTATGTAAAACCTGACCTCCCCGATGTAGCGACACTAAAAAGTGTCGAACTGCAGACTCCGATGCAGGTCTATAGCGCCGATGGTGAGTTGATCTCCCAGTTCGGTGAAAAGCGTCGCATCCCGGTCATGCTCGAGGACATCCCTCAGCCCATGATTGATGCATTGATTGCCACAGAAGACAGTCGCTTTTATCAACATCCAGGGATTGACCCTATCGGCATTGTCCGCGCCGCGGTGGTGGTGGCGATGTCAGGTACGGCCAAGCAAGGGGCCAGTACTATCACGCAGCAGCTGGCAAGGAACTTCTTCCTCTCTAACGAAAAACGCATTATGCGCAAGATAAAAGAAATTTTTATCGCCGTGCATATCGAACAGCTGTTGAACAAAGAAGAGATCCTTGAACTCTATTTCAACAAAGTATTCTTAGGCTATCGTGCATACGGGGTTGGCGCAGCTGCCCAGGTGTACTTTGGCAAAACCCTCGATCAACTCACCTTGAGTGAGATGGCGGTGATTGTCGGATTACCCAAAGCGCCCTCCACCATGAACCCGTTGTATTCGCTGTCGCGCGCCACCGATCGCCGGAATGTGGTGCTGGGGCGCATGCTTAAAGAGGGATATATTTCCAACGCCGAGTATCAACAAGCGAAGAACGAGCCGATCGTAGCCCGCTATCATGGGGCTGAAATTGAACTGTCCGCACCTTATGTAGCAGAAATGGCACGCGCATGGGCCGTTGAGCAGTTTGGCGAAGACGCTTATACCTCGGGTGTGCGTATTTTCACCAGCGTCGATGCCGATATGCAACGCGCCGCAAATGAGGCGGCAGTAGAAAACGTTCTCGCCTACGACCGTCGCCATGGGTTCCGTGGGCCAGTTGCCACGCTATGGCAAGCCCCTAGCCAACGTTGGCAACACCAGCGCATCGTTGATCACTTGGCCAAGCAACCCAGCTACGGCCCGCTAGAGCCCGCCGTCGTGATTGATGTCCAAGCTAAATCGGCGCAGGTTGTCGGACCCAATGGCCGTGAAATCGAACTGCCTTGGGAGGGACTTGACTGGGCGCGCCCTTATATCACCGATAGCCGTCAAGGTCCGGCCCCTCAACGCGCCGATGAATTCCTTGCCAGTGGCCAACAAGTGTTTATTCGCCAAGTGGGTAACAGCTGGCATTTAGCCCAAGTCCCGACGACCAATACCGCACTGGTTTCCATGTCCCCCTCAACCGGAGCAATCAAAGCACTGGTGGGCGGATTTAATTTTGTCCATAGCAAATTTAACCGTGCCACACAGTCAGTACGTCAGGTGGGCTCGAGCATCAAGCCGTTTATTTATTCCGCGGCAGTGAATGAGGGCATGACACTCGCCACCCTGATTAACGACGCCCCCATTAATCGCTGGGATCGCAGTCAAGGCGTGGCATGGCGACCGAAAAACTCGCCACCACGTTATGAAGGGCCACTGCGGGCGCGACTGGGTCTGGCACAGTCGAAAAACGTGATGGCCGTACGTGTCCTGCGTCGGGTGGGATTGGATGACGCTCTCGATTACCTCACCCGCTTTGGCTTTAAACGAGATGATTTACCGCGTGCAGAAGCCATTGCGCTTGGTGCGGGAAGCTTGACGCCGGTTGAAATGGCACAGGGCTTTAGCGTGTTTGCCAATGGCGGCTATTTTATGGAGCCCTTTATCATTGATCGGGTCGAAACCCCCTTTGGCGAGGAAATATATCGCGCCAATCCACCCATCATTTGTGATAACTGCGAACAAAAAGCAGAACAGGCCGATCCGTTTAATGAGCAGAATTTGCTAGAGAACAACGACACCACCACACAGCGTCATGCCAAACAAGTCATTGATGAGCAAAATGCATTTTTGGTACGCGAAATGATGCAAAGCAATATCTGGGGTGGCGGTGATTGGCGCTACGGGACAGGCTGGAATGGTACGGGCTGGCGCGCACAAGCGCTCAAGCGACGCGATATCGGCGGAAAAACGGGGACCACCAATGACTCCAAAGATACCTGGTACACCGGCTATGGCCCAGGGATTGTGACCACTGTGTGGGTGGGCTTTGATGATCACTCCCGTAAACTGGGTCGCACGACCCGTAATGCAAACTTAGGCGACGAGCGTCAGCCTATCCGCGGCGCGGAGTCGGGGGCCAAAACGGCGGAGCCAGCATGGATTGATTTTATGCAGCATGCACTCGCGGACGTACCTGAGCAGAATAAAACCGTGCCACCGGGGATCGTCAAAGTGCGCATTGACCGCGAAACAGGGCTGTTAACCAGAAAAACCGATCATACTTCGATGTTCGAGTACTTTATAAAAGGCACCGAGCCAACCGAGTATGTGTCATCGCAATCAGATGGCAACATTTATGAGTCAGGCACAGAGTCGCTGTTCTAACTCTGTTACATCGTCAATAGCCGCGTAATATCAAGACGCCCGCATCACGATGCGGGCGTCTTTTTATCTACGCGTCACACGACACACTAGTGGCGAGCCCGATCATTCATCACGGCCGTCATTTGTTCATGGATGGCATCAGCCAACTGCTCATAACGGCCACGTAATGGCGAGCCAGGACGGTAGTCGAGGGTGATTTGTCGCGACGGCGTCGGCGAGGTCGTCGGAATATACACCACACCATCTCGCTTATCAGCAGGCACGGACAATTGAGGCAACAAGGTGATTCCACTCCCCGCCGCAACCATGTTGCGCAAGGTCTCTAAGCTAGTGGCACGAAAGCGCTGATCTTCGCGCGCGCCCACTTTAAAGCAAAAACCCATCGCTTGGTCACGTAAGCAATGGCCATCGCCGAGCATTAACAAGGTTTCGCCTTGCAATACATCTAACGCCACCTCGGCACAATCGGCGAGGCGATGCTTTTCATTAACCGCAAGCAACATCGGCTCACTGTAAAGTGGGAGCTCTTTTAAATGCTGGGTTTCTTCTACAGAGGCCAAAATGATGCAATCGAGTTTGCCCTCTTCCAGTTGCTGCACTAACTGCTGCGTCTGTCCTTCGTGAATAAACAGCTCCAGCTCAGGGAAACGATCACGCAGTAGCGGGATGATTTTAGGCAGCAGGTAAGGCCCGACCGTAGGGATCAGACCGATATGCAAAGGGCCGGTCATACTTTCCCCTTGCTCACTGGCCAATTCGGTCAAAATTGTGACTTCCCGCAAGACGTTACGTGCCTGTTGTACTAACCTCATACCGGCATCGGTGAACAACACACGACGGCTGGTTCGCTCTAACAAACTCACACCCAGCTCATCTTCCAACTTGCGAATTTGCCCGCTTAAGGTCGGCTGGCTAACAAAGCAGGCTTCGGCCGCTTTACGAAAATGTCGATGTTCGGCCAAGGCGACCAAGTACTCCAAGTCACGAATGTTCATCTTTGTCTCTTCTATAGAGGATAACTATCAAAACCATAGCATTAAGCGATTAGAGCTATCAATTGCAATCGGTAATACTGATCCCATCAAAACGCGGCGAAGCACTCGCCCATTCACTTGAATCAATACTTGAATAAAAAGGACATCACCATGACAGCAACAAAAGAAGGTCAGCCAGTACCACAAGTTACTTTCCGTACTCGCGAAGGCGATCAATGGAAAGACGTCACCACCGATGACATTTTTGCCAACAAAACCGTGATTGTATTCAGCTTGCCAGGTGCATTTACCCCAACCTGTTCATCCTCGCACCTGCCACGCTATAACGAGCTGTATCCGGTGTTCCAACAGTACGGCGTCGATGACATTGTCTGTGTGTCCGTCAACGATACCTTTGTGATGAATGCATGGAAAGCCGACCAAGACGCTGACAACATTCATGTCCTGCCTGACGGCAATGGTGAGTTCACTGATGGCATGGACATGCTGGTCGACAAAAACGATCTTGGCTTTGGCAAACGCTCATGGCGCTACAGCATGCTGGTGAAAAACGGCGTGGTCGAGAAAATGTTTATCGAGCCTAACGAACCAGGCGACCCGTTCAAGGTCTCTGATGCCGACACCATGCTGGGCTACATCGCCCCTGAGCACAAACTGCAAGACTCGATCACCGTGTTTAGTAAGCCAGGCTGCCCATTCTGTGCCAAGGCCAAACAAGCCCTGATCGACGCAGGCCTTCAGTTTGAAGAAATCATCCTCGGTAAAGACGCCACCACGGTTTCTCTGCGTGCGGTGAGCGGTCGCGCCACCGTGCCACAAGTATTTATCGGTGGCCGTCATATCGGTGGCAGTGAAGAGCTCGACACCTATCTAAATCAGTAATCCGCTGTTTGGGCGGCCTCTTTGCCGCCCGTTATTTTCCCAGGAGAAAGCAATGAAAACATTAACGGTTGATGTGGCTGTGATTGGTGGCGGAACTGCCGGACTCGGTGCTTATCGCGCAGCCAAAGCACATACGGATAACGTGGTGATGATTGAAGGCGGTCCCTATGGCACCACGTGTGCGCGAGTTGGCTGCATGCCTTCCAAACTGTTAATTGCGGCGGCTGAAGCGGCGCATCATATCGACAAAGCGCCCGGCTTCGGTGTGTACCCCGGCGGCACCACGGAAATTAATGGCCGTGAGGTGATGGATCGGGTGAAACGCGAGCGTGACCGTTTTGTCGGCTTTGTACTGGAAAGTGTCGATGACATTCCCGCTCAAGACAAAATTGATGGCTATGCGCGCTTTGTGGATGATCACACCTTAATGGTCGACGATCACACCACTATACACGCTGATCGCATCGTGATCGCGACAGGTTCGCGCCCAAGCTGGCCGTCTGCTTGGGATCACCTTGGCGATCGTTTAGTGGTCAATGATGATATTTTTGAATGGGACGATCTGCCTGACTCGGTTGCGGTATTTGGCCCAGGCGTGATTGGCCTTGAGCTCGGACAAGCGCTGCATCGCCTCGGGGTCGAGATGACCATGTTTGGCGTCGGCGGCCAAGTAGGCCCGCTGACCGATCCGGACATCATGGCCTATGCGGATAAAACCTTCAGTGAGGAGTTTTATCTCGACGCCGATGCCAAGGTGGAAGAGATGGTGCGTGAAGGCGATAAGGTGCAAATCCGTTATCGTGATAAAGAGGGCGAAAGCCAACTGCGCTGGGTCGACTATGTAGTTGCCGCCACCGGTCGTCGCCCCAATGTCGACAAGCTAAACCTCGATGCGACCAGCATCAAAGTGGATGCCCGCGGCGTGCCGGTTGCCGATAGCTACACCTTGCAAACCACGGCACCGCACATTTTTATTGCCGGTGACGCCAGTAACCAAATTCCGTTGCTGCACGAAGCGGCTGACCAAGCGCGTATCGCCGGTGACAACGCCGGACGCGGCAAAGATATCCGTGCCGGATTGCGCCGCAGCAAGCTCTCCGCAGTCTTCTCCGACCCACAAATCGCAATGGTGGGCGAAAGCTACAAAGCGATTACCGACCGTCTCGGCCCCTGTGGCTGCTTCGAAACCGGCGTGGTGTCGTTTGAAAATCAAGGCCGCTCACGGGTGATGCTACGCAACAAAGGCTTGTTGCACGTTTATGCCGAACAAGGCACAGGCCGTTTCCTTGGCGCCGAAATGATAGGACCGAACGCCGAACACTTGGCCCACTTGTTAGCATGGGCACATCAAAACCAAATGACCATTTCGCAAATGTTAGATATGCCCTTCTATCACCCTGTGATTGAAGAAGGGGTACGTACCGCGCTGCGAGATGTGAATGCCAAGCTCAAACTCGGCCCTGAAATGATCAAACACTGCATGGACTGCGGCCCAGGCTGCTAATCCACTGCTCTTTTCGCCGACGATCGGCGCTTTACAGGCGCTGCCTGTTGCTTCCCCAAGCACTTGCTTACCTTTTGCCCTCCTCGTTGGAGGGCTTTTTTGTATCCGGCGGCCCACTGCGCCACAATAAGCTATCGCCATTACCGACCAAGAGACACCGCATGGCTTGCAAATACTGTCAGTCCGCGATTTGGCAACAAAAACTGGGACGCTGTACCCGTTGTATGAAACAACTGGCCGCCATGTGCGCGCTACTTTGGCCACTCTGGTGGTGGGGCTATGCCGACACGCCACGGCAAGTGGAGTCAATTGCATTGTTATTCGCCGCCGGCAGTGCCAGTGTGCTACTCACCCTGCATGTGGTGATTTATCCGTTTCGGCGCAATAAAAAACCCGCGCCGGAGCGCGGGTCATCAGACACACCAGACGATTAATCAGCCAGATCCGTGGCTTCGTTAATCACGTGGAAAATGTAGTTTTGCTCCACGGCCCCTTGGAACAACCACGCCATTGGACCACGCGCCATGATGGCCACATCTTCACCGGAGTGGGTTTCCGAACCGAGCTTAATCAAGGATTGCTGTTTGTAATCCAGCTTACGCACCTGCCCTTCTTGCAAGTTTTCACGCTCACCTTTCACCGCACCCGGGCCGTTGCCATAAGTAATCGTGGTATAGGTTTTACCAAAATCATCCTGATTCAAGCGCCCTTTTTGACGTGACAAGCCGAGAATAGGATTGCCCCGCTCCGCATAACCGTTCATCACCATGGTGTGGGCATGATCGGCGGTGACAATAATCAGGGTGTCTTCTGAGTTGGTTTTCTCTAAGGCCACTTTGATGGCATCGTCGTAAGCCAGCGTATCTTCTAACGCTCGCGCAGCGTTACCCGCATGGTGAGCATGGTCGATACGTCCGGCTTCCACCATCATCACATAGCCGTCCTGGTTGCGGCTGAGCATATCAATCGCCTTGCTGGTCATTTCCGCCAATGACGGCTCATCTTGGCTTTCACGGCGATCCGCTTCATATTTCATGTGGCTGCTTTCAAACAAACCAAACACGCGTGAGGTGGTCGCAGGATCGATGGCATCAAAACCGGATTTATCGAAAATGTATTGACCATCAGGGTGACGGGTTTGCCATGCCTCAATCAGGTTGCGTCCATCTTTACGCTTGCCCTTTTTGCCCTCAGGATCGACGCTATCGGCAGGAATAAATTCACGCCGTCCACCGCCGAACGCCACCTGAAAACCCTCCCCAGCATCAAAGTCGACAAATTGGCTAGCTATATCAGTACAGCCTTGGTTTTTGGCAATGTTGGGTAACTTGCTATCGTTCTCCCAATTGCGATCCGCACTGTGCGCGTAGGTGGTGGCCGGGGTGGCGTGGGTTAAACGGGCGGTTGAGATTAATCCTAATGCTTTGCCCTTCTCGCCCGCCATTTCAAATAGGGTTTTCGCTTCGTTACCTTTTGCGGTGCTGCAAAAACCACGCTGAACGTTATCGTCAACACTGATGATCCCGGCTTTGGTTTTCACCCCAGTGACCATCGCCGTCGCGGTCCCGGCCGAGTCAGGGGTTTGCATGTCGGTATTATAGGTTTTTGCTAGTGCAACATGCGGCAGGCTTTCCATGCCAAGGCGGTTTTCCTCACCGGTTTGTCCTTGCTGCTGCCCCTGATAAATCCGCGCCGCGGTGATTGTCCCCACACTCATGCCGTCGCCGACAAAGAGGATCACGTTTTTGGCTTTGCCCGTAATAGGTGGGTTCGCTTTAGCGGCCGCCAAGGCGGCTTGCGCGTCTTGGTACCAGACATCGTTTTGTTGAGGCACTGCTGCGTGTGCAGTTGCCGCTAATAAGGCTGAGGCCACCGCGGCCGTAAGGATTGTCTTCACCACAAAATCTCCATTATTAACGAGAAAACGCGGGCATGATGGTCATTGCGCGTGACGCTTCTGTGACAAACCGTACAATGTAACAATTTGTAAGCAGCTAATTTTGATGAATTTTTTATGACGAGGACACAAAAAAGCTGCGACTTAGTCAGCACGCAGCCTTAAGGAGAGATAACGACGACGCTGATATCGTCAGGCAATAGACGATGTCACCCTACTCCAGCGTAGAGAAGGTCGAGATCGTGGCTGGCCCGGCAATGTTATAGGTCAGTGCCACTTCGTCACAGGCGTGGAAGCGCGGACAGATTTCACAATCTTTCATCACTTTCTCAGGCAGTTGCGATTTCGATACCGGGGTAAAGCCTAATTGAGTGAAAAACTCGGGCACCCGGGTGAGGACAAAGACTTGCTCAATCGCCATTTGCTTGGCTTTTTTAATCAAGTGCATCATCAGCGCCGTACCGTGACCTTGGCGCTGCCAGCCAGCCTCGATGCCTAAAGAACGAATTTCTGCCAGCCCTGAGTCGTAAATATAGAGCGAGCCGCAGCCGGTGAGATCCCCTTGGTGCTCGGATACCGCAAATAGGCCGATATTACGCACCAATTCATGGCGATCACGAGGTAAGTTCTCCCCCAATTTCGCCCAATACACCACCATGCCTTCGATGGTATCGAGGTCGGTGAGCCTTGCCGAGCGCACCGTGACTTTGGGGGTAAAGCGCTTATCTAAACGCTTTTGCGCCTCTTGAATGGCAAAGCTGACCTGTTCAGGCGCTACCCCACCCAGCGCCCGACGTTGGGCCAAGCAAGATTCGATCGTGAGCATCGCATACACATCGTCTTCAATCACTGGTGAGAATTGCTGCAAGGTGGCAAGCGGCAGCGCTTCTAATGCACAACCTTGCTCAATGGCGGATACCACCGCCACGCCCACAATATGGTGTGCTTCACGGAACGGGATCCCTTTGCTCACCAAATAATCCGCGAGCTCGGTGGCGTTGGCATGACCTTGCTGCGCCGCCTGCAAGGTTTTATCTTTGTGAATGGTGATACCTTCAAAACACAAGGCGGCCATATCCAAGCAATCATGCCAAGTGTCCATGGCATCGAAGAGCCCTTCCTTATCTTCTTGCATATCCTTGTTATAGGCCAGAGGCAAGGCTTTCACCGTCATCATCATCGCCGACAAGGTGCCATAGACGCGGCCGGTTTTACCGCGGATAAGCTCTAGCGCATCGGGGTTTTTCTTTTGTGGCATCAGCGAGGAGCCTGACGTCACCGTATCGGCCAGCTCGATAAACCCGGATTCGCCCGAGTTATAGAAGATCATATCTTCGGCCATCCGTGATAAATGCAGCATTGATATCGACGCCGCAGACAGCATCTCCATCACATGATCACGGTCCGAGACTGAGTCAAGGCTGTTACGGGTGGCCCGTTCAAAGCCCAGTTGTTGTGCCAAGGCATCGCGATCAATCGGATACGCCGTGCCTGCCAGCGCCCCAGATCCTAACGGACAGGCATCCAGACGATTAAGCGCATCTTGTAAGCGGGTGGTGTCGCGCTCAAACATCTCCAGATAGGCCAAACACCAATGGGCAAAGGTCACTGGCTGCGCACGCTGCAAGTGGGTATAGCCGGGCAGCACGGTATCATGGTGTTGGCTGGCCACATCCACCAGCTGCTGCTGAAGCTTGTCGAGAGATAGCAAGATTTGCTGGCCTTGTTGGCGACACCAGAGCTTGAGATCCGTGGCGACCTGATCGTTACGCGAGCGTCCGGTGTGCAGCTTTTTGCCCAAATCCCCGACTTTGTCGATCAGTTGCTGCTCGACCCAGCTGTGAATGTCTTCGGCCTCTGAGCGTAAGATTTGCTTCGGGTTTTCCATCACCGACAGCTTGAGTTCATTGAGCGCGAGCTCCAATTGCTGTTGCTCGTCATCACTCAGCACGCCCACCGAGCGCAAGGCTTTGGACCAAGCAATGGAGCCCACAATGTCTTGCTCTGCTAAGCGATAGTCAAAGCGCAGTGAATCGTTAAACGCTTGAAACCGTTTGTCTGCTGCCTGACTAAAGCGTCCGCCCCATAATGCCATGCTGTCTCTCCTTACTGCTCACGATACTTTTTTAATTAGGATTGTTTTTGTTTGTTCAGCGTCCGAATCCGGCTCGACAGCGAATACAAACGGATAAAGCCTTCGGCATGGCTGTGATCGTAGACATCGTCATCACCAAAGGTGGCAAAGTCTTCCGAGTACAGGCTATTGGTTGAACGCTTTTGGATTACAGTCGCTTGGCCTTTATAGAGTTTGATCACCACCTCGCCCGTTACCGGCGCGGCAAGAGAATTGGCCGCGGCAACAATCGACTGGCAAAGCGGGGTAAACCAACGCCCATCATAAATCAGGTGAGACGCTTTTAAACCGAGCTCCTCACGGAACTGATAACTCTCTTTATCCAGCACCAATTGCTCAACGCCACGCAGCGCTTCCATGATGATGGTGCCACCCGGGGTTTCATAGCAGCCGCGGGATTTCATCCCCACCAAACGGTTCTCAACAATATCAATCCGTCCCACACCATGTTGGGCGCCTTTGTCGTTCAGCAGCGTCAGCACGTCATAAGGCGACATGGACTCACCATCGACCGAGACCACTTCCCCGCTTTGTACTCCCAAGGTGACAAACTCGGGCGTATTGGGCGCCTCTTCTGGTGCGACGGTCCATACCCAGCAATCTTGATTGGCCGCGGTCCAAGTATCTTCCAGGACACCACCTTCGGTAGAAACGTGCCAAGCATTGGCATCACGTGAATAAATTTTCTCAAGGCTCGCCGTACAAGGAATGTCACGGGCGGCCAAGTAATCGAGCAAGGCTTCACGACTGGTAAGATCCCACTCCCGCCACGGCGCAATCACTTTCAGTTGCGGCGCCAGCGCGGAGAATGTGCTCTCAAAACGGACTTGATCGTTCCCCTTGCCGGTACAGCCGTGGCAAAGTGCATCCGCCCCGACCTCAAGGGCACATTCGACCTGCGCTTTGGCAATGATAGGACGTGCCATCGAGGTGCCCAGTAGATACTTGCCTTCATACACCGCACCGGTTTTCAGGCTGGGGTAAATATACTCCGCCACCATTTCGTGTTTCAGATCGGCGATAAAACACTGTGATGCCCCCGAGGCAAGTGCTTTTTGCTCAATGCCTTCGAGCTCTTGTTCGCCTTGACCCACGTCAGCGACAAAGGCCACCACTTCACAGTCATAGTTTTCTTTTAGCCATGGAATGATGGCCGAAGTATCCAATCCACCCGAATAGGCCAGTACAACTTTATTTACCTTACTCATCTTGCTCTCCTTAAATCCTAAATCGACGGTTTCGTCGCGTCGTTATACGTCTAATTAACTGGCGCTAAACCGGGTGCCGATTTGCTGGCCATCGAATAATTGCGTGAGTTTTTCTGGGTAACGCCAGGTGGCAATCTCAACCGGTTTACCCAGTTCACGGGCAGCGGCAAACGCCGCGTTGACCTTGACCACCATGCCATCGGTGATCACCCCTTTTTCCATTAAGTGCTGCGCATCTAACTCGGTGAGGCAAGGCAGCAAGTGTCCTTTGCCGTCTAATACGCCGCTGACATCCGACAGCAATACCAGCTCCGCCCCGAGAGTGGTTGCGACCGCTACCGCCGCTTGGTCGGCATTGACGTTCATCAGCTCACCTTGGTCACTGATGCCAATCGAGCTAATAATAGGAACACAATCCGCGGCCAGTACCGCTTGCAGCAGACTCGGATCACCGGCGCTGGCTTCCCCCACTGCCCCCAGTTCAGGGTCCAGCTGGCTGACCTGACACAAGCCACCATCGGCCAAGCTCAAGCCGCAGCTTTTAATCTTCGCCTTACGCGCCTCAGCTAACAGCAGCTTATTGGCCGTGCCGGCGAGGGCACCGGTGACATAATCAATCTGGTCGACTGGCGTGACCCGTAAGCCTTGTTTTTTTACACTGGTGAGACTGAGCTTTTTAAGTAGATCATCGACCAAATAGCCGCCACCGTGCACCAGCACTAGCGGCCGCTCAGCCTCACTGCGATAGGTGTTCATCGCGCCGAAAACCTTGGCGAGGGTCTCGCTGCAGCTCAGTGCTGCGCCGCCTAATTTAATCACTAATGGCGTTTTCATCCGTTTCTCCTAGACAATCGCTGTGGTTTCGGCAAAGCCAAACTTAAGGTTTAAACACTGCACGGCTTGGCTGGCCGCGCCTTTAAGTAAGTTATCGATCGCACTGGTAAGGATCAGATGCCCATCCGCGACCTGATAGCCAATATCGCAAAAGCCGGTATGTTGCACCGCTTGCAGCTTGGCCACCTCACCGGCAGGAAGTACCCGTACCAGCGGCGCATCCTGATAAGCCTGGTTCAGTACCTGCCCCACCTCGGCCTCACTAGCACCTGGCGCTAATTTGGCGGTAATGGTGGCAAGAATGCCGCGTTTGTAACTGCCAAGGTGTGGGGTGAAAATCACCGGCGTATCTAGGTGTGCAGCAATCTCTGGCTGATGACGGTGAGAAAACACCCCGTAGGCATGCAAGCTCACTTCGCAAAAACTGTTGGTCAGGCTCGCTTTGCGCCCCGCGCCCGTTACGCCACTGGTGGCATTGATCACCGGCCACATTTGTTTATCCAACAAGCCTGCATCCAGCACAGGTTTGAGCGCTAATTGGCTGGCGGTCGGGTAACATCCCGGCACGGCGACCAGCTGCGCTGCAGATAATGCTTCCTGTTGCCACTCCGCCAAGCCATACACAGCTTGCGCCAGCCATGCCGGTGACTGGTGCGAAAAGCCGTAATGGGTAGGATAAAAATCCGCTTGATTGACCCGATACGCCCCCGACAAATCAAACACCACGCAACCTTGAGCCAGAAAAATCGGCGCTAATTCATGACTAACCGCATGCGCAGTGGCTAAAAACACTACATCGGCTTGCTTGGCCACATCCTGTGGCGAGGTCAAAGGCATCAGTGGCATATCCACTACACCACGCAATTGGCCGTGCAACGCGCTCACGGGGCGGTTGGCGTCTTCACTGCCTGCCGAGACATATAAACCGGCCAAGTGCAGTTGCGGATGGCGATGGACAAGGGCGACAAGCTCGGCTCCTGTGTAGCCACTGGCACCGACAATAATGGTGTTACGTGTCATGGGTGTCTCTCTTTATGGGTGTTTACGGTGTGCTGCGGGGCAGCAGAGTATCGAGGGCGTAGCCAATAGCCACGCAAGGCAGGCTAGCGTCGTCGAGCAGAAAGGGCGTTGTATGTGGTGGCGAGTGGCATCATGGGTCAACTCTCAAAAATATTTTTATTCATAAATAGTGAATGGTTATTTTTTATCGTATTCCCGTTTGGACGTCAAGCCCTAAAAGCGTAAAAAGTCACTTTTTATGTCTATTCATTCATAATAGAGCAATAATTCTATCTAATCATGCAAATCACCCTATCGCGATTCACGAGAAAGTCGCGATATAGCGGGCGCGGAGAAGCCCTCGGGAGGATGGCAAACCTGAAAGCTGAAACTTTTTTTCAGCTTTTGGGGTAGCTCTATGATAAGCATCAAATCCGGCGGCCAGTTTTCGCGCTAATTTGCGGTTAAGTTGACCCGATCGCGCAATATTCGCTAGATTGGTTCTTTACAGTCACAGTAGGATGTAACTTTGTTACAGAATGGATACGCTATGAACGAAAAGTACTCTGCCTTAAAAAGCAATGTCAGTATGCTTGGCCGTCTGCTGGGTAACACCATCCAAGATGCCCATGGTCCAGCACTCTTAGAAAAAGTTGAGGAAATTCGTCAGCTCTCAAAATCGGCTGCCGCTGGCAATCAGGACGATCATGCTAAGCTGAAAACCGTGCTGCAAAACTTGCCGGCTGACCAACTGCTTCCGGTCGCCCGCGCCTTTAGCCAATTTTTGAATCTGACTAATATCGCCGAGCAATATCACACCGTCTCGCGTCAATGCGACGCGTTGGAGTGCAGCCCGGACGCTATCGACGATTTACTCCGCCGTGTCAGCCAAGGTGAGATTGATGCCAATGACGCGCAACAAGCGATCGCCGATTTAAAAATTGAGTTAGTGCTGACCGCTCACCCGACCGAAATCGCACGCCGCACCACCATTCATAACTTGGTGCAGATTAATAAGTGCTTATCGAAGTTAGAGCTCAGTGAACATTTGGGGGCGGCAGAGCGTGCCAAAACAGAGAAACGTCTTGAGCAGTTGATTGCACAAGCATGGCACACCGATGTGATCCGCCAAGAGCGACCTACCCCACTTGATGAAGCCAAATGGGGCTTCGCGGTGATTGAAAATTCACTGTGGCAAGCAGTACCGGCGTTTTTACGCCAATTTGATCAGCAGCTTGAAAGCCATCTCGATATCAACTTACCCATTGATGCCAAACCGGTACAAATTTCCTCTTGGATGGGCGGCGACCGCGACGGTAACCCGTATGTTACCAGCGAGGTTACCCGTGAAGTGATGCTGTTATCACGCTGGAAAGCAGCGGATTTGTATTTGCGCGATGTGCAGGATTTGATCAGTGAACTGTCAATGACACAGTGTGATGACACAGTGCGTGAAATGGCCGGCGAGGCGCACGAGCCGTATCGCGCTATCCTCAAAACCATGCGCAGTCAGCTGACCCACACCTTGAACTACTTGGATGCCAAACTGAAAGGCGAACGCGCCTCATCACAAGGTATCCTGACCGACACCCAGCAATTGTGGCAACCATTACTGGCGTGTTACCAGTCTCTCCATCAATGTGGCATGGGCATTATTGCCGACGGCAAGTTGCTTGACCTACTTCGCTGCGTGCAATGCTTTGGCGTGCACCTGATCAAGCTCGATATTCGCCAAGAAAGTACCCGCCATGCCGATGTGCTCTCAGAAGTAACCCGTTATTTGGGGATGGGCGATTACGCCCAATGGAGCGAGCAAGACAAGCAAGCCTTCCTGACTCGCGAGCTGGCGTCTAAGCGTCCGTTGTTGCCACGTGATTGGTCACCCTCGCCTGAGGTACAAGAAGTGATCGACACTTGCCGAGTGATCGCCGAACAGCCGCGTGAAGCCTTGGGCGCCTACGTCATTTCGATGGCTCGCACCGCTTCCGACGTGCTGGCCGTGCATTTATTGCTAAAAGAAGCTGGCTGTCCATTCCGCATGGATGTGTGTCCATTATTCGAAACCCTGGACGATCTGAACAATGCCGAGGCGGTGATTGGTGAGCTGCTGGCCATTGATTGGTACCGAGGCTTTACCCAGAACTTCCAAATGGTGATGATCGGTTACTCGGACTCCGCCAAAGATGCTGGAGTCATGTCCGCGGGTTGGGCGCAATATCGCGCCATGGAAGCCTTGGTCAATTTGTGTGATGAACAAGGGGTTAATCTCACCCTTTTCCATGGCCGTGGCGGGACGGTTGGCCGGGGAGGTGCCCCTGCCCACGCCGCCTTGCTCTCACAGCCACCTCGCAGCCTAAAAGGTGGCCTACGCGTGACCGAACAAGGCGAGATGATCCGCTTTAAATTGGGGCTGCCTGGTGTCGCCGTTAACAGCTTAAACCTGTATACCAGCGCGATTTTGGAAGCGAACTTGCTGCCACCGCCCGAGCCTAAGCAGGAATGGCGACAGCTGATGGACACCTTGAGTGACATCTCCTGCCAAGCCTACCGCGATGTGGTGCGCGGCCATGAGCAATTTGTGCCTTACTTCCGCTCCACCACCCCTGAGCTTGAATTAGGCAAACTACCACTGGGGTCGCGCCCTTCTAAACGCAACCCCAACGGCGGTGTGGAAAGCTTGCGCGCGATTCCTTGGATTTTCGCCTGGAGTCAAAACCGTTTATTGCTACCGGCTTGGCTGGGGGCTGGACAAGCGATCGATCACGCCATTGCAAAGGGCCACAAAGCCCAGCTGGAAGAAATGTGCCGCGAATGGCCGTTTTTCTCCACCCGTCTCGGGATGCTGGAAATGGTGTTTACCAAAACCAACCTAGACATTGCCAAGTACTATGATCAGCGCTTGGTCGATGAAAGCCTCTGGCCGCTAGGTGAATCCTTGCGTGAGCAATTACGCCAAGATATTCAGGTGGTGCTGGCGGTGGAAAACAGCGATAACCTGATGGAGCAAAATCCGTGGGGGGCTGAAGCGATTCGCTTACGTAATATTTATGTCGAGCCGCTCAACATGCTGCAAGCCGAACTGTTATACCGCACGCGTCAGCAAGAGGATCCGGACCAATCACTCGACGATGCCTTGATGATTTCCATCGCGGGGATTGCCGCCGGCCTACGTAATACCGGTTAAATCACCGAGTACCAAGCCGTACCTCAGGGTACGGCTTTTTTGTTTCCGTATCGATTTGTCGTGTCACGGCAACCGCTGCTCGTTTTTTTTAGCTAAAGCGTCAGCGAATGCTTGCTGTTGCATTGATAATATTATTACTATTGAAGGTCGCACTGACGCGACCCAACAACGCAAAGGAATTGCCATGAAAGACGAAACCCTCTCGATTCATCACGGCTACCAGACCGACCCCACCACCAAATCGGTGGCGACACCTATCTATCAAACCGTCGCTTACGAGTTTGATAATGCCCAACACGGCGCTGATCTATTTAACCTCGATGTGCCAGGCAATATCTACTCACGGATCATGAACCCGACCAACGACGTGTTGGAACAACGGGTGGCGGCATTAGAGGGGGGTATAGCAGGGCTTTGCGTCAGTGCCGGTGCAGCCGCCATCACCTATGCGATTCAAACACTTGCCAAGGCCGGTGACAACATCGTCGCCACGCCACAGCTTTATGGTGGCACCTATACCTTGTTTGCCCACATGCTCCCCGAGCAAGGCATCGAGGTGCGTTTTGCCGCGAGTGACGACGCCAGTGCGATTGAGGCGCTGATCGATGACAACACCAAAGCGGTGTATTGCGAGTCGATTGGCAACCCTGCTGGCAATATCGCGGATATACCGGGTTTTGCCAAAATCGCACACGCGCATGGTATCCCTTTGGTGGTCGACAATACCGTGGCTACGCCCGTTTTGTGTAAACCCATTGAGCATGGCGCCGATATCGTGGTGCACTCGCTGACTAAATACATTGGCGGCCATGGCACCACCCTTGGCGGCATGATTGTCGATGGCGGTACCTTTGACTGGGTGGCACATCAAGCCCGCTTCCCGCAATTCTCACAACCGGAGCCGGCCTATCACGGCGTGGTTTACAGTGAGACCTTTGGCCCAGCCGCATTTATTGCCCGCGCACGTACGGTACCGCTGCGTAACAGTGGCGCAGCCCTCTCGCCGATGAATGCTTTTATGTTGATGCAAGGCTTAGAAACCTTAAGTCTGCGGATGGAGCGCCACTGCGAAAACGCCAAAGCCGTGGCCGATTACCTTGCCCAACACCCCGCCGTCGCGTGGGTGAACTACGCGGGTCAGTCCGCTCACCCACATTATACCCGCGCCCAGTCACTGATACGCGGTGGGCTGCCCGCGTCATTGCTGTCATTCGGCTTAAAGGGTGGCTTTGATGAAGGGGTGAAATTTTATGATGCGCTTAATCTGTTTAAACGTTTAGTGAATATCGGTGATGCTAAATCGCTGGCTTGTCATCCTGCTTCGACCACTCATCGTCAGTTAAACGAGCAGGAGCAGGCCGCGGCCGGCGTCACACCAGAGATGATCCGTCTTTGTGTCGGCATTGAGCATATCGATGACATCATTGCCGACTTGGAACAAGCCTTGGCGACGGTGAAATAGCCCAAAGAAGGCTAGCCGCTGCCAGGAAACAATCGTTGTACAAACAAAACTGTGGATATAAGAGATGTCACTCCCCCATGTAATACTGACAGTGCTAAGCAACTGCGAGGCCACGGGTTACGATATTACCAAGGCGTTTTCCACCACCATCAGCAATGTGTGGAAAGCCAGCCATCAACAGGTATATCGTGAACTCAATAAGCTCGCCGATCGAGGTGCTGTCACCTACCGCCTGGAGCCGCAAGTCGGTAAACCCGATAGGAAGGTCTACGCCATCACACCTGTCGGCACTGAGATGCTTGAGGCGTGGTTTATTCAAACACCCAAGTTAGCCCCACCACGTGACGAGTATGTCGCCAGACTACTCAGTTGTGATGTACTCGATCCAGCTCCCATGCTGGATCATGTGAATAACTTGATTGCCGAGTCTCAGCAGCTGCTTAATCACTATACGCTACTGGAACAGCGTGAATATGGCCAAGTCACTCTGCTCACGTCACAACAACGTTTAATGCGCCTCGCACTGCGACGCAGCATCCATCAACGTCGTGCATGGATGGCATGGGCGCAGGAAGTGCGCGACGAGCTCACTATGCTCGCCGCCAGTGCTTAATCACTACAACAAACACAACACGCAACCTAATACGCCCCGACATAACCGGGGCGTATTTTTTTAAGGCGTGACCGCAAGCGGGCGAACCCCTAAGGTATGGCACAGGGCATAGGTTAATTCCGCACGGTTGAGGGTATAAAAGTGAAAATCTTTCACGCCTTCACGGCTTAGCACTCGCACCATATCAAGCGCAATAGAGGCGCCCACCATCTGACGCGTGACAGGATCATCCTCCAGCCCTTGATACTGTTTGTGCATCCACTGCGGCACACGCACATTGGTCATCTTGGCAAAGCGCGACGCCTGCTTAAAGTTAGAGACGGGCAAAATCCCTGGGACAATTTCCACGTCAATCCCGGCGGCAACACAGCGATCACGAAAGCGTAGATAGCTTTCGACATCGAAGAAAAACTGCGTAATCGCCCGGCTAGCACCAGCATCCACTTTACGCTTGAGGTTAATCAAATCCGCCTGCGCGCTTTTCGCTTCTGGGTGCACCTCAGGGTAAGCGGCAACCGAGATATCAAAGTCATGCTCTTCTTTGAGCAAACGGACTAAATCGACCGCGTACATATCCGGCTTCTTCTCCGGCGATGGCAAGTCGCCACGCAACGCCACAATGTCACGGATGCCATTTTGCCAATAATCACGGGCAATATGACGGAGCTCATCTTCAGTGGCATCAATGCAGGTTAGATGGGGTGCTGCCGCGATACCAGTCTGGTCATGAATGCTTTTCACGATGTCATGGGTGCGATCACGCTCACCGGAGTTGGCGCCATAGGTTACCGACATAAACTTAGGTTTGAGTGCTTTTAACCGATGTACTGAGTTCCAGAGGGTTTCTTCCATACTTGGGGTGCTGGGAGGAAAAAACTCAAATGAGACGTTAATATCGCCATCTAAGTCAGCAATGTTCTGATTGAGTGCATCAATGTGGCCTGCGTGTGTGTAGCTCATATCCTCTCCCTGACACCGAACGACGCTGTTCAGTCTGCCTGTTTCTGCTCTGCTTTTGATTTATACGTTTAGACGTCCATATGTCTAAAGATTGTCGTGATTCGGCTAAAATGTCAACGATGCAAGCCATGAAAAAAACTCATGGTGTTATGAAGATAGACGACACAGCCATCAATGCACACCTCACAACGCGGGTAACGGCACAAAAAAAAGCTGCCTACGCAGCGCGCAGACAGCTTGATCACGGTTATCCATTAGCGGGTTAGTGAAGGCGACTTATCAAGCGATTTAGATCGGATTGAATGGCGCCTGCGGTGACATCGCGTCCCGCCCCTGGTCCACGAATGACCAAAGGATTCTCGCGATACCATTGGCTTTCAATCGCAAACACATTGTCACACGGTAATAGATGCGCAAGTGGATGCTCGCTGGGTAGGGTTTCTAGGCTCACATGGGCGTGACCGTTAACTTCCAAGCGCGCCACATAACGTAGCACTGACCGATTTTTATGCGCTTTGTCTAATCGCTCTTGTAGCGGTTCATCCATTTGGTGTGCATTATCAAGAAAGGCATCCAAAGACAGATCAGCCAGTGACTTAGGCACCAAGGACTCAACCTTTACCTGCTCAGGTTCGAGGGACATGCCCGCTTCACGTGCCAAAATCACCAATTTACGCACCACGTCAGCCCCAGAAAGATCATCCCGTGGGTCAGGCTCGGTTAGGCCTTGCTGCCAAGCCTGCTCAAGCAGGACGCTAAAGGGGACCTCACCACTGAATTGCAAAAACAGCCATGACAAAGTGCCAGAAAAGATCCCAGACAGTGCAACAATCGTGTCACCACTTTCACGCAGATCTTGCACCGCGTAGTTAATCGGTAACCCGGCGCCCACGGTCGCATTGTAGAGCCAATGGCGCCCGGTTTTGCTAAACGCCTGCTGAATCGCGTGGTACTGCTCGGCGGGTGCGGCGCCCGCCTCTTTGTTGGCGGAGATTAAGTGAAAGCCATGCTCGGCAAGTCGCGGATACAAGTACGCTAATGACTCACTGGCGGTGACATCCAACACAATCACATCGTCATACGGGTGATTCAGTAGACGAGTGAGCCACTCATCATCAAAATAAGGCTCGCAACGCTCGTCAAACCCATCCAACACATGCGTGGCATCAATACCGGCAAAATCAAGCCATTGGTTGCGGCTGTCCACCACTGAAATCAGTGAGACTTCCTTACCATGACGCTTTTCCAAGTGTGCTTTTTGCTCGGCAAAAAGGCTTAGCCAACGGGTACCAATATTGCCTTTGCCCACCAACACCAAGCCGATACGGCGCTGAGCTTGAAACAAGGCATCATGCAAACTGGCAACCAGTGCCTGAGTGTGGACGTGGCGTAGGATAGCAACCAGGCTCAGCCCAGAGGCCGACTCACTGATAAATTCCACCGGCTGTGATTTGAGTTGCTGATAGAAGCCATGGCAGTGTACGGGGTTGTTCACCACGCCTGCCCCAACCGCCGCCACCATGGTAAAGCCTTCACGCAGTTTGAGTTCAGCTGGGAGGCCGGCGTCTTGAATTTGCGCCATTACCAATGCCACGACTTCCGTGGTAAACGCTAACAAAATACGGTACTGGTCGTCTTGGTAATCCGTTGCTAATGGCTGTACTTTTAGCTGTGACAAAATCCGGCTGAGCTCTTGTTTTATCGCTTGAAAATCTTGTCCTCGCGCAACATCAAACTGGAGCAAGCTCACCTCATCCAACGCCGTAATGATTTTTGCCCCGCGCCCGGTGGCTAACACGCGCTCAATACGTGTTGATCCGCTATCCGGCGCTTGGGTGCAGCGCAACGTCAGGTCGGTCGCACTTTGCGCCACCGGCTGTAAGGTTCGGCTATGCAGCACGGGAGCGGCGAGTCGCGCCAGCTCGCCCGCTTCGTCGAGACGAATTAAAGGCAGCAAACAGGCATTATCAACATGGCGTGGGTCCGCACTATAGACCCCGGCGACATCACTCCAAATGGTCACACGGCTCACGCCTGCAAGCGCCCCCAAGACAGTGGCCGAGTAATCGGAGCCATTGCGCCCTAACAGCACTGTTTCTCCCGCTTGATTTTGTGCCATAAAGCCGGTGATCACCACATGCGTATCGCCATGCTGAGAAAGCTGATTTTGCAATAAAGGCCAAGACGCCCCGCGATCTACTTCCGGCTGAGCGGCGCGCTCGGCGCGCAAACATTGGCGTGAATCTAACATCACCGCGGCACGTCGATGCTGTTTCAATAACTGGGCCAACAGGCGCGCCGACCAGACCTCTCCAAAACCTTGCACGTACGCTTTGTCGCTCTCGTTCACGCCCTGATCGCCCAACGACGCAATGGTTGCGATATCGGCATAAAGCGCATCCACCAGCTGCTGCTTGGGTTCACCATCAATCAAGTTCTCAATCAAGTCTTGCTGAAAGGCGCGCACCGCTTGCAAGGTCTCATGCGCCACTCGTCCATCCTTGTCTAACTGTGCTAACCACATGATCAGCTGGTTAGTGGTTTTTCCAGCCGCGGACACCACGATTAAGTCTTGCTGGCTCGCATGCGCGGTCAATACATCGACCACACGGCGATAGCAATCAGGGCTCGCAAGGCTACTGCCACCAAACTTGTGCAATTGGCGTGGTGACTCGGGGGACGTTTCCGTCGGTTGCGCATGCATGGCAAGGTCTCTCTTAATGTCTATCGATCTCGGTAAAGCGGCGCGCACTGAAGCGCAGCCTCTATGGGGTGTCACCCTCTAAACGGGCAAAGGCGTTCGCCAAATCGGCAACCAAATCTTGCGCATCCTCTAATCCAATGGAAAAACGCAACAAGGTCGGTGCGATGCCCGCCTCCGCTTGCGCGGCGTCACTCATGGCTCTGTGTGTCATCGAACCAGGATGCGTCACCAAGCTTTCTACCCCCCCGAGAGACTCGGCGAGGGCAAATAACGTGAGGCCATCAATAAATCGCGCCACACCGGCTTGGTCTGTATCCAATTCTAAGCTCAGCATGCTACCAAACCCCGCTTGCTGGCGCGCAGCAATTTGGTGGCCAGGGTGAGAGGCCAATCCGGGGTAGTAGATTTTCCGCACTGCCGACACCGTTTGCAGGTAACTGAGTACCGCTTCAGTGTTATGTTGGTGTTGTTTAACGCGTGCACCCAATGTGCGCAACCCTCGCAGTGTCATATAACTGTCAAATGCATTGCCCGTCGCCCCTAAGCAATTTCCCCACCAAGCCAATGTCTCGGCAAGTTCACTGGTCGCGGCGATCACCGCGCCACCGACAATATCAGAATGGCCATTAATAAATTTGGTGGTCGAATGCACCACCATATCCGCGCCCAGCGCAAAAGGCGTTTGCAAAGCTGGCGATAAAAACGTGTTGTCGACCATCACCCAAGCCCCCACTTGATGGGCTTTTTGGCATATTTCTGCGATATCGACCACGCGTAAGAGTGGATTGGATGGGGTTTCCACCAGCACGAGCTTGGGCTGTTTAGCCAATGCCTGGTCCAACGCATCATGGTCCGATTGATCGACAAAACTTACCTGCCAGATCCCTTGTTTGGCACGCGATTCGAGCAAGCGATAGGTGCCGCCATAACAATCATGTGGGGCGACAATATGCTCGCCAGCCTCCAACAGAGATAGCACCAAGTTTATCGCCGACATCCCGCAGTTGGTCACCACCGCACCTGCGCCCCCTTCTAAGTCAGTCAGCGCTTGTTCGAGCTGCGCACGCGTTGGGTTGCCGCCTCGCGCGTAGTCGTAAGTAGGCACATCACCCAGTGCCGGGAAACGGTAATTGGTCGATAAGTACAGGGGAGGCACCACCGCATGGTGCTGGGTGTCAGTCCCAATCCCGGTCCGAACGGCGATAGTGTCGGTTTTTTTCTCAGTCATGATCTATCCTTGCTAGTCTGGTTTGCGCATGGTGGGCGTGATCCAGGTTTCATACTGCCACCTTACCCTGTGCTTTTTGGGACGTCAACACTTCTAGACGTCTATACTCCTTTGCATGTGGCGGTTAATATAGCTAAAATCTCCGCAGCATCATTCTGGGTATTCCATAATCAAGATAGGTGAGACATGGCGCAGTGGAACGGCGACTACATTAATCCGTATGCCGAACATGGTAAAAAGAAAGAGCAGGTAAAGAAGATCACCGTCTCTATCCCATTAAAAGTACTAAAAATTCTTACCGACGAGCGTACTCGTCGTCAGGTGCAAAACCTCCGTCATGCGACCAACAGTGAGTTGTTGTGTGAGGCATTTCTTCATGCCTACACCGGCCAACCACTACCAACCGATGACGATATCCGTAAGGATAAACCCGACAGCATTCCCGCTGAAGCACGTCGGATCATGGAAGAGCTTGGTATCGAGTTCGACGATAGCGAATACTAAAAAAACCCGCCGATTGGCGGGTTTTCTGTAATGATAGGTGCTCAGCACAGCCTTCTCAGGCTCTATTCCACCGCGCTTTTCCTAACGCTCAAGCATTACGCCTTGTCGAGCATATAGTTTTCTGGCATCTCGATACGAGCCACGCCGGTTTCCACGGCGGCCAGCGCTACCGCGCGGGCGACCTTAGGTAATAAACGCGCGTCCATTGGCTTGGGAATAATGTAATCTGGGCCAAAGCTTAGCGAAGACAAACCGGCGGCGTCTAATACCGTTTGTGGGACAGGCTCTTTGGCTAGGCTGCGAATGGCCTCTACCGCTGCCAACTTCATCGCATCGTTAATTTCACTGGCACGTACATCCAATGCGCCACGGAAAATAAACGGGAAGCAGAGCACGTTATTGACCTGATTCGGGTAATCCGAACGCCCGGTTCCCATGATCAGATCATCGCGCACTTGATGCGCCACATCCGGATGAATTTCAGGATCTGGGTTCGAGCAGGCAAATACCACGGGTTTATCTGCCATCAGCTTCAAGGCGTCGGGTGAGAGCAAGTCTGGACCGGAGACGCCAACGAACATATCCGCGCCCTCAATCACATCTTCGAGGGTACGCTTATCCGTGTTATTGGCAAACAGCTGCTTGTATTTGTTGATGTCGTCACGACGCGTATGAATCACGCCTTTACGATCCAACATATAGATTTTTTCCCGCTGAGCGCCACATTTTATTAATAGCTCCATACAGGCAACAGCCGCTGCGCCTGCGCCCATGCACACCACCGTCGCCTCGCGGATATCTTTGCCTTGCAGCTCAAGCGCGTTAAGCATGCCGGCAGCGGTGACGATGGCCGTGCCGTGTTGATCATCATGAAATACAGGCACTTCGCAACGTGCAATCAATTGTTTTTCAATCTCAAAACAGTCTGGGGCTTTGATATCTTCGAGATTGATACCGCCAAAGGTATCCGCGATGTTCGCCACGGTATCCACGAATTCATCGATAGTACGGTGTTTGACTTCAATGTCGATCGAGTCCAAGCCAGCAAAACGCTTGAACAATAAAGCTTTACCTTCCATGACAGGCTTAGAAGCCATGGGGCCTAAATTTCCTAGCCCCAAAATCGCGGTGCCGTTTGAGACCACCGCCACCATGTTGCCTTTACCCGTATAGCGGTAAACCGCATCCGCATCTTGCGCTATCTCACGCACAGGCTCAGCAACGCCAGGACTATACGCCAACGCGAGATCCGCGGCCGAGTCAGCAGGTTTGCTCAATTCAACAGAAATTTTTCCGGGAGTAGGGTATGCATGATAATCCAGCGCTTGCTGGCGTTTATCGTCCGACATCTAGTGTTCCTAATTATTATCGTGAAGGGGAAACTAATATCGACAGGGAAGCGTCACCGATATTAGTCAGACACTCTACAAACCACACAGGGAAGGTTTGTATAATAAAAAAGATGGTAACGCAGGGAGCAAACGTCCACCAGTACTAACAGCGCATTCGCGATGATGCTCGGACCTGTTGTCCGATGACAGGGACGATACGATCAAAAAAGGGACGCTGATGCGTCCCTTCTCTGTATTCGGTCAATAGCGGCTTATTTTTTGCTGCTAAGGGCACCGAAACGCTTCTTAAAGCGGTCAACACGGCCACCGGTATCAAGGATACGCTGCTTACCAGTGTAGAATGGGTGACACTTGTCACACACGTCTAGGTAAATGTCTTTGCCTAGGGTTGTGCTGAACGCGAATTCGTTACCGCAAGAGCATTTTGCTGTGACGGCTTTGTACTCTGGATGGATACCAGCTTTCATAGGGATAACCTCATCTTAAAGGCCGTGTCGCTCTCCCGATCCTAAGCCGGGCACCACACGTCGTTAACAAACATTTTCTAAGGCGCGCAATTCTAATCAAGCGCCCTCTTTTTCGCAACTTTTTTGTGCAATCCGCGTGTCTCTTACGGTGCAACAAGGCTTTGCCAACGTGTGGCTAACCGTTACACTGACATTCCTTCTGGCCAATAAGATGTTGTGATGGAACAGTTTGCTCAGGTGGCTTTGCCTGTCCCTTTGCCGAAAACCTTTGATTACCGTATTGCTGACGATCAGCATCCGATCATCGGAGGGCGCGTCAAGGTGCCGTTTGGACGCCAGCATAAAGTTGGCATCGTTACCGGCTTGTCGCCAACGGCCAGTGTGGAAGCCAGCCAACTCAAAGCGATTGATACCGTACTCGACACGCAGCCGGTTTGGACCCCCGCGGTATACAATCTCCTGCAATGGGCGAGCCGTTTTTACCATCATCCGCTAGGGGATGCGATGGGGGCGGTGATGCCAACCTCGCTGCGCAAAGGACGCCCTGCGACATTGCAGCAACAAAAATGGTGGCAAATCACCGAGTCAGGACAAAACCAACCTCTATCAGGTCTGAGCCGCGCCCCCAAACAAGCCCGAGTGTTGCAGCTTCTCACGCACGGTCCAGCCACTCAAGCCGACTTGATGGAACAAGACATCGGCACGCCGGTGCTAAAAACAGTGGCAGAAAAAGGCTGGATCGCGCCCTACTCGCCCCCTTCTCAGGCCAATGCTTGGGTAAAAAACTTTGCGGTGACCGAAGAAAAGCCGACGTTAAACCACGAGCAAGCGATGGCGGTTGCCACCCTCAATGCTGGCGATGGTTTTGCCTGCGCGCTATTAGAGGGGATCACTGGCTCAGGCAAAACCGAGGTGTATCTCAATGTGCTTGAGCCGGTGCTCGCACGTGGCCAGCAAGCGCTCATCTTGGTGCCAGAAATTGGCCTGACACCACAAACCATTCGCCGTTTTGAGCGCCGCTTTGCTGTTCCTGTGACCGTGATGCATTCAGGGCTCAGCGATACCGACCGTCTCAACGCCTGGCTGGCCGCACGGGAGAATCAAGCCGCGATAGTGATTGGCACACGCTCAGCGCTTTTTACCCCCATGGCAAAGCTTGGCATCATCATTATCGATGAGGAACACGACCCTTCCTATAAGCAGCAAGATAGCTTTCGCTATCACGCCCGCGATCTGGCTGTCATGCGGGGGCATGAAGAACAAGTGCCGGTGATCTTGGGCTCGGCAACGCCATCACTGGAGAGCTTACACAACGCAAAAACCGGCAAATACCAGTACCTTAAGCTCACGCAACGCCCTGGTAACGCGGTCACCGCCCGGCAAGGGATACTCGATATCAAAGGCCATCACCTCGAAGCTGGCTTGTCGGCGCCGCTGATTGCTGAAATGCGTCAGCACCTGCAACAAGGTAACCAGGTGATGCTGTTTTTAAATCGCCGCGGTTATGCGCCCGCGATGATGTGTCACGAATGCGGCTGGCTAGCGAACTGCCAACGCTGTGATGCCTACTATACCCTTCATCAACAACACCAAGAGTTGCGTTGTCATCACTGTGGCCACCAAAAACGTGTGCCTCCCCAATGTGGCGACTGTGGTTCTACCCAGCTTATTAGCGTCGGTGTCGGTACCGAGCAACTCGAATCCCAGCTTGGCACCTTGTTTCCCGAATACAATACCGTTCGCATTGATCGCGATAATACCCGGCGAAAAGGGAGCCTTGAAGGTTACTTGGCCGACATTGAAAAGGGTGAGTATCAAATTCTATTGGGCACACAAATGCTCGCCAAAGGCCATCACTTTCCTAACGTCACCCTGGTCGCCTTAGTCGATGTTGACGGGGCTCTATTCAGTAATGACTTTCGTGCCCCTGAGCGTTTGGCCCAATTGATGGTGCAAGTCGCCGGGCGAGCGGGCCGCGCCAGTAAGCCGGGTACCGTGTTATTACAAACCCACCATCCAGAGCACACCCTGATCCAATCTTTAGTGCATAAAGGTTATCAAGCCTTTGCCGAATCTGCGTTAAATGAACGGCGTCAGGCGTGGCTGCCGCCTTACACGTTTCTTAGTCTCTTTCGCGCCGACGGGCATGAAGAAAACAGTGTCCAGCAGTTTTTACAACAGGTGCGTCAAACGCTGACTACCTCACCGATTCAACAGGATGAATGCCATATTATGGGGCCTATGCCCGCCGCCATGGCGAAACGCGCGGGTCGCTATCGGTGGCAACTCCTCATTCAAGCGCCCAGCCGAAAAATCATGCAGCAATGGCTCCAAGTGGCGCTCCCGGCCATCCAACAGCTCCCTCTGTCGCGTAAAGTGAGGTGGTCATTAGATGTCGAGCCGCAAGACCTTTCTTAACATTCCCTTGCAGTAAAGCGACAGCAATCACACTTTCATTGCAATAAGTGTTAGCTTGTCCGTGTTTAAATCGGACAAGGCTAGGTAGAATAAGGCCGCAATTGGCTAAGAGAACAGGTCAGACGAGCTAATAACTGTCTGATCTCACAATACAGATAACAAGAGGACTGTCATTATGGCGACAATGAAGGACGTTGCCCACATTGCCGGTGTATCCACAGCAACCGTCTCTCGCGCGCTGATGAACCCTGAAAAGGTCTCGGCCACAACCCGTAAAAAGGTTGAGCAAGCGGTCGTAGAAGCTGGCTATTCCCCTAACTCACTTGCACGTAACCTACGCCGCAACGAGTCCAAAACCATCGTCGCGATTGTCCCAGACATCTGCGATCCTTACTTTAGTGAGATCATCCGCGGGATCGAAGAAGCGGCGATGGAGCACGGTTACCTGGTTTTGCTCGGAGATAGTGCCCAACAACACCACCGCGAAAACTCATTCGTCAACTTGGTTTTCACCAAACAGGCAGATGGCATGCTCCTACTGGGCTCCGATGTTCCCTTTGATGTCAGTAAGCCCGAGCAGAAAAATCTCCCTCCGCTTGTGATGGCGTGTGAGTATGCCCCGGATCTTGAATTGCCGACGGTGCATATCGACAACCTGACTGCCGCTTTTGAGGCGGTCAATTACCTCACCCAAGTCGGCCACACCCGTATTGCCAATATTACTGGGGTGCCGGAAACCGCACTGACGCAATTCCGCTCACAAGGCTATCAGCAGGCCCTGCAGCGCGCGGGGATTACAGTCAACCCAGCCTACAGCGTGGTGGGAGATTTCAGTTTTGCCTCTGGCGCGCGGGCGATGACCAACCTACTCTCATTGCCCGAGCCACCGACCGCCGTATTCTGTCATTGCGATGTGATGGCCGTGGGCGCGATGCAGCAGGCAAAACGCTTAGGCATGCGCGTGCCGCAAGATATTTCGATTGTAGGGTTTGATGACATCCAATTCGCCGAATATTGCGATCCTCCCCTGACCACTGTCTCTCAACCTCGCTACGATATTGGTCGTCAGGCGATGTTAATGCTGCTCAACACCTTGCAAGGGCGTGAAGTGAATGCAGGATCACGACTTTTAGATGCCAAGTTAGTGATCCGTGAGAGCGTTGCCCCACCGTCTCGGTAGTAAGACTGGTCAGCACGAGTCGAAGCCAGTAACATGAGCGCTTTACTGGCTTTTTGAAATTGAATATTTGCTGTGGCAACTCGTGACTACGTAAAACGTGGTAAAGCACCACGTAAAAAAAATACCCGCCGCCAACCACCCAAAGCGCGTGCTCGTTTCCCATTAAAATGGGCGTTGCTTGCTGTCTGTTTGGTTGGCGCGTTTGGTTATGGCCTGTACCTATTGAGCAATACCGACGCACCCGCGCCTAAACCGGCAACAGACGCACAGCCTCAGCCTTCCACGCAGAGCAAGAAGGCACATCTGCCTAAAAAGCCTGAAGAAAAATGGAGTTACATCGAAGAGCTGGAGAGTAAAGAGGTAGAAGTGAAGGCCAAAGCATTGCCGCAATCCACGCGTCCTTACCTGATGCAATGCGGTGCGTACCGCAGTCAAGAGCAGGCAAATGAACGTAAAGCGATCATCGCTTTTCAAGGGCTAGAAAGCCAAATCAAGATAAGCCAAGGGGAAAAAGGCACCTGGTACCGGGTGGTGTTGGGTCCTTACCCTCGCAAGCGTCAAGCAGAGCGTGACCGTAATATGCTCCGCCGCGCCGGGGTTGAGCCTTGTGCTATTTGGTACTGGGAATAACAGCGCCGCGTTTTATCGGCTGGGCCAAGTCTATTCCTTGCCCAGCCTTGATTGAAATCCTTCCTTCTCCCCTTGAAAAGTGAGCGGCAAAGCCCAACCTCTTACATTAATCACCCACCTGGTGTACCAGACACAAAGAAAGAGGTTCCCGTGACTACAATCGTTTCCGTTCGTCGCGAAGGTAAAGTGGTTATTGCTGGCGATGGCCAAGTGTCACTCGGCAATACCGTGATGAAAGGCAATGCCCGAAAAGTACGTCGTTTGTATAACGGCCAAGTTCTCGCCGGATTTGCTGGCGGCACTGCTGATGCCTTCACCTTATTTGAGCGCTTCGAGCGCAAGCTTGAATTACACCAAGGGCACCTAACCAAAGCGGCCGTTGAACTGGCTAAAGAATGGCGAACTGATCGCGCGCTACGTCGATTAGAGGCCCTACTGGCGGTCGCCGATGAAACCGCCTCATTGATCATTACCGGTAACGGCGATGTGGTTGAACCAGAGCGCGACTTGATCGCCATTGGCTCTGGCGGCAACTATGCCCAAGCCGCCGCCGTTGCTATGCTTGAAAACACGGCGTTAGATGCCCGCGAGATCGCAGAGAAAGCGCTAACCATCGCCGGTGATATATGTGTGTTTACTAACCAGCAGCACACCGTTGAAGAACTCGAGAGTAAGAAACAGGATTAGTGATGTCTGAAATGACTCCACGCGAAATCGTGCATGAGCTTGACCGTCACATTATCGGTCAAGACAATGCCAAACGTGCGGTGGCGATCGCACTGCGAAACCGCTGGCGCCGAATGCAGCTTGCCGAAGAGCTGCGTGCGGAAGTCACCCCGAAAAACATCTTGATGATTGGTCCAACCGGTGTGGGTAAAACGGAGATCGCTCGCCGGTTGGCACGCCTTGCCAACGCGCCTTTTATCAAGGTGGAAGCCACCAAGTTCACCGAAGTGGGTTATGTCGGGAAAGAGGTGGAAACCATTATTCGCGATCTGGCGGATGTGGCGATGAACATGACCCAGCAGCAAGCGATGGAAAAGGTAAAATTCCGCGCTGAAGAACAAGCTGAAGATCGTATCCTCGATATCTTGCTGCCACCAGCACGTGACGCATGGGGCCAAAATGAGGCCAGCCAAGAGGACTCTTCAACACGGCAAAGCTTCCGTAAAAAATTACGCGAAGGCCAGCTTGATGATAAAGAAGTGGAAGTCGATGTCGCCGCCCCACAAATGGGGGTGGAAATCATGTCGCCGCCAGGCATGGAAGAGATGACCAACCAGCTTCAAAGCATGTTCCAAAACCTCGGTGGCAACAGCACCAAAAAGCGTAAGATGAAAATCAAAGACGCCATGAAAGCGCTGACCGAGGAAGAAGCCGCCAAGCTGGTTAACCAAGAAGAAATTAAAGAGCAAGCCATCCACATGGTGGAGAACAACGGCATCGTGTTTGTGGATGAAATCGATAAGATCTGTAAGTCAGGTAACACCAGTGGTGGCGAGGTGTCTCGCGAAGGGGTGCAACGCGATCTCTTGCCATTGGTCGAAGGCAGCACAGTGTCCACCAAACACGGTATGATCAAAACCGATCATATTCTGTTTATCGCCTCAGGCGCTTTCCAAGTATCACGTCCGTCTGATCTGATCCCGGAACTGCAAGGGCGCTTGCCCATCCGTGTTGAGCTTGAAGCGCTATCCACCGATGACTTTAAGCGGATCCTCACCGAGCCAAATGCGTCGCTCACTCAGCAATATACCGCACTGCTAAAAACCGAAGAGATTGATCTGGCGTTTGAGGAAAGTGGTATTGATGAGCTGGCCTCTGCCGCGTGGCGGGTGAACGAGAAAACCGAAAACATCGGCGCCCGTCGCCTGCATACCTTGATGGAACGCTTGATGGAAGAGGTCTCATACGACGCCAGCGAACGCGCCGGTCAAAGTGTCACCGTTGATGCGGATTATGTCCGCCGCCACCTCGAAGAGCTGGTTGATGACGAAGACTTGAGTCGCTTTATCCTCTAAACGAGCTCGAGACCGCAACACTAGGGCAGCAAACGCTGCCCTTTTTTGCATCAAAATTTGAGCTAGCGCAACAGCAAGTCGGATTTCAGCCGACAATGGGTTACTCCTCCCCTGGCTTGCGCAATAATGGTGACATCGTTTTTTCGTCTTGAGGATCGCTATGCGGCCTTCTACTCTCGCGATATGGCTGGATGCGGCGCGACCTAAAACGCTACCGCTGGCCGTTACCTCGATTTTGTCCGGCAGTGCTGTCGCTGCCTCGCAAGGGAGCCTGTCATGGTCAATCAGCTTGATGGCGCTCGTCACTGCCCTATTGCTGCAGATCCTGTCTAACCTCGCGAACGACTATGGTGATGCGATAAAAGGCACGGATAACGCGACGCGTATCGGTCCCATGCGCGCGATCCAATCCGGCCACGTCAGCCTGACCACCATGCGCCGCGCGCTCATGCTTAATATTGGTTTAACCCTACTCAGTGGTGGGTCACTGATTGCGATTGCCTGCCAACAGCCGACTGACATTATTAGTTTCTTGCTGCTCGGTGTGATGGCGATTGTCGCGGCCATTACCTACACCGTGGGCAACAAGCCGTATGGCTATCGCGGTTTAGGAGATGTATCGGTGCTGATCTTCTTTGGTTGGCTCGGGGTGGCAGGCACTTATTATTTACAGGTCGGCCACATTGATTCCTTGGTCATTTTACCCGCGACGGCTTGTGGCTTATTAGCGGTCGGCGTTCTCAATATCAATAACCTACGAGATATTGATAACGATCGCGCGTGTGGTAAGCATACCTTAGTGGTGCGTTTAGGCCCGGAGCGCGGACGTCAGTACCATGTGATTTTACTGGCCGGGGCGGTTGCGTGTTATTCCTTATTTGCCGCCCTCACCTTGCAAGCCTGGTTGGGTTGGTTGTTCCTTGCCAGTGTGCCCTTACTGGTGCGCCATGGGCGTGACGTTTACCAAGCCACCAATGCCAACGCCCTGCGTCCCATGATGGGAACCATGGTGCGTTGTGCACTGATCACCAATGGCCTGTTTATGACCGGTATGCTGTTAGTCTAACCAGGCCACAGATTGTCCGCTTTAACATTGCAAACCCTTATGGGCTCGTTATACTTGGACTTGCCATGTTGGCAACACTAGCTTGCCAGCCTTTTTCTGCCTCAACAAGAAGTTAGACTATGGAATATAATACCTCGGAACTATGCGACATGTACCCCGAACACGTGGATGTCGTGGAGCCAATGTTTAGCTCTTATGGGGGCCGCAGCTCGTTTGGTGGCCAAATTACCACAGTAAAATGCTTTGAGGACAATGGGTTAATTCGTGAGATGGCCGAACAAGACGGCGAGCAGCGAATTATGCTGATTGATGGCGGCGGTTCGTTACGTCGCGCCCTTATTGACGGCGAGATTGCGCAGCTTGCCGCTGACAACGACTGGGCTGGCATGATTGTTTATGGGTGTGTCCGTGATGTCGATACCATTGATGAAATCGATATCGGCATTCAAGCACTGGCTTCAATTCCTGTGGGGGCTGACGAGCAAGGTGTCGGTGAAACAGACGTGCCAGTGAACTTTGGCGGCGTTACCTTCTTGCCTGATGATCATGTCTATGCCGACACCACCGGCGTGATCCTTTCACCTGATGCGCTGACCATGGCAGACGCGGACATCGATGAGGCGGAAGACGACGACTGACACCGAATAGCAAAACAGAGCCAATTGGCTCTGTTTTTGTTTATTCGACGTTCTCAATCTTACCTAACAAGCTCCGGATGCGATCTTGCCATGCTTGCTGCTCGTCGCGCAGTTTGGCGTTTTCCTGCTCAAGCTGCTCACGGCGCTCTTTTTCCGCGACGGCATCTTGCTCGAGTGACCCGTTCTTTTCTTTGAGTTCTTCGATTTCCATTTGTAGCAGCGAAATGGTATCCACCGCCATTTGTACTTTAGCTTCGAGTTGTTCTAATACTTCCAATGACATCAAGGCCACCTTATTTCTGACGATTGATCCCGTTACTGCCTAATGCGCAGCAACCCGTGCAACTGAACGTGCACCCCGGCTTTATTGTACTCAGGTGATACCAGACTGCCACTGTTCTCGCTACCTGCCCGCGTACAAGTGCGCAAAAATGCAGCGCCTTTTGTCATCACCGTTTCATATTCGGCAAAAACACCCGACCTGACCCAACGCAAACGTTTTCTCTTTCTGGTAGACTTTCGCGCAAATTGGGCTAAGGCCTGTCTTAATGTGGCTGACATTTCCGGAGTACTGATGAAACGTGATCTCGCATTGGCTTTCTCGCGTGTGACCGAAGGCGCAGCATTGGCTGGGTACAAATGGCTGGGACGAGGAGACAAGAACGCGGCCGATGGCGCGGCTGTTGAAGTAATGCGCACCTTACTTAACCTCACCGATATCGACGGTGAAGTCGTGATAGGGGAAGGTGAAATCGATGATGCCCCGATGCTCTACATTGGCGAACACGTCGGGTTGGGTGGCGATGCGGTCGATATTGCCGTTGACCCGATAGAAGGCACACGAATGACGGCTATGGGGCAAGCCAACGCGCTCGCGGTGCTCGCCGCCGGCGAGAAAGGCAGCTTTTTGAAAGCCCCTGATATGTACATGGAAAAACTGGTCGTCGGCCCCGGCGCCAAAGGCGCGATTGACCTCAGTAAACCTTTAATCGATAACCTTGAGCGCATTGCGGTGGCGCTGGATAAAACACTCGATACCTTGGTGGTGGCCACCTTGGCCAAGCCACGCCATGATGAGATCATTGCCACCATGCAGGCGAAAGGGATCCGCGTCTTTGCGTTCCCCGATGGGGATGTGGCGGCCTCCATTCTGACCTGTATGCCTGAAAGTGAAGTGGATGTGATGGTTGGCATTGGCGGTGCGCCAGAAGGCGTGGTGTCCGCGGCCGTGATCCGGGCGCTGGGCGGCGATATGCAAGGGCGATTGCTACCACGCCACGACGTGAAAGGGGATACCCCAGACAACCGCTTGCTCGGTGAACAAGAAATGACACGATGCACGCAAATGGGGATTGCCGCTCATCAGGTGTTAACGCTATCGGACATGGCCAGCAGTGATAATGTGGTATTTGCGGCGACCGGGATCACTAAAGGCGATCTGCTCGATGGCATTACCCGACACGGGGATTTAGCCACCACTGAAACCTTGGTGGTACGCGGACAGTGCCGCACCATTCGTCGGATCCGCTCGACCCATTATTTAAGCCGCAAAGATGCGGCGATCAAACCGCACATCCTGTAACCTCAGTGGCCGTGAATACGGCCCTTGACTGGTCAAGCCCGTCGATTTCGATTACCCTTTTATAAATAGTTTACTTTATTTATTTGCGACGACACGATTGGGGTAATCGAAATCGAATCATGAAGTCCACTGACCGCATTCTACACACCATCAAACGCGAAGGCAGCGTAAGTGCGAAAGCCTTGGCTGATGAGCTTGGCATGACCACCATGGGCGTACGTCAACATTTGCAAAGCTTAGAGCGCGATGGCTTGGTCGACTTTGAGGATATCCGCGCCAAAGTGGGCAGACCTTCTCGTCATTGGTCCCTAACCGCCCATGGTCACCGCCGCTTTGCCGACAGCCACCATGATTTATCGATTACCCTTATCGATTCCGTGCAAGACGTGTTTGGCGAGCAAGGTGTTGCAAAAGTCATTGCTCAACGTGAAGCCGCCACCTTTGCCCAATATCAAGACGCGCTCAAAGATTGCGATAATTTAGAGGCTAAATTGCGAACCTTGGCGTATCTTAGAGAGAGCGAGGGATATATGGCCGAGCTTCATCAAGACGGCACCGACTATATACTGATTGAACATCACTGCCCTATCTGTCATGCAGCGAAGTCCTGTCCGGCATTATGCCGCTCAGAAATCCAGTTATTCCGCCACCTACTCGGTGAGGCCTACCGGGTCGAACGCGAAGAGCATATCGTCTCTGGACAGCGCCGCTGCACATATCGTATTGGAGAGAAGACGTGAGGAGGTAATATGGCCACTTGGATCAAGGCTGAGGTAGTGGAGAACCAACATTGGACAAAGGATCTCTTCAGCCTGGTGTTATCCGCCCCTGTCGAGCCGTTTAAGGCAGGCCAATTCACAAAACTCGGCATGGAGATCGATGGTAAGTTGATCCAGCGTGCCTACTCGTTCGTGAATCCTCCACAAAGTAAATACTTAGAAGTCTATGCCACGCGTGTCGCCGACGGGATAATGTCACCCCGCCTCCATGCACTCGAGCCAGGCGACAGCGTGATGATCACGCAAGATCCGGCCGGCTACTTTACCCTCGATGAAGTGCCACAAGGCCAACACCTTTGGATGTTTGCCACTGGGACGGCAATCGGCCCTTACATCTCACTGATGGAACAAGGCGATCTGTGGTCACGTTTTCGTAAAGTGATACTGGTGCATGCGGTACGCTTCGCGGCCGATTTAACCTACCAAGCACGCATTAACGCGCTGCAAGAGCAATACCCTGACCAACTAGTGGTGCAGCCATTTGTCAGTCGTGAGCCGACCGCGGGTGCGCTCTCAGGACGTGTGACCCACGCACTGGAAGATGGGCTACTCGAACGGGTGGTTGGTCTGCCCCTCACGCCTGAACACAGCCAAGTGATGCTGTGTGGCAACCCCGCCATGGTCAAAGAAGTGAAAACACTCTTGGAAGGCAAAGGACTCAGCAAAAACCTGCGCCGTAAGCCAGGCAACGTCACCACCGAGCACTACTGGTAAGCTGCTCCCCTGCTTTGCTGACACGCATACGGTAAAGCAGGGCATTTTTATCGACGAGAATTAACCACAAAAACCAATTCGGATTCAGTCGATTGCCCCCGCCTCCGTCTGCATCTCCATTCAGGCCGTCAATATAGCCAGACACCGCTTATTTGATCCCCTCCAGCCCCCGGCTCATAGTTAGATTAACGCTTTGGTAACACGATCAGATGATCGGCGGCGTGTAAGGAGTAAGCGATGAAGACCCTACCCTCTTTTGACGAATTGGCGGCACTGGCTGAGTCAGACCCGCATGCATTAGAAGCGCTGAGACTGACAATGAGTGAAGATGTTATCGCTAATGCCTCATATGCCACCCAGCCTCAACTCCACGCGATGTTAAGCCACATCAATCGAATGATTGACCATGGTAAAAACCCGCTTCACGTTAACATGATGTTGTTCCGGGCACTCACGCGCCAGTACTCACGCTTTGCCACCGCCTTTACGGCCCCGGAAGAGTTGCGCAGTCATCAAGCAGACATTATGGACTTTCGCGTCGGCCAAGCCGCCAGAAAAGCGACAGCCGATGCGCCCGAGCGTCCAAGCTAGGTTTACATCGCTTGCTTGTCGCCCACCCACTTACGGTAGCTGCTGGTGTCCATATCACGCACTTCTACCGTTAGGCTGCTCACATGACCGGCGTGCTCGCGCAATGGGGCTGTTAGGGCGTCACTGATTGCTTCTTTTTGCTGGGCACTGCGCCCCGCGAGTAACCGAAATTCAACATGAACAAACTCGCTACGATCTGCCTGCGCCCCGACACGCCACACACCGCAAGGCACCGCGCGTGATTTTAAGGCCTCGGGATCGAAGCTTCCCGTCGCAATCGCGGCACGATGAAGATCATCCACCAGTTGATCTATGTTGACGCGCTCTGCCAGTGCGTCTGTGTATTCCATCACCAGATGGGGCATAAAACCTCCCTTCATTATCATCGCCAGCCTGCATAGTGCCGAAACGTCGCGTATTGCACGAGCGCATGGCTCACACTTTCGTCCGTCTCTCGCCGCCATTATGATGAAAATTTACTACCTTAAGGTTCCCTTTTACGCCTAAAACGGGTAAAAACGAAAGCATTCTCACCATTCTATGATTTTAAACAGAGAAGGCCGCGCTACAATAGACTACCTTCTTTACATCTTTTGACTTCAAATCAACTAAACCGCGGAGGAATTCCTATGCGCCGTCCATTGGTAATGGGTAACTGGAAACTCAATGGCAGCAAAGCCATGGTCACTGAACTGCTTAACGGCCTGAACGCCGAACTACAAAATGTTGAAGGCGTCGACGTTGCCGTTGCACCACCGGTGATGTATTTGGCACAAGCCGAGCAGCTGCTGGCTGACAGCGCCATTAAACTTGGTGCGCAAAACGTAGACATCAATAACAGCGGCGCATTCACTGGTGATATCTCTGCAGACATGCTGAAAGACTTTGGTGCCACGCACATCATTATCGGCCACTCCGAGCGTCGTGAATACCATCAAGAGTCTGACGAGTTTGTGGCAAAGAAATTTGCTTTCTTGAAAGAAAATGGCCTCACGCCTGTATTATGCATTGGTGAGTCTGACGCACAGAATGAAGCGGGTGAAACGCTGGCCGTTTGTGCTCGCCAACTGGATGCAGTGATCCAATCACAAGGTGTTGAAGCCTTGAACGATGCCGTGATCGCTTACGAGCCTATCTGGGCTATCGGTACGGGTAAAGCGGCAACCGCGCAGCAAGCACAAGATATCCATGCTGCAATCCGCAAGCACATTGCATCTTACAGTGAAGATGTCGCAAGCAAAGTGGTGATTCAGTACGGCGGCTCTGTGAAAGCAGGCAACGCGGCTGAGCTATTCGCGATGCCGGATATCGACGGCGCGCTAGTTGGCGGTGCAGCACTTGACGCCGCTGGCTTTGCGGCGATTGCCAAAGCCGCGGCTGAGGCGAAAAACGCGTAAATTACGCGCCGAAGACACAAAAGACCCACGCCCTCAGCCATCGCTGGGGGCGTTTTTTATTGCGCGCCATTAAAACCAAACTGTCGCCACGCTTCATACCCAATAATCGCCACGGCGTTAGAAAGGTTAAGGCTGCGTGCCTCTGGCTGCATCGGAATGCGTAACCGCTGCGCGTCGGGTAACGCTTGGATCAGCGCATCGGGTAACCCTCGGGTTTCGGGGCCAAATAGCAACACATCACCCGCTTGGAATTGCGCCTGAGTATGAAATTGGGTTGCTTTGGTGGTACACGCAAAGATCCGTCGGCCAGCCATTGCTTTTGCAAACGCCGCATAGTCCTGATGACGCGTCACACGCGCCAGATCGTGATAATCCAACCCTGCGCGACGAACTTTCTTTTCGTCAAGATCAAAGCCTAAGGGCTCAATCAGATGTAAGTGCGCGCCGCAATTAGCACACAGACGAATAATATTGCCCGTATTCGGTGCAATTTCAGGCTCATAGAGCGCAATATCAAACATGGCAGTGACCTGCAAAATCCAGCAAAGGCGGTATTGTCGCAACCGCTTGTCGATTGCGCAATATTAACTACATGGCCAATATAAACACACCGCCAGTCCACCTTGTGGGCGATTGGCCGCGTTAACCTGCCCACCGTGCTGTTGAATGGCTTGTGCGGTAATCGCCAGCCCAAGTCCTGAGCCGCCACTTTGGCGATCACGCGCGGCCGATACCCGATAAAACGGGCGAAAAATGTCTTTTAACATGCTGTCTGGCACCCCAGGTCCATCATCGTCAATGGAGAGGCAGAGCTGTCCCTCGTCTCGTTCCATGGTGATGCGAATTTGTTGGTCGGCATAGTGAATGGCATTGCGTAATACGTTATCTAAAGCACTACGCGCCAGGCGCACATTAACGGTCAGCATGGCATCTGGGATCCCATTGCTGGTGACCTGCTTACCTTGTTGGCCTGCTTCAAATTGGGCATCCTCTATCACTGTTTGCCACAAGGCATCGGCACTGATTCTTTCTCGCTCGAGATGGCCTTGGGATTGTAAACGTGACAAGGTCAGTAACTCGCTGATCAGCGACTCTAGTTGGCTCGCCTCTTGCTCAATCCGCGCTAACGCCTCGCTGTCCCCCAGCTCACGTACCGCCAAGGCACGCGCCATCTGCAGACGGGTGAGTGGCGAACGTAACTCATGGGAAATATCTGAGACCAATTGCTGCTGTCCGGTCACCATCTGATTAAGCGCGGTGACCATTTGGTTAAACCCCCGCCCTGCGTCGCGAAACTCCCGCGGACCTCGCTCAAGATCAGAGTCTGTCACCAATTCACCGTGCGCCACCCGTTGACTTGCCGCCTGAAAGCGCCGAGCAGGGCGCGTTAAAGTATACGCTAACCACAATAATAAAGGCGTGCTCACCAACATGGTCACACCCAATAGATGCTCCGGCTTTTCCAATATTTTGAGAACAAAGGGCAACCTAGGTTGCCAGCGTCTGGCGTGGTAAAAACGGCCGGCTTCACGTGAAGTCACAATCGGAAATGGCCCCGCCAGCATGTAACGATGATAGAGGCGTTGCAAGGGCTCGGCAGTGTCTGACGTCCGTGACATAAAGTGACGTAACTCGCGAGGAAGCGAGTCGAGCGGTGCGCTGTCAGGCACCCAGTAGAGCTTGTAGGGGGTGCGACGGTGTCCATGATGTTGATTTTGCCGTGCAACCAACACGGAAAGCGGTATATCGCGACCTTGCGCGACGGCCATCAATTTCTCAATCTGAGCTTGTATGCGCGCCTTTTCTGGGGACGGGATCGCATGCAGGCTACGCGGATCACCACGCTGCGCCCACATCACTGCGGCTAATACCACCAGCAACGTAAGCCAGAAAATAATAAAAACCCGACCGTATAAGCTGCCGAGAAAAGGCACCCGCGCCCAACGTGCCCCGGCTCGTTGTCGCCACGTCACTAATCGACCCATAAGTAACCCTTACCTCTCAAGGTCTTGATCCTTGGCTTGCCATCAAGGCGCTCAGGCAGTTTTTTGCGCAGATTGGAAATGTGTACATCGACTGCCCTATCAAACGGCATTAAGCGTTTACCGAGCACTTGTTCGCTGAGCAAGGCTTTGCTCACCACTTCGCCTGGGTGATGAAGTAAACAAGCGAGCATTTCGGTTTCCATCCCCGTTAGCTCCACGGGTCTGTCTTGACAGAGGGTTTCCAGCCGGCGTGGGTAGACCCGCACGTCATGATGGGCGAGGACAGGTTCTTCGTCCGATTGCGTCGGCTCGACACCCTCTCCCTGCGTCCGGCGTAAAATCGCTCGCATTCGGGCAAGCAGTTCACGATCACTAAAGGGTTTAGCCAAATAGTCGTCCGCGCCTAATTCTAGCCCCATCACACGATCCACTTCCTCACCTCGCGCAGTGAGCATCAAAATCGCCACGTTTGAGGTCGCGCGTAGCTGACGCAAGGTTTCCATCCCGTTGAGCACTGGCATCATCACATCTAGCAAAATGATATCGGGCGGTGACGCATTCGCCATCTCCAAACCCACTTGGCCGTTATCCGCGCAGCGCACCGAAAACCCCTCCAAGGACAGCAGTTCGCTGAGAAGGTCCGTTAACGCTGTGTCATCATCGATGATTAAAACCTGATACATGCTTTTACACTCACTCCCAAGGTGGCGTGTTTGTGACACCGAACAGGGTGTATTTTTATCATAGCGGCTCACACACATGCGTGACTTTACCCATCTTTACACCCAATAACGTCACTTTACATCCAAGTACGTAGGCTAACAGGGTAAACATTCCATTCAGGAGAGAGATGATGAAACGCTTTACGATTGGCTTAGCACTTGCGGCAGTGACCCTTCCCACCTTGGCTGCCCCGCACTTTAGTGGTGGCATGGACCGCAGTCTGTGGCGCGATCTGGATTTAACTGATGAGCAAAAAGCGCAAATTCAAGCGCTTCGTGATGACTATCGTGCCCAGCGTCAACTGGCACGAGACGATTTCCATGCCAACATGCATGCTTTACTCACCCAACAGACGTTCGATGAAGCGGCAGTGCGCGATCTCTTGGCGTCTCAACCACAGCCAAATCTTGAGCGTCGCGTTAAGCACGCCCGCCATCAGCATGCGATGTTACAAGTGCTGACCGCTGAGCAACAAAGCGCCTTTTTTGATGCGATGATGGAAAAACGGGCGCAACGCGGTCACAGTCACCGAGGTAAAGGGCAGCATCACCAACCGGGTCAAAAAGGTGACTGTTGGCGCTAAACCTGCGCCGTGTCATACGTTTGCCGTCAATGGCATATATACTTGAGGGCAGTGTTGATTAACCGACTGCCCTCTGTATGACAAAAAAGTATGCGTTTTGGGTCGAAGCCGCGGCGTGGGCAGCCACCTGTGTGGCGGCCCTCCTCCTATTAGCCAAACTCATCGCGTGGTGGCTCACCGGCTCGGTCAGTGTGCTGGCCTCGTTTGTTGACTCATTGCTCGATTTGCTCGCCTCGCTCACCAACTTACTCGTGGTGCGCTACGCGGTTCAGCCCGCGGACAGTGAACACAGTTTTGGTCATGGTAAAGCGGAATCATTGGCCGCCTTGGCGCAATCCACCTTCATTATTGGCTCCGCCTCCTTCTTGCTGCTCAGTGGACTCGAACGTTTGTTCAAGCCCGTACCGATTGCCGCCCCTGAACTTGGCATTATGGTCAGCGTTGGCGCTACCATGATCACCTTCGGCTTGGTGTTGTTTCAAAAATGGGTGATCCGCAAAACCGCCAGTCCCGCCATCGCCGCCGATACCCTTCACTATCAATCTGATTTGTTAATGAATGTCGCGATCATTATTGCCCTTGGACTGAGTTGGTACGGCTGGACACAGGCCGATGCCTGGTTTGCGATTGCCATCAGCCTGTTTATTTTATCGCAAGCACTTAAAATGGCTTACGAGGCCATCCAATCACTGCTCGATAGGCAGTTACCGCTTGAAGAGCAAGAAAAAATAGCGGTGCTCTCGAGCTCAGTGGTAGGGGTGCATGGCATTCATCAACTGCGCACTCGTCAGGCGGGCATGACAAAGTTTATCCAATTACACATAGAGCTTGATGACGAGCTACCCTTAGTGGATGCACATACTATTGCCGATGAAGTGGAAGATAGATTGCTCGTCGCCTTTCCTGGGGCAGATGTGATCATCCATCAAGACCCCAAATCCGTGGTGCCAAAGGAGGCAAAAGCGTGAAGGGCGGCATGAACAAAAGCTCATCGGGCTGACATGTATCAACTTTTTTTCTATAGCAATTGTAATACTATTACAGAAGTAGGAAAATTACAGTTTAAGCGATCGTCATTGCGGGTTCACTGGGGCAAGCAGGTTGCCATTACCGCAATCGGCACGAATTAAGTGACGAACAGTTAGAGGGTAACCATGGTTAGAAAAATTGGTGTTTTGACCAGTGGCGGTGATGCGCCAGGTATGAACGCAGCGATTCGCGGTGTGGTTCGCAGCGCGCTCAGCGAAGGCTTAGAAGTATATGGTATTTATGATGGTTTTCTCGGCCTGCATCAAAACCGCATTGAGCGCCTCAATCGCACAAGCGTTTCTGACGTGATTAACCGCGGCGGCACCTTCCTAGGTTCAGCGCGTTTTCCTGAATTTGCCGACGAAAAAGTGCGTGAGCAAGCGATTCAGAACCTGAAAATGCACGGCATCGACGCCTTGGTCGTCATTGGTGGTGACGGCTCATTCATGGGGGCAAAGAAACTGACCGAAATGGGTTACCCCTGTATTGGCCTGCCGGGCACCATTGATAATGATGTTGCGGGGACGGACTACACCATCGGCTATATGACGGCGATGAACACGGTGATTGACGCCATTGACCGCCTGCGCGACACCTCGTCTTCTCACCAGCGTATCTCTATTGTTGAAGTCATGGGCCGTCATTGCGGCGATCTGACCCTGATGGCGTCGATTGCTGGTGGCTGTGAATACATTATTACCCCAGAGATTGGGCTGGATAAAGACAAGCTACTCGCCAAAGTGAAAGAAGGCATCTACAAAGGTAAGAAGCACGCGATCATCGCGATCACGGAGCTGATGACCGACGCCAATGAACTCGCGAAGTTCATCGAGAGCGAAACCGGCCGCGAAACACGCGCGACCATTCTTGGCCATATTCAACGTGGCGGCCAACCCGGTGCCTTTGACCGCATTCTTGCCTCGCGCATGGGCGCTTACGCCGTTGACCTTCTGCAACAAGGTGAAGGTGGCCGTTGTGTCGGTATTCAGAATGACAAAATGGTGCATCATGACATCGTTGACGCGATTGAAAACATGAAGCGCCCATTCCGCGACGACTTGTACGAAGTTGCCGAAAAACTGTTCTAACTCGCGGCCAAGCTTTCATCTATTGCTAAAAACGGAGCCCACGGCTCCGTTTTTTATTCTGAGATAGCTTGGGTGCAAGCCGCACTTATGCAAGCCGCGCTTGTGCAAGCCGCATTAGATCCCATCTCCCGAGATAAATGTCTTGTGCGAGCCATTAAATTCTTGATCCATATCCAGCGATGGCATGTGCGAGCTGGGTCGACCCACAATCTTGGCCGGCACGCCTGCCACCGTGGTGTGAGGTGGAACAGGGTTAAGCACCACAGAGCAGGAGCCAATTTTCGCGCCTTCACCGATATCAATATTACCCAGTATTTTCGCCCCTGCACCAATCATCACACCAGTGCGGATCTTCGGATGGCGATCGCCGCCCTCTTTGCCTGTCCCGCCCAAAGTCACATCTTGCAGAATAGACACATTGTCCTCGATAACGGCCGTTTCACCGATCACGATACCCGTTGCATGGTCAAACATAATGCCACGACCTATACAGGCAGCGGGATGAACATCCACTTGACTGGTCACCGAGATTTGGTTTTGCAGATAGGTCGCGAGTTCTTTTCGTCCTTGACGCCATAGCCAGTTCGCAACCCGAAAACCTTGTAATGCATGAAAGCCCTTTAGGTACAAAAGTGGCGTTGAATACAGCTCAACGGCAGGATCACGTTCAACGGTGGCACAAATATCGCACGCGGCTGATTCCGCCACGCAAGCATCATTGGCATACACTTCTTCTATCACCTCTCGCACCGCCATTGAGGGCATCGAGGGGGTGGAAAGCTTGTTGGCGAGAATATAGCTAAGCGCACTGGCTAAATTGTCGTGCTTAATAATGGTGGCATGGTAAAAACTCGCCAACATCGGCTCACGCTCTGAATGCTCACGCGCTTCTTTTTTCACTGCTTGCCAGACACGATCTTGTTGGCATTGTTTTTTGGCCTGATTCACTGCCTTCATCCTTATCCCAAATGATCTACCACTCAGGCGACAACACCGCCTCACGCCAGTGTATAAAAAAAACGCGCGGTTCTCACCCCGCGCGTTACTCTCTTCGATTTTTGCTGTTATTCGGACTTCTTGTCTCGTGCCAGCAAATCGCGCGCGGCATGATGGGCCAATTTACCTTGATAGAGCACTTGATAAATCTGCTCCACAATAGGCATCTCGACGCCCGAGCGCTGGGCCAGTGCCCATACTTCTTTGGTGTTGCGATACCCCTCGACCACTTGGCCAATGTTGTCTTGGGCACCTTGCACATCCTCACCTTGGCCTAATGCCAGGCCAAAGCGACGGTTACGCGACTGGTTATCGGTGCACGTCAGCACCAAATCTCCCAAACCCGCCATCCCCATAAAGGTATCACGGGACGCACCCAGCGCTTCACCTAGCCGGGTCATTTCCGCCAAGCCCCGCGTGATCAAGGCCGTCCGTGCGTTGGCGCCAAAGCCAATGCCATCGGAAATCCCTGCGCCAATGGCAATCACATTTTTCACCGCGCCGCCAAGTTGCATGCCGATAAAATCATGATTGCCATACACACGGAAGCTATGTTGGCAATGAATGATTTCTTGTAAATCACTCACGAACTCTGCGTCAGGCGAGGCCACCGAAATCGCGGTAGGCATGCCCGCGGCAAGTTCTTTAGCAAACGTAGGCCCCGATAACACCGCGAGCGGTATATCGTCGCTTAATTGTTCACGTGCCACGTCTTGCAATAGACGACCAGTTTCCGGCTCTAAGCCTTTAGTCGCCCAACACACACGAGAGTCGGCCCGTAAGTGAGGGCGCACTTGGCTCAGCACATCACCAAATACATGGCTGGGGACGACCACAAGCAAATCGCGACTGGCATTAACCGCAACAGATAGATCCGCACAGAGCACTAATGAGTCTGGAAACGCCACATCGGGAAGAAACGCTTGGTTAGCGCGATCAATTTCCAGCTGTGCGATATGACTCGGATCGTGCCCCCATAACACCACGTTGGCACCATTTCTGGCCAACGAGATTGCCAGCGCCGTCCCGTAAGAGCCGGCGCCCAGTACCGTAATGGCCGCATCTTGAGTGGGAGCAAGATCTGTCATCATCACACCTTACGCTTGCGCGTCTTCTTCGCTAGATGTTTCGCCCGCCTGCTGCTGCAGGTAGTTCATGAACAAGGCATCAAAGTTAACCGGTGCCAGGTTCAGTTGCGGGAAGGTCCCTTTAACGACCAAGCTCGAAATCGTTTCACGCGCATAAGGGAAGAGAATGTTAGGACAGAAAGCGCCCAGGCAATGTGCCAATTGAGGCGATTCCATGCCTGACACAGAGAAAATACCACCTTGCTGCACTTCACAAAGGAAGGCATTACTTTCTTGGTTTTTCACCGTCACGGTCAAACGCAAGATCACTTCATAGATGCCTTCACCCAACTCGCGGCTTTGCGTGTCCAAATCAAGGTTAACGTCTGGCGCCCAATCTTGTTGGAACACTTCTGGCGAGTTTGGCGCTTCAAAAGACACGTCCTTGAGAAAAACGCGTTGAATGGCAAAATTTTGCTCGGCTTGTTGGTTGTTTTCGGCTTCAGCCATGATGGTTCGTCCTTATTTAAAAAATTGCAAATGCGCCTGGCACATTAAAAAATGCGAGCCACCGCGTCATGCGGTCGCTCGAGAATTGAGTGAAGGATCACTTTTTCTTTTTGCTCTTGCCCTTACCGCTTTTGGCACGGACCAGCGGCATTTTGGCATCGTTCCAAGAGGTCAAACCGTCTTTAAGAATATAAACGGACTCGAAGCCTGCTTTTGCCAGTTGATTGGCACTGTCTGCCGCCGTTTGACCGGTTTTGCATACCACAATGATGGGGTCATTTTTGTGTTTTTCAAGCTCACCAAACGACTGTGATTTGATTTCACTCGGCAACACATTAATCGCCCCCGTGATGTGGCCGGCGCGAAAATCATCATGGCCACGAATGTCGACGAACACCCCATTTTCTCGGTTGTTAAGGATCGCCGCGTCATTAGGGCCTACCACTTTATAGGCAGCCGTTTTTTGTTTAATCAGCGACATCAGTAAAGCGGCCGCCAAGCCTACCCAGACAAGGGTGAGAATCATGTTATTGGAGACAAAATCAATATATTCCTGCATAACCTTTGCTCTATACTGCTTGCTTGTCTCGCCGAGGGCGAGAGTCCATCAAGGGGTGAAAATGGTGTCGAGTATAACCTGCTCGCCATGGTTTTACAGCCTGCCGAGACGAAATCGCGCGTTTGCTCACTCATACGCACGTCCCCGCGTTTTCACCTTCCGCTCAATAACTTGAAAAGAAAGAAGGTTTCATCAATCGCAGAAATCGAGCCAAGCCATTCGCGCACAGCGGCGATCTTCGCCATAATGAGGGGAGTCAAGGGTCGAAGGCAAGTGAACCAAGGCTTGCTGGTTAACTTGTCAGCTGGGATAATTGATCTTAGCCTACATATCAGCCCGTAAAATGTTGTAAAATTACGCACACACTGAGCCCTGAAGCTAGCCATGCATCTGGCTCCATGCCTCAGTGGTTGCTCCATGACATCCAATGTCATTGGCATCCAATGTCAGTCTTTTGCTTGAATTAAGAGGACGTAACATGTCTGCGAAAAAACCACTTGCACTGGTGATTCTCGATGGCTGGGGTTATCGCGACCCACAAAGCGATAACGCGATTACCAACGCCAACACCCCTGTGATCGACAGCCTCATGGCCGAGAACAGCACACTGATTTCAGCGTCCGGTTTCGATGTGGGTCTGCCTGATGGGCAAATGGGTAACTCAGAAGTTGGCCATGTCAACATCGGCGCAGGTCGCGTGGTTTACCAAGACTTGACCCGCATTGGCAAATCCATTGCGGACGGTGAGTTTAACCAAACCCCAGCACTGACGGCCGCCGTTGATAAAGCCGTTGATAAGGGCAAAGCCGTGCATATTATGGGTCTGATGTCGCCTGGCGGTGTACACAGCCATGAAGATCATATTGCCGCCATGGTTGAACTGGCCGCAGAGCGCGGTGCCGATCAGATTTATCTACACTGCTTCCTGGATGGCCGTGATACGCCGCCACGCAGTGCAAAAGCATCGCTAGAGCGCTTCGATGCCCTGTTTGAAAAGCTGGGTAAAGGCCGTACCGCATCACTGGTTGGTCGCTACTACGCCATGGACCGTGACAACAACTGGGACCGTGTCGAGCGCGCTTATGATTTGCTCACCCAAGCGCAAGGCGAATTCACTGCGACCAGCGCTGTAGAAGGCTTGGAAGCGGCTTACGCACGTGAAGAAAATGATGAATTTGTCGCCCCAACAGAAATTTACCGTGACGGTGACAACAAAGCGACCATTAACGATGGCGATGCGGTTGTTTTCATGAATTTCCGTGCCGACCGTGCTCGTCAAATGACGCGCGCCTTTATGCCGGATTTCGATGGCTTTGCGCGTAAAAAATACGCGGAACTGTCTGACTTTGTGATGCTGACAGAATATGCAGCCGACATCGATACCACGGTGGCCTTCCCACCTGAAAGCCTCTCCAACACGCTTGGCGAGTGGCTATCAAAAAATGGTAAAACTCAGCTGCGTATCTCTGAAACCGAGAAGTACGCACACGTGACTTTCTTCTTCAACGGCGGTATCGAGACCGTGTTTGAAGGCGAAGAGCGTGCCTTGGTCGCCTCACCGAAAGTAGCTACCTATGATCTGCAACCAGAAATGAGTTCAGAAGAGCTGACCGACAAGCTCGTTGATGCGATTAAGTCTGGTAAGTTCGATATGATCATCTGTAACTATCCAAACGGCGACATGGTTGGCCACACTGGGGTGTATGACGCTGCAGTACAGGCCTGCGAAGCCGTCGATCACTGCATCGGCCGTGTCTTGGAAGCCATCAAAGAAGTCGATGGTCAGATGCTGATCACGGCCGACCATGGTAACGCTGAGATGATGGTCAACGAAGAGACCGGCGGTGCGTATACGGCACACACCAACCTGCCTGTCCCGCTGATGTATGTGGGGAGTCAGCCGGTAAGCTTGAAAGAAGGCGGTAAGCTCTCTGACCTGGCACCGACTATGCTGGCATTAACCGGTATGGAGATTCCTGAAGAGATGACTGGCAAGCCACTGTTCGATCTGAAATAATCCCCCTATGCGGGAGAAACGAACACGCTTAAGCCAAACCCTCCGCGCCAGTGCATTATGCACTGGCGTTTTTCTCTGCCTGTTGATTGGCTCAGCCAATGCCAACTCTGAGCTAGAGGGAGTGAGCGATGAAATTGCCCGCCAGCAATCGCAATTGGCGGCGCACAATAAAAAGCTCAATGCGTTACAAAGCGATCTAAAAGCACAGTCGAAACGCATTGATACCCTGTCTAAGAAAACGCGCCAAGCCCAGCAAACGCTGCAGCAGACTGATGCTCAAATCACGCGCCTAAGCAAAAAGCAAGCGCGACTCAAACAAGAGATGATTGCCCAGCAGGCACAGTTAGCCGAATTGATCGACGCCCAATATCGCCAAGGCGAGCATGATCAGCTCAAACGTCTACTTAGCCAAGAGTCACCTACCAAGCTCGACCGACTCACGAAGTATGCTGAAGTGCTAGCAAGCACCATGCAGGAGGCGATCGAATCATTAGCTGCGACCCGCACCGATTATCAACTCACGGCCCACCAGCTCAAACAACAACGTGATAAGCAGGCTAGCTTGGTGGCAGAGTTAACCGAGAAAAAACAAGCACTGGAGCGGGAGCAAGCCTCGCAAAGCCAGACCGCGAAAAAAATCCGGGCCAAAATTGCCAGCGACAATGCTTATTTAGCTGAGCTCAAGACAAACAAGCAACGGCTGCAAGAGCAAATTGCCGCGGCCGCGCGCCGTGCACAAGTAAAAATGGCGGGCATTGGAAAAGCCAAAGGCAAACTTCACTGGCCCACCCAAGGGAAGCTGCTCCACCGTTTTGGTGAGCGTCAGTCAGGTGAAGTCTCGTGGAATGGTATCGTAATTGGGGCCAAACGCGGTACCGAGGTCAAAGCGGCGCATGCTGGTAAAGTCGTGCTTTCTAGCTGGCTACGCGGCTATGGGTTATTGATTGCCGTTGACCATGGCAAAGGGGACATGACCTTGTATGGCTACAACCAAGCTTTGCTAAAAGACGTAGGCGATACGGTCACTGCCGGGGAAGCTATCGCCTTGGTCGGCGATAGTGGTGGACAATCCACCCCTTCTCTGTATTTCGAAATTCGCCGTAAAGGCAACACTACCAACCCTGTGCCTTGGCTGGATTAAACACGCCCACCTCATCGGCGGGCGCGTTTGTCATCTAACAGAGCCCATCGCCATGGTTCAACATGGGCGCGGCAATCGTGGCATTTAGTTCTGCCAATCGAGGATCACCTTGCCTGATTGGCCTGAGCACATCACATCAAAGCCTTGTTGAAAGTCATCCACGCTGTAGTGATGGGTGATGATCGGGGTTAAATCCAACCCTGATTGGATTAACGACGCCATCTTGTACCAGGTTTCGAACATCTCACGGCCATAGATACCTTTGATCACCAAGCCTTTAAAAATCACTTGGTTCCAATCAATCCCCATATCACTGGGTGGGATCCCAAGCAGCGCTATGTTGCCACCGTGATTCATGGCCGTCAGCATGCTATTAAACGCCGCCGGCACACCAGACATTTCGAGGCCAACATCAAAGCCTTCACTCATCCCCAGCTCTTCCATCACTGATTCCAGCGAGGTATTGGCGACATTGACCGCACGGGTCACCCCCATTTTGCGGGCAAGCTCGAGGCGATACTCGTTCACATCGGTGATCACCACATGACGCGCCCCGACATGGCGCGCCACCGCAGCGGCCATGATCCCAATCGGACCTGCACCGGTGATCAGCACATCCTCGCCCACCAAATCAAACGAGAGCGCGGTGTGGACGGCGTTGCCAAACGGGTCAAAAATCGAGGCTAAATCATCCGAAATCTCATCGGGGATTTTGAACGCATTATACGCAGGGATTACCAAATACTCGGCAAACGCCCCTTCGCGATTGACCCCCACCCCGACGGTATTACGACATAGATGGGTACGACCGCCACGGCAGTTCCGGCAGTGCCCACAGGTGATATGGCCCTCACCAGAGACACGGTCCCCCAGTGAAAAGCCACGCACTTCTTGACCAATGCCGACGACTTCACCGACATATTCATGGCCGACCACCATAGGAACAGGGATGGTATTTTGTGACCACTCGTCCCACTTATAAATATGCACATCGGTGCCACAGATGGCCGTTTTACGAATTTTGATCAGCAGATCGTTATGCCCCAGCTCAGGAAGCTCGGCCTCCGTCATCCAAATGCCGGGCTCCGCCTTGAGTTTGGCCAAGGCTTTCATGGTTGTTTGTGTCATGACATTACCCAATCAATTTCATCTCTTTGCCCACTTTGATGAAGGCATCAATGGCACGGTCCAGTTGCTCACGCGTATGCGCGGCTGACATCTGGGTACGAATACGTGCTTGCCCTTTGGGCACCACTGGGTAGGAGAAGCCCACCACATAGACACCCTCTTCCATCATCCGCTCGGCAAACTCACTGGCCACTTTGGCATCACCGAGCATCACGGGAATAATGGCATGATCAGCGCCCGCTAAGGTAAAGCCAGCTTCCGTCATGCGTGCACGGAAGTGTTGGCTGTTGTCCCAAAGCTGCTCACGCAAGTGATCACTTTCGGCCAGCATATCCAGTACGCGAATAGAGGCAGATACAATCGCCGGTGCCAGCGAGTTGGAGAAAAGGTAAGGGCGCGAACGTTGACGCAACCAATCAATCACCTCTTTTTTGCCTGAGGTATAGCCTCCTGACGCGCCGCCCATGGCTTTGCCCAAGGTACCAGTGATGATGTCGACACGATCCATCACTTGATGATATTCGTGTGTGCCTCGACCGTTCTGGCCCATAAAGCCGACCGCGTGAGAGTCATCCACCATCACCAACGCACCATATTGCTCCGCCAGATCGCACACAGCCGGCAAATTCGCTACCACGCCGTCCATCGAGAAGACACCATCTGTCACAATCAAGATATTCGCCACACCGGCCGCTTTCGCCGCTTTTAGCTGGGCTTCCAACTCGTCCATATCGTTGTTGGCATAACGGAAACGCTTGGCTTTACATAAGCGCACGCCATCGATAATCGACGCATGGTTTAGCGCATCAGAAATAATGGCATCGTCTGGGCCGAGAATGGTTTCGAATAATCCCGCATTGGCGTCAAAGCATGAGGAATACAGGATGGTATCTTCCATCCCGAGAAAGTCAGATAACTTGGCTTCCAGGGTTTTGTGCGCATCTTGCGTCCCACAAATAAACCGTACCGACGCCATACCAAAGCCGTGCTCATCCATGCCTGCTTTGGCAGCGTCCACCAACTCAGGATGGTTAGCGAGCCCCAAATAGTTATTGGCGCAAAAGTTCAATACCTGCTGTTCATGATTGACGGCCACACTGGCCGCTTGTGGTGAGGTAATAAGGCGTTCACTTTTGTACAAGCCATCAGCTTTAACTTGCTCAAGCTGATGACGGATTTGCTGGTAGAAGGCAGCCGTCATCGCAATCTCCGTGCTGTGATGATTACTTTGGGAAGGCCGCCGCACACATTGTGTACGACGAATGAATGCTTGCTATCATGGCACGTTCGCGCGTTTTGTGCCAATAAGGGGCGCGAGACAGTGATTCATATCGTGTAATCACTGACAAGCTGGGCGAATATCGCGCAATGCCACCACCGCCTAGAGAGATAGCTCAGTTCAATGTGTCCAGCGAGCGTGAGTCTTGGCGAACTAACTGCTGCTCGTAGTGGTCTATTAACGCAGTGATGGCCATTTGTCCCTGTGCCGATGTCAGAGGATGTAACAATGCCAGCATCTGCAAAATACCTTTGTAGATCACCCCTGCATGAATTTGCGTTTGGGGAGCTTGTGCACTTTGATAAAAAATCCAGCTCGACGCCACTTGCTTAAGCGTTTCTCCGACCGCAGACAAAGTACTGTCATTGAGACTCAGCCAACCGGCTTGACGGTAATGATGCAAAATGGTCATCAAGTTGGTTTGTAGCTGTTGCTGCGCCCCAAGATATTTTTGTTGCAGTGCTTCGTCACGACGCAAAATGTCCGGCAAATTGGCGTAAAAAAACCGATAACGCCACATCAAGCTAAAGGTCGCGTCCAAGTAATGCTGCAGCAAGGCTTGGGTATCATCACGAGGCTGACTAGGATCAAAGGCAAGGGCAAGATCTTGCGCGTATTGGTCGAATATACTGTGTATAATCGCTTCTTTATTACGGAAGTGATAGTAAAGGTTGCCCGGGCTAATCCCGAGTTCTGCTGCGATATGGTTGGTGGTGATATTCGGTTCACCATGTTGATTGAATAAAGCCAGTGCAGCATGGATAATTCGGTCTCGGGTTTTCATGTATGGTTCAGTCCTCTGCCCGGTTGATGCTTGACCATACTATCACAGTCAACAGTGATGGCGACGGGGTCTGTCGTCAGATAGAGATGAATTAGGTAACGATATGATTTTTGTGACTGGTGGTGCTGGCATGATTGGCAGCAACTTAGTAAAAGCACTGAACGAGCAAGGCTACCGTGACATCGTGGTGGTCGATAACCTCAAAGACGGCACCAAATTCGTTAACCTGGTTGACCTCGACATCGCGGACTATATGGATAAGGAAGATTTTCTTACCCAAATCATGGCCGGAGAGAACTTCGGCCCGATCGAAGCCATTTTCCACCAAGGCGCTTGCTCAGCGACCACAGAGTGGGACGGCAAATACATGATGCTCAACAACTACGAGTACTCGAAAGAACTGTTGCATTATTGTATTGACCGCGATATCCCCTTTCTCTACGCCTCGTCAGCAGCCACCTATGGCGGCCGCGACAGTAGCTTCATTGAAGCGCCAGAGTATGAAGGCGCGCTGAATGTCTATGGGTATTCCAAGCAGCAGTTCGACAACTATGTCCGTCGTGTGAAAGAAGATGCCAAAGCCCATGGCGAGACACTGCCACCGATTACTGGCTTCCGTTATTTTAATGTGTATGGTCCGCGCGAACAGCACAAAGGCAGCATGGCGTCAGTGGCTTATCACCTCAATCAACAAATTCTAAAAGGCGAGAACCCCAAACTTTTTGAGGGCAGTGATACCTTCAAGCGTGACTTTGTCTATGTCGGTGATGTCTGCGCAATGAATATTTGGTTCTGGCAGCAACAGATCAGCGGGATCTACAACTGTGGTACCGGCCGCGCCGAGCCCTTTAGTGCGGTTGCCAATGCGGTGATTGATTTCCACGGTCAAGGAGAGATTGAAGAGATCCCCTTCCCCGACCACCTAAAAGGTCGCTACCAAGCGTACACACAAGCCGATCTGACCAAGGTACGTGAAGCGGGATACACCGCCTCCTTTAAGACCGTGGCTGAAGGTGTCGCCGCTTACCTAGCCGAAATCAATCGCTAATAAAAGCAATTCGTCCCCCTTGATAGTGGGACGCGAGAAAGAGCAATGACAAAACAGCGACACGACTACGACGCGCACGCGTATAACCCAGAGTTCTCTCGTGCTTACTTAGCGCCTAAATACTGGGGCACGTGGCTGATGCTACTCATCGCAATGCCTTTCAGCCTTCTGGTGCCGGCGCGCGGTAAGCATCGCTTCGCACAATGGGTGGCGCGCAAACTGGTTAAAAAGAAAAAAGGCACGATCCTTAACGCCTGGCTTAATTTGGAAGCCTGCTTTCCCGAGAAATCCGCGCAAGCACGCGAAGCCATATTAGTCGACACCTTGACCACCGCAGGGGCTTTTTTGCTGAGCTTTCCGCTGATCACCTTGCGCAGTCGCCAGTGGTTTCAACACCACTGTGATGTGACTGGCATGGAACATATCACTCGGCACACTGATAACGACGAAGCGGTGATCCTCTTTGTGCCCCATACTTGGGCCATCGATGCAGCCGCGATTTTATTTGCCTCGCAAGGGCTCCCCGTGGCGGCATTCTCAAAACGACAAAAAAACCCGCTACTAGACTGGCTGATGCATCGCCAACGCGTACAATATGGCGGTAACTGTTATGAGCGCGAAGCAGGGATTAAGCCCTTTATCCGTGCAGTTAAGCGCGGATTTTTGGGATATTACTTGCCCGACGAAGATATGCGAGATGAGAGCAGCGAGTTCGTGCCGTTTTTTGCCACCACCAAAGCGACCTTGCCGAGTCTAGGCAAGTTAAGCAAAGTCACCCGCTCGCATATTGTCCCTGTGCTGTCAGGCTTTGATGCCCAGACGGGTCGGTTCGTCATCGAGGTTCACCCTGCGTTTAACGACTTCCCAACGGGAGACAGTCGCACCGACGCACGCATGATGAACCAACAAATAGAAACCATGCTCGACGGTCAGCTGGATCAATACATGTGGATCTTGCAGCTACTTCGTACCCGCGAGGACGGCCGTAATATCTACCAAGAAGCAAAGAGGAAACGGGCATCATGACCAGCGTATTAATTATTGGCCCATCATGGGTCGGCGATATGGTGATGTCGCAGTCTTTGTATAAAACCCTCAAGCAACAGCACCCGGATGCCAAGATTGATGTGATGGCGCCCGCTTGGTGCGCGCCGATTCTCGCGCGCATGCCCGAGGTTAATCGCAGCATTGAAATGCCACTCGGCCATGGCGAATTGGCACTTGGTAAGCGCTACCAACTGGGGAAACGCTTAGCAAAGCACGGTTATGATCGCGCCTACGTGTTGCCTAATTCCGCTAAATCCGCACTGATCCCGTGGTTTGCGGGGATCCCGACGCGTACGGGTTGGAAAGGTGAAATGCGTTATGGCTTGCTCAACGACCTGCGTCCCAACAAGAAAGCATTTCAATACATGGTTGAGCGTTATGTTGCCCTCGCTCACCCGCGCACCGAGATGCAAAGTTCTGCCTCGCTGGGCGGCCTAGACAGCCTCCCTAAGCCGGCGCTAGACATCGACCCAGACGCCCAAGCGGCCGTCATCGCCAAACTGGGATTAAATCAAGACAAACCTGTGATTGGTTTATGCCCGGGTGCCGAATTCGGGCCCGCCAAAAAATGGCCTGAGCAGCACTATGCTGAAGTGGCACGCCAAGCGCATCAACACGGCTACCAAATCTGGCTATTTGGCTCAGCAAAAGATGTTGAAACCTGTGAAAAAATTGCCGCTCTTGCAGAAAACGCGCCTAACATTCATGTATTGGCAGGCAAAACCAACTTAATCGAAGCCGTCGACCTCTTGGGTGCGTGCCAAACCGTGGTCAGCAATGACTCGGGGTTGATGCACATCGCCGCGGCAGTCAACTGCCAAGTAATAGCCATCTACGGCTCAACATCTCCCGATTACACCCCGCCGCTGACCAGTAAGGTCGATATTGTGCACACGGATATCGAGTGCCGTCCTTGCTTCCAGCGCGAATGTCCCCTAGGGCACTTAAAATGTTTAAACGATCTCGCCCCGAGCCGAGTTGTAAAAAGGATTCTACCGTGAGCAGTATCAGCATGGCATCATCCAGTTCTCGTTACCTGAGTCATCAGTTGTATTACCAAATTACCCGCTTTTTCCTTTTTGGTTATGCCTTGTGTGCGATCGCATTTCCTGACGCAGGAGAAGTCTTTCGTGCAGGCTTTTTGCTATTGAGCCTGCCCTTGCTTTATACCCATTGGCCACAGCTTAAGAAAGACCCCATTGTCTGGGCATTTTTTGGGGTGATTATCGTCCAATGCCTGAGCTGGGCAAACAGCTTGATGCATATTCCTGACATTGCCAATAGCTACCCACATGTCGACCGGTTAGCAAAACTGTTTTTGCTCGTCCCCATTGGCCTCGCCTTACAAGGGCGCAAGGACGCTGTGATCACGCTCGCTGCTTGCTTTGTCTTGGGCGTGTTTATCGCCTGTTACACACAAAGCGACTTTGCAAACCAAATTCATAAACTGCTCCACACACACCGCGTCGACTTTGGTTTAAAGAATGCGCAGTACACCTCGATGCTGGGCGGTGTGATCGCGATTATTTCGGCGTTTAGCTTTTGTCTCGTCGACAAAAGCCGCTGGACGACGCGTACTTTTTTTGCACTTTCAGCCAGCTTGGGACTTGCTCTGACACTGGTCAGTCAATCACGACAAGTCTGGCTTGCCCTGGCGATCGTCATCGCATTAACACCGGCGCTGATGTTTATGGTTGGGCTCATTAAAGGGAAGACAAAGTTACTCCTTGGCTATGCGTTTGTCTGCGTCACTCTATTTGCAATCAGCCAATCTGACTATATTCAAAACCGCGCGTTAAAAGAGAGCGCGGTTATTTCGAGCGTGGTCCAAGGCAACCTTGATAACATCCCGATGACCAGTGTTGGTGTCAGGCTCAACTCATGGTTAGCCGCTTGGGATGTCTTTCAAAACACCGCTTTAGTCGGTTTGGGTGAAAACGGAATTGGGTATGTTATCTCTTCTTCCGAGAAACTCTCAGAGCTGAAAAAAACGGTGCCTATGTATAGCAACCTATCGCACTTACATAGCAACCATGTAGAAACTCTGGTCGCCTATGGCTTGGCAGGCTTTGCATTGATTTTATTTACCTACTTCCAACTTGCTAGGCGTTGCTTTACCTATCGTGATGGTGCCGACAACAACAAAGCACTAGCATTCTTCTGCATCGCCTTTTTTATCTACTGGCTAACCATTAATGCCTTCGAAACCTTTAACAGCCGAAGCCTTGGCGTGTTTGCCTTTGTCATAATATCGGGCTGCTTTTACTCACTGGCTAGCACAAAAAACAATACACAGGGTGAAGACTGATATGCGTGTCGCGATTGTCGTCAATTGTCTCAAGCTCGGTGGGATGGAAAGGGTAGCGGTAAATTTATCCGATGCATTCACCGCCAATGGTGACGATGCCACGCTAATCTATCTTAAAAATCGACCACAAGACATAAAGCCGACATCGGATGTGGACGTCCGCCTGTTTGATATTAAAAAATCAGTATTAAAAACCGGCATAGGTGCGCTTTATTACTTTATTTGTAAGCTGGTTAATGCGCTGGTCAGCAAAACGTTCCCGCTGCTCTTTGCCTATCCCAGTGCTTTTTTCTTCGAGCGAAAACTCAGACAGCTCGAGGCGGAAAAAGGACAATTTGATCTGGTCATTTTTCGCGGCCAAGGCACCTTTGAACAACTCTGGCCGCTGCATGATGACCGCTTTATTTATGTCTGTGAAAACATTATCAAGCCACAGCAATATGGCGTTTTATCCGGTGTGGTTTACCGAGCATTGTTCGACAAGAAACGTATTGTCTGCGTCTCAGATGGTACCTACAACACGTTCCAATCTCTAACTCAAACACATGCCATCACACCATGCCAAGCCAGCGTGATTAGCAACCCTAATAACGAGGTATATATCCGTGAGCAGGCGGACAAGCCAGAGCCCGACATGCACCCTCGGCCTTTTATTCTTGGCTTGGGTAGGCTTACCCAGGTAAAGAACTTTACATTATTGGTCGAGGCATACGCGCACCTTGTTGAGACATATGATATTCCGCACGATCTGGTTATCGTGGGTGAAGGTAAAGACAGAGACAATATCGAGGCGTCGGTCAAAGCACTCAACATTGGACATCGGGTGTTTTTCAAAGGCGCGCGCAAAAATCCCTTCCCATGGTTTAAACACGCTGATCTTTTTGTATTGAGCTCAAGATTTGAAGGGCTCGGCATGGTATTGCTTGAAGCACTGGCCTGTGGCACGCGCGTCGTCTGTACGGACTCTCCTGGCGGTATTCACCAAATAATGGATGGCGAGCTGGAGAAATACCTTAGCGAACAAGAGCCTGAACCGCTCGCCGATAGTATGTACAAGTCCCTCTCCTCGTCATGGTCAGTTGCAGAGCAAAACTACGTTGATGAAAAGTTGGCTGAGTTCAGCTGTGAGAAAATTGTGTCTGAGTATAAAAGGGCGTCTCATGTATAACCCAAAAGTAAGTATCATTATTCCTGTCTATAACGTTGAAGCTTTTATTGCTCAATGCTTAGAGTCAGTGCTCAATCAGACATATGAAAATCTCGAGATTATTTGCATCAATGATGGCTCTACTGATAACAGCCTTCATATATGTAGATCCTTTGCGAAGCAAGATAAAAAACTCCATATTATAGATAAAGATAACCAAGGAGTTTCTGCGGCACGCAACACTGGGCTTTCTCTTGCAACTGGCGAGTTCGTTTTTTTCATCGATGCTGACGACTGGCTAGCTCAAGATGCAATATCTATTTTGGTCGCTAATTCAACAGAAACTGACGTTGTGGTTGGAGGTGCAATTGTCTATCACCAGAGCACCAACCGCTACACCCCTTATAAGAAAAAGCGGCATAAACACGTAGACTTAAAGAAGAACTTCTTTCAACTCGAACTGGTCGTCTGGAACAAACTCTATCGCTACTCCTTTATCAAAGAAATCGCATTTAAAGAAGGGATTATTCATGAGGATGAGGAATTCTACTGGAAGGTGTTCGCCCTTGGGCCAAGGATCAAGATAATAGATGACAATATCATTTACTACAGGGTCAGAAACGACTCTATTACTAATCAAGTTTCGTATGGTGTAGAGCATCAGCTTAACTATATAAAAATTGTCGACTCTATCTATACCATCTCTTCTGGTAAGTATTGTCTATATTACCCGTTCAAAAAGTCTTGTTATAAGTATATTCAACATCTGAAAAGGAAAGGAGCTCCCTCCGACTTATATGAAAGACACATTAAGGCCAAGTATGGCGTAGAAGACTCTCATACATTCAAGCTCAAACTGAAAGCTCTAAAACTGTCACATTGGTGTGCGTCACGCGTGGCTCGTTTCCAGTATTAATTAATAGAGGTCATCATGATCACAGGCGTCGTCATTACGCTCAACGAAGAAAAAAACATCAAAGCGTGTATCGAGTCACTTCAGCAGGTGTGTTCTGACATTGTGGTGGTTGACTCGCAAAGCACGGATAGCACGCTTGCCATTGCAGAGCAACTCGGTGCTACCGTGGTCACTCAAGCTTACCTCGGTGATGGCCTACAAAAAAACGTTGGCTTGGCGCACACTGACAATCAATGGATCCTGAGTATTGATGCTGATGAACGTCTCACCGAAGAAGCGGTGCAGCAAATCCAAGCGCTAGATTTAGTCAATACAGCGCATGATGCCTTTGCCTTTCGTCGCCGTAACCACATCGGCAGCCGCTGGATCAAACAGTGCGGCTGGTATCCAGACTACTGCATTCGCTTGTATAACAAGTCAAAAACGCGGTTTGCCGAAGTTAAGCAACACGCGGCCGTTGAGGCCAAAAACCCAAAACAGCTTGATTGCGATCTCATCCACTATTCGTTTGAGAACCTCGGCCAGCTGTTTGCCAAACCGGGGCGTAACTTTAGTGGCCGCGCCGCGAAGATCATGTATCAAAAAGGTAAGCGCGCCAACGCATTTTCACCGTTTATACACGGGCTCAATGCCTTTATTCGCAAATATCTGTTTCAACGAGGGTTTTTGGGAGGCGTCGATGGTATGACAGTCGCTTTGAGTTCAGCCGTCAATAGCTACCTTAAATATGCCAAGCTCTTGGAATTTCAACGCGACCCTAAAGTGCTAGAAAACGAAGACTTCAATAAGGTGTGGTGACAATATGCACATTTGTCACGTCAATCTCGCGTCAGGCTTTAGTGGTGGGGAACGCCAAACCCTCACCTTAATCCAGCAACAAGCCCAAATGGGCTACCAGCTCACGGCGGTGGTGAACCCTAAAAGCCAGCTGCTCGACGAGCTTCGCGCGATACCTCAATGCCAAATCGTGCTTTGTCCGCACTACACTCGGCAACATGGGCGCTCAATCACTGCGACATGCGATCTGATCCATGTTCACGAAGGCCGTGCCATTTATTGGGCACTGTTTCAACACCTATTGCACCGCGTGCCCTACATAGTGACACGCCGCATTGATAACCCTTTAAAGAAAAAGTGGTTATCTCAACTGGCGTACCGCAAAGCCAGCGCGCTGGTCGGTTTGAGTTCGGAGATCATCCATCAACTAGAAAAACGCCACCCTGATGCCAAGTTAGTCAAAATCCCTAGCTCTCCTGTCACCTACCCTGTCTCGCAAGATAAGGTTGAGCAAATCAACGCGCACTTTCGTGGCAAGTTCTTGGTGATTCATGCCGCCAATATGTATGCGCATAAAGGCTTTGATGTCACGATTGAAGCTGCACGATTACTGGCTGATACATCACCTGACATTCAGTTTTGCTTACTCGGTGACGGCAAAGAGCGTGACGCTTTAGAGGCGCAAGCTCAGGGGCTCACAAATGTGCAGTTTATGGGTAAACAAGCCAATATGGGAGATTGGTTCGCGGCGGCCGATTTGCTCGTTCACCCGTCCTATACAGAGGGATTGGGCTCAGTCATTTTAGAAGCGATGGCGGCAGGGCTTCCCGTGATAGGCGCTCGCGCGGGCGGGATCCCTGATATCATTGAAGACAGCATTAGTGGCTATTTAATCACACCAGGGGATAGCGCATCTCTCGCTGCGAGAATTCACAATATCAGCAAAGATGATGTCACACTTTCCTACATAAAGGAAAACTCCGAAACGAGGATAGGCCAGTTTGGCATATCTGAATGCGCTAGAAAATATGAAGTTCTATATAAAGAAGTAAAGGATTAGCTTTTCAGCTTGTCGAGGCCATTGGAAGCCCAAAACGCTTCTTCTTGAACGGTTTTATGATAGATATCTTTGTTAGTTGAAGACCTCGGTAATTCGTGGTGATACATGTGTAACAACGCTGCGCCAAACTTGATAGCCTTGGTTCGTACGCCCACACCTTTCAGTCTGAATTCTATATCAGTATCTTCACCCACTGCTGGCGCCTCATAGTTCATATCAAAACCGTTTATCCTTTCTAGGTCTTTCTTATGTATAGAAAAATTACACCCTATAATTGATCTTGGCTTCGAGGAAATACTCATTAAACGTTGTAACCAAGGCAAACACAGGCCATTTTTAAGGTGTTTGCCCGTGTACTCTGTCGTGTTTTTCTCCCTTCGATTAACTAGATAGTCAACTAGCATGGATAGCATATACTTATGACTAAATGTCGACTTTTTATTAGTTTTCACCAGTAAATCCGTGTACTTCTTAGACAGCTCGACTCTACGTCCACACACCACGGTCCCCCGTTCAGCTGCTTGCAGATGATCTCTGACAAACCCATGCTGAGGAACACAATCACCATCAATAAAAATCAAATAGTCACTTTTTGAGGCGAGTATCGCCTTATTAAGAATTCTGTTTTTCCTAAACCCCTTATCCTCATGCCAAACATGTGTAACAGAAAATGGCAGTTGTTCTACTTTTACAGATAGCCAATTTTTCACCTCTTCTTTCGACCCATCATCAGCGACCACAACATTAAAATCATGATTCCACTGCTCAGTCAGCGACTGAAAAATCAACTCTAAAGCGTTTTTGTTATTGTAAAAGGAAATAATCAAGGTGGCAGATTTACTTTTCATAAAGAGCGCTGTTCAATAAATGCTGTGACAACTGTATCATAACACTCTTATTTGTGGTCAGTTCGAGAGCCAACTTGTGCGCTGGATATATACACTCTTACTCACGCTTGCCGCCCCTTTTTTGCTTATTGGGCTGTACCGTAAACGGCCTGGTAAGCCTGCTGTTGGCGAGCGATGGCGTGAGCACTTTGGCGGTACGCCCAACGTAGACGGTCAGCCTATTTGGCTCCATGCGGTGTCGGTGGGGGAAGTTCTCGCGGCAAAGCCGGTGATCAGCGCGCTGCAACAAGCCTATCCAGACGTGCCGATCCTGGTCACCACCACCACCGCCACCGGCGCAGAGCAGGCCAGGCGTCTTAATGGGATCATACACCGCTATATGCCGGTTGATTTTCCTTTTTCGGTAAAACGTTTTCTCCGCGCGGTGTCACCACGGGTGTGCGTGATCATGGAAACTGAGCTTTGGCCAAATACCTTGCATCATGTGGGTCGAGCGGGCATTCCCATTACGGTTATCAACGCCCGGCTTTCTCAAAAAGCTTGCCAACGCTATCAGAAAATCGCACCGCTCTTTCGAGCCATGAGTAAACATATCGACTTAATCGTTTGTCAGCATCAAAACGACCAAGCGCGCTTTGCAAGCCTCGGTGTCGCTGACGACAAGCTTGCGGTGGCTGGCTCGGTGAAATTTGATATTAAAGCCGTGGATCCGGCGTTGGGTGCCACACTTCGCCAAGCGCGCGGTGATCGCCCTTGCTGGATAGGTGCCAGTACTCACGCGGGAGAAGACGCCACCTTGCTCGCCGCTCACAGTGTATTACTGCGCGATTATCCAGACGCGCTACTGATACTGGTCCCTCGCCACCCTGAACGTTTTGATGATGTTGCCCAGCAAGTGGCTAGCCAAGGCCTCAGTGTGCAACGACGCACCGAGGGTGAGCCGCTGGCACTCAGTACTCAAGTTTATCTTGGCGATACCATGGGAGAGATGATGACCTACCTTGCTAGCGCAGACGTGGTAGTGATGGCGGGCAGTTTTCTGGGTACCAAAGTGGGTGGGCATAACCTGCTTGAACCCGCGGCGTTAGGCAAGCCCCTTTTAACAGGCCCAAGCTATTATAATTTCCAAGTGATTGGTGATGCTCTGATTGACGCTGGCGCCCTACAGGTGTGTAACGACAGCCAAGATCTCGCTGCCAAAATCGGGGCTTTTTTCAGTGCCCCCGCCCTTGCCGCACAGGCCGGCAACGCTGGGCTCTCTGTGGTAGAGCAAAATCGCGGCGCGGTCGAGCGCACTTTGCAGGCGATCGCGCCCTGGCTTAATCATCCACGCTAGTGCTACTTGCGGATATGGTTGTAGCCTTTTAATACGGCAGCCCAATCCTCGGGTTGCCAACGAATCTGACGCTTCTCTTTTTCTTTTTTAAACGAGCGATGAAGGCGGGCAAGGTTATCCTCTTTCCACTGTTCGCCATCGCGCTGTTGGCACTTATCGAAGTCAATCAGCCACAGCTTTCCCTTTCTATCACGCAAAATGTTGTGGATATTCAGATCGGTATGGCACACGCCTGCGTCGTGTAGGCGGCGAACCAAACGACCAATAGCACGATAATCATGGGCAAGTAAGCTATTTTCACTCAAGATAGCAACCAGATCGCGCGCGCCTGGAATTTTCTCCACTAAGATATCAGCACGATAAGTACGGCCGTTTTTTACCGCGCGTGCAGCAACAGGACGAGGCACAGGCATTTTCTTCTCGCGAAGATAGGCCAGTAAGTTGAGCTCAGCGCCACAACGGGTCGCCTCCCATCCTTGAAACCAATACTGATCCTTCACGAATTTACCGAACAAACCACCGCGATAGTAATGACGTAACGCCATCTCCATTTTCGGCCCTCGGATAAAGAACGTGGTACCGCGCCCTTTGGCTGAACCGGTGACAGCGGCTTGCTGGTGCCAAAAATGAATATCAAAATACTGGCGAGGGTCGCCCTCTACTAAGGCCGGATCGTACCAAATACACTCGTTTTCGCATTGCTCTACTTCTATACTCACGGTTTTTCCTGTTTGCGCACTCACGCTAGCGCATATTAGTGTACCTTGCTCGTCAATGGATTCACAGGCGAGAGGTCACGGGACCGTAAGAACAATGCGTGATGGACAAGGATTTGATAACCTCTTTCCAGATCAACGTTTTTAAGGAAAAGCTCGTGACACACAAACAGCATACACGCGTGATTTACCCAGGCACATTTGATCCCATCACGAATGGTCATTTGGACCTGATTGAGCGGGCAGCAAGGATGTTTGATGATGTGATTGTGGGGATTGCGGCTAGCCCAAGCAAAAAACCATTGTTCGATCTGGATGAGCGAGTGGCACTCACGCAAGCGGTCACCGCGCACCTTCCCAATGTCTCTGTGGTTGGGTTTTCAGGGTTGCTGGTCAATTTTGCCAAACAGTACCAAGCCAATATTCTGGTGCGCGGTTTGCGTGCGGTCTCCGACTTTGAGTATGAATTCCAACTCGCCAATATGAATCGTCGACTGATGCCCGCACTGGAAAGCGTCTTTCTGACTCCGTCAGAGGAGCATTCGTTTATTTCTTCTACCTTGGTCAAAGAGGTCGCGTTGCACGGCGGTGATACCAGTGAGTTTGTCGCGCCTAGCGTGCTAACGGCCTTACAAGAAAAGCTGCAAGGCAAGACGTCGTCATAAGGGCTGGCATTGTGGGCAAAAGACAGTTGCCCGCTGGCCGATGACTATGCGCTCAAGGGTCGTGTCACAGGCTGGACACGGCTCACCCGACTTTCCGTAAACGCGTAGCGCTTGAGCAAAGTAACCGGCCTTCCCGTCTACCTGCGTAAAGTCTTTTAACGTCGTACCGCCTTGCGTGATCGCCGCGGCCAACACCGTTTTTATCTCATCCACCAGCGCCGTCGCTTCTGTTTGCGTCAGGCTACCGGCAGGACGTTTAGGGTGGATTCCAGCACAAAACAGCGATTCGTTGGCGTAAATATTCCCCACGCCCACCACGACGCCGTTGTCCATAATAAAGCTTTTCATCGCCATTTTTTTGCCTGCCGCCTTGGCCAGCAAATAATCTGAATTGAACGCATCGGTGAGTGGTTCAGGGCCGAGCTTTCCCAACACGGGATGCGGCAAATCTCCCTCCTGCCACAACCAGGCGCCAAAACGCCGCGGATCGTGGTAACGAATTAAGCGACCATTGCTGAGTGTCACATCAACATGATCATGCTTTTCCGGTGCCAGTGACGTGGGCAGCACCCGCAAACTGCCTGACATCCCCAAATGCACAATCGCAGTACCGACATCCGTCTCCAATAAAAGATACTTGGCGCGACGCGTGACGCGACGTATCACCTGGCCTTTCAACTGTTGTAACGTTTCGGGAATGGGCCAGCGTAGCTTGGGCTGACGAATGGTAATCTCGGTGACCGTTTGCCCTTCGACATACGGCATGATACCTAAACGGCTTACTTCTACTTCAGGTAACTCGGGCATAACACAGCTCTTAATATTTACGACTTTGATAGCGGGAAAAGATACCGACTATCCACTGACACAGCTAACCATTGGCCGTGTTCGTTTTGCATCAACCAAAACTGGGGTTGTTGATAATAGGTAATGCGAATGGGCTCTTGGTCGGGGCTGCGAGTAAGCTCCAACGTACGGGGAGACGTTAATTGGGGTCGCAACGACTGCAAGGTGGTGTCATCGATTTGTGTCCCAGTCAGCCCCAACCAGCGCTGAGCGAGCTCTGTCGGACTAATTACCAGGGGTTTATCCGATTGCCACCCCTCTAACGTACGCGTCAGGGTTAAATGGGAGAACCGCAACGACAGCACTTCACTGCGCGATTCAACCAGCGCGATTACCCCCTCAGGCGTCGCCCTTGCTTGGCGTTGATGGCGCAAATAATCTGGCAGCAGCATTAAGCCAAAAAAAACCACCACTGAGAAAATCAGGATGTTATTCCATGTCTGCCGCTTTAGCTTCATGTCGGTTCACCTGAGGACGTTACGCGTGTCCTCCGCAGTATAACCGCAAATGCGGCCAGATTTTAGTTATAAAAAAACCCAGCCGAAGCTGGGTCTTTCTCAAAGCGTCGATCAATTTACTTGATTTTGGCTTCTTTATACATAACGTGCTTGCGAACTACAGGATCAAATTTTTTGATCTCGAATTTGCTAGGCATGTTACGTTTGTTCTTGTCTGTGGTGTAGAAGTGACCAGTACCTGCAGAGGATACTAGACGAATCTTCTCACGAACGCCGTTTTTAGCCATTCTCTAATTCCTCTTATACGTTCTCACCGCGGGCACGCATTTCTGTAAGTACAGAATCAATGCCTTTTTTGTCGATGATGCGCATACCTTTAGTAGATAGACGCAGTTTAACGAAGCGTTTTTCGCTTTCTACCCAGAAACGATGAGTTTGCAGGTTCGGCAGAAAACGACGCTTGGTGGCGTTATTAGCGTGAGAGCGGTTGTTACCAACTACAGGACGCTTGCCAGTTACTTGGCATACTCGTGACATGAAAGTCTCTCCAAAATCGTTTCGGCTCGATATCAACCTTGTCCGCCAGTCCTGCATCGTTAAGGTCAGGTCGAAGGTCAAGGCTATCAAAGGTGGCGCATTATACTAACTGAATTCACATTGCTCAAGTCCCGAGCAGATCCTTTTATGCGCTTTTTGATCGTTTTTTTCGCCAATGGCGATCCTTAAGGGGATAACAACCAACCTCGCTCGGCGAACGATACCACATCTCCGTCCCCAATCACTAGGTGATCAAGCACGCGAACATCCACTAATGACAAGGCATTAGCAATTCTATCGGTAATATGTCGGTCTGCCTGGCTCGGCTCTGCCACGCCCGATGGGTGGTTATGGGCCAAAATCAGTGCAGCGGCATGCAATTCGAGCGCGCGGCGAACAATTTCTCGTGGGTAAACACTCGCCGCATTGTGCGTGCCTTCAAAAAGTTGCTCATCGGCTATCACGCGATGCTGATTATCGAGAAATAAAACGTAAAACGCCTCGCGAGGCCGGTCGCGCAGTAACGTCGAGAGATAACGGCGAGTATGGTCCGGGCTGGTCAGTGCGTCAGTTTTGCTTAAGGTTTCTTTTAAATAGCGCCGGCTCAGCTCAAGCACAGCTTGAAGTTGGGCATATTTGGCGCTACCCAGTCCTTTTCGCTGACAAAACGCCCCTTGGTCGGCGCCCATCAGCGCCCGGAGCGAGCCAAAATCCTGCAACAGGTGGTCAGCCAGCGCTACCGCACTCATCCCTGTGACGCCGGTGCGTAGAAAAATCGCCAACAGCTCGGCGTCCGATAAGCTTTCCGCCCCTCGCGCTAATAAACGCTCTCTGGGGCGACAGTCTTGCGGCAAGGTTTTTAGGCTCATGGTGATCCCTCTTCAACGTTGCCGCCAGTTAAAGTAAGCCTCCTCCACGCCGCAATAGCTTTTCCATGTAACTGCGGCGCGCTCGTGGTTTTATCATGTGCCACCGTCAATGCTTTCAGCCACGCGCTAGCCATATCACATCCAACGCACGTCACACCCCATACGGATTCATGCGCTCAAACAAGCTTTTTGCGCTAAGGATTATGGTATGGTTTCGTCATTGTCGTTCAAACACACAGAGCATTATGGCCAATAGTTCACAGCAGCCAGCCCAGACGCTGGCCGGTAAACGTATTCTGCTTGGCATGGGTGGCGGGATTGCCGCATATAAGTGTGCCGATCTCACCCGCCGCCTCATCGAGCGTGGAGCCACCGTCAAGGTGGTGATGACCCATGCCGCAAAAGAGTTTATTACGCCATTGACCATGCAAGCCGTTTCTGGGCATCCCGTGTCTGATAGCTTGCTCGACCCGGCTGCCGAGGCCTCAATGGGACACATTGAACTGGCTAAATGGGCGGATCTCGTGCTGATTGCCCCGGCAACTGCCGATTTGATTGCCCGGATACACGCAGGCATGGGCAATGATTTGCTCACCACCGTGTGCTTGGCCACCGATGCGCCTCTGGCGATTGCGCCAGCAATGAACCAGCAAATGTACCGCGCCCAAGCCACTCAGGTGAACTTACGTGGACTGCGTGCACGCGGATGCTTGATATGGGGCCCCGACAGTGGCGCGCAAGCTTGCGGCGATGTGGGCCTTGGGCGCATGCTCGAGCCGCTGGCTTTAGTGGCTGAATGCGAACGCTGGGCCGGCCCCAAACCGCTTTCAGGCAAGCGCGTGATGATTACCGCCGGTCCTACCCGCGAAGCCTTGGACCCTGTTCGTTATCTCTCTAACCATAGTTCAGGGAAAATGGGCTATGCCCTCGCCGAGGCGGCAGCCAGTTTAGGGGCCGACGTCACCTTAGTCTCTGGCCCGGTTGCGCTGTCAGCGCCAGCAGGAATCACGCGTATTGATGTCACCAGCGCCCAACAGATGCATGATGCGGTGCATGAGCGCATCACCGACCAAGATATTTTTATCGGCTGTGCCGCGGTCGCGGACTACCGTCCACAGCACATCGCCGAACAGAAGATGAAAAAGCAAGTGGATAAAGACGCGATGACCGTCACCATGGTAAAAAATCCCGATATTATTGCTTCGGTAGCGGGCTTAACGTCACATCGTCCATTTACGGTCGGCTTTGCCGCCGAAACCCAAGATGTCGCGACCTACGCGCGTGACAAGCTGGCGCGCAAAAAGCTTGATATGATTTGTGCTAACGATGTGTCCCAATCCGATCAAGGCTTTAACAGCGATCGCAATGCCTTACATCTGTTCTGGCCTGGCGGCGATCAGGCGCTGCCCGTCGAGGAAAAACGCTTATTAGCGCGCAATGTCATGGCACACATTCACGCATGCTATTTACAACAAACCTGTCAGAAGCAACCCTGAACCACACAATACAAACAGCTTATATTGAGCGAAAATACAAGTTCAAAAGCGTGCGCCATGGCCACGCTTTTTGCTTTTAATACAGAGACCTCGTCGCTAAGATAGGAGGAAATACTCACACTGGGCGGCACCTCTCCATGATGCCTCCTTTACTGGTCGCCAGTGTGATAGATAAAAAGACAAAGGAATCGCACCCATGGCAGCCCCAAAAAAAAGTAATCGCCGCGAAGAGATCCTCCAAGCGCTCGCGCAGATGCTGGAGTCAACCCAAGGCAGCCAACGCATCACCACGGCCAAACTCGCCGAACAAGTCGGGGTGTCTGAGGCGGCACTCTATCGCCACTTCCCCAGTAAAGCGCGGATGTTTGAGGGGTTAATCGAATTTATTGAAGATTCACTGTTATCCCGCATCAACCTGATCATTGAGGAAGAAAAGGATACCTTGGTGCGCCTCAAACTGATCTTGCAATTATTGCTGGCCTTTGGTGAGCGCAACCCGGGGCTCACGCGCATTATGACAGGTCATGCATTGATGTTTGAGCAAGATAGGTTGCAAGCGCGTATCAACCAGCTGTTTGAGCGCGTCGAGGCACAGCTTAAGCAAGTACTGCGCGAGCGTCGTTTACGTGAAGGGAAGGGGTTTCCATTGGATGAGGCGGTGCTTGCCAGCCAATTGATTAGCCAAGTAGAAGGCGGCTTTTGTCGCTACGTACGCTCGTCATTTAAACAGCTGCCGACCGCCAATTTCGAGCAATACTGGCAACTGCTCACCAATCAACTGCAGTGAATAGCAGTGCAACGAGCGTAGTGCAGCTGGCGCACTCAAGTCAGCCAGCTGCACACCTGTAACTTAAATCCCGTAGCTCGCCTGGTACGCTTTCACCGCCGCTAGATGAGCCGGATCCGCTTGGCTTTGCTCCAAATAGGCGACCAAGTCCGACAAGCTGATAATGGAAACCACCTGACAATCGAAGTCACGCTCCACTTCTTGAATCGCCGACAGCTCACCTTGACCACGCTCTTGGCGGTCAATCGCCACCAACACCCCAGCAAGCTGCGCCCCTTGCGCCTGAATCAGTGTCATTGACTCACGGATAGCGGTACCTGCAGTGATCACATCATCCACCAACATCACACGGCCACTCAGCGCGCTGCCTACCAAGTTGCCGCCCTCACCATGGTCTTTGGCTTCTTTACGGTTGAAGCAATAAGGCGTATCCACATTATGGTGCGCAGCAAGTGCTACCGCGGTGGTGGTCGCAATCGGGATCCCTTTGTACGCAGGACCAAACAAAACATCGTAATCAATCCCTGCATCCATCAACGCGGCCGCATAAAATTCACCCAGTTTTGCCAAGTCACGCCCGGTGTTAAACAAGCCGGCGTTAAAAAAGTACGGACTTTTCCGCCCTGATTTAAGCGTAAACTCGCCAAACTTTAATACCTCTCGCTCAAGGGCAAACTCAATAAACTGGCGCTGATAGGCTTTCATTCGTTCCTCTCTTGGTTGTCTTGGTGACACGCCACATGTCACCCGGGGTCGGATAGATAAAAAAATAGCCCCCGATGTGGGAGCTATTCAATCTGTTATGCGTCGGCGAGTGCCGATTTTTGCGCGACGACAATGTCATCAATGCCCTTACTGGCCAACGCGAGCATCGCGTTTAGCTCATCGGGGGTAAACGGCTCCGCTTCGGCGGTGCCCTGCACCTCAATCATGCGGCCATCTTCGAGCATCACCACATTCATATCGGTATCGGCCGCCGAGTCCTCCACGTATTCAAGGTCACAAATCGGCGTTTGATGATAAATACCCACTGATACAGCGGCCACATGCCCACGCATCGGGTTAGCCGCAAGCTTGCCATCACGCACCAGCGCGTTAAGCGCGTCTGCCAGGGCCACGCTCGCCCCCGAAATGGACGCCGTGCGCGTGCCGCCGTCGGCTTGAATCACGTCACAGTCAACGGTAATGGTGCGTTCACCCAGTGCTTTTAAATCGACCGCGGCGCGCAAGCTGCGGCCAATCAAACGTTGAATTTCGACGGTACGGCCACCTTGTTTACCGCTTGACGCTTCACGACGGTTACGGGTGTGGGTTGCACGTGGCAACATGCCATACTCGGCAGTCACCCAACCTTGGCCCTTGCCTTTTAAAAAGCGCGGTACGCCCTCTTCAATCGTGGCATTACAAATCACCTTGGTATCACCAAAGCACACCAACACAGAGCCTTCTGCGTGGGCCGTAAAACCGCGGGTAAAGCTAACGGGACGAATTTGGTCGAGTGCTCTTCCACTTGGGCGCATGCAAGTTACCTTATTGACTGACAGAATGTGGGCGCGATTATACGTGTTTCTCCGCCCGCTTGCGATCCCTGTCCGCCCGACAGACCAAGACAGCTGACGACAGGGGCGTGGATGCGTATAATCTTTGCCATTCACCTTCAGCACACAAGAGCAGGTACACATGATCCACAGTATGACCGCCTACGCCCGTCAAGAACTCAAGGGCGATTGGGGCAACGCGGTTTGGGAAATCCGCTCCGTTAACCAGCGCTATCTCGAAACCTACATTCGCATGCCTGAGCAGCTACGTAGCCTTGAGCCTGTGGTACGCGAGCGTTTTCGCAAGCGCCTAGCCCGCGGCAAAGTGGAATGCAACCTGCGCTTTGATACCTCACAAGCCAGCCAAGATAAGCTCACCATCAATGAAGCCTTGGCCAAGCAAGTGATTCACGCCGCCAAATGGGTGAAAGAGACCGCGGGTGAAGGCAACATCAATCCGTTTCAGGTCCTGAACTGGCCAGGGGTGATGGAAGCGCCGGAGCAAGACACCGACGAGCTACACCGCGCCTTATTAGCTGGTCTTGATGAAGCACTCGATGCCTTTATCGCCGCACGTGCCAGCGAAGGTGAGAACATGAAAGCCCTGATTGAGCAACGACTCGATGCCATTAGCGCCGAAGTGATCAAAGTGCGTGAAAAGATGCCCACGGTGATTGAGTGGCAGCGTGAACGTTTAACCACGCGCTTAGAAGAAGCACAAGTGGAACTCGACCCAGCCCGCGTTGAACAAGAAATGGTGATGCTGGCGCAAAAAGTCGACGTCGCAGAAGAGCTTGACCGCTTGGACTCACACGTTTCAGAAGCACATAAAATCCTCAAAAAAGGCGGCGCCTGCGGCCGACGCTTGGACTTTATGATGCAAGAGTTCAACCGCGAAGCCAACACCCTCGCCTCCAAATCAATCAGCACCGAAATCACCGCCTCCGGCGTCGAGCTCAAAGTGCTTATCGAGCAAATGCGCGAGCAGATCCAGAATATTGAGTAGCCTATCCTTTATCAGTCTTCTAGTTGTAGCCCCCATATAGCGGGGCTTTTTTGTATCTAAACACTATTGATAATTTTGAGTGGAGCCACATTTGTCTCTGTCACTAGTGTGATAGATTACTGGATGTTATAAACTAAAAATCTATATCATTAGCTTTAAGTAGCCACAAAAATTGGTCAGTTATGTTAAAGCTTTCTACGCATATTTTCTCAAGGACTCTAGAATAATCTCACAAGATTCTTTTAACTAGTACCCGTGTAGCTAAAGACTATAGACATTAACAGACCAATAACGCTTTGAGAGGAAAAATGGAAGATAGCAAGGCAATAACTCAGCCGTTTAGAGCAAACGCTCATTTGCTTAAGCTACTAGGTGATGAGCTAATCGGGGATGACCGCTTAGCCGTCTTTGAGCTCGTGAAGAATGCATACGATGCTAATGCTACAAAAGTAGACGTTACACTTAACTTAGAGGACGAAAATCCACATATTATTATTTGGGACCACAATGGTTTTGGAATGACTAAAAATGACATCCTTAATAAGTGGATGGAAGTAGGGACCAATAGCAAAAGAAGTCAGAATAAGATACGAACAAAAAAACTAAACCGGCTACCTTTAGGAGAAAAAGGCGTAGGACGTCTTGCGGTTCACAAACTAGGTAACCAACTTACTATCAACACTAAAGCTGAAAACTCTCCTGAGTATAAGATATCGATTAATTGGCCCATTTTAATCAAAGAAGCAGAGTACATTGAAGACACGCGTGTCTCGATTATTCCTCTTGATGAACCAGAATTCTTTCCTAACGAGACAGGAACTAGAATAGAGATTGGTTCTTTAAACAATACAAACTGGACCAGGGGAGACTTGAGGCGCCTAAAAAGACTACTAACCAGTCTTATATCTCCATTCAAAACTGTATCTGATTTTACCGTCAGTTTAAATGTTCCGGGGAGAGAGAAGGATATAGCTGACTTACTTGAAGCCCAAGACATTGTTGAAAAAGCTCTATGGACATATGATTTCATTATTGACGAAAATGGTAAGTTTTCTTCTACCTACACATTTAATCCACCTCAAACTTTTAAAGAGCTAGCTTCATCGCACATAGAGACAAAGGATGATACCCTTGAGCTTCTACAACCGAGCAAAGAAGAAGAGCTGGCTCGAAATAAAAACGTACGTGAATCCTTATTATTGAAACCAGAAGACCTCAAAGAAATAGGTCCGATATCTGGAACACTTTATATTTTTATGAAATCGTCTGCAGTACTTAGTGCAGTTGGCTCTCCTCAGCTTATAAAAGAATATTTAAGAGAGCAATCAGGTATTCGTGTATACAGGGATGGTATACGGGTTTTTAATTACGGAGAAACTAATGACGATTGGTTAGGTTTAAACGCAGGACGAATCAACATGCCTGGTCAGAAGATTGATACAGGCATGGTGATAGGAGGGATTGACTTAAACCTTGAAGATAGTGAAGGCCTCAAAGAGAAAACTAACCGAGAAGGCTTCGATGAGAATGACACATATAAGCGTTATCGATGGATCGTAGCCAGCATCATTGAGGACTTTCATTTAAAGCATCGAAAAGACAGAGAGAGTGTCGATAATTATATTAAAGGTGATGTAAAAGATGCCTCACCGGCAACAACTCGTTTTTCTCAAAGTATCGAAGACATCAAGAAATCAATAAAGAAACATAATCTTGAAGAAGAAATGGGTGGCAAGGTTGCGCAAATAGAATCAGACTACCTTCAAATGCGCGAAGTCACCTTAAGCTCTGGCATAGCGGGAATTAACTTAGCAGTAATATTCCATGAGGTCGAAAGAGGAGTGGACGACCTAAACACCTCTATTCGCCAATCTGATGATTACGAAACTCTTCTCAAAAGAGCAGAACATCTTTCTGAACTACTCGAAGGCTTTGCTCCATTGCTTCGCCGTAATGAGCAGAAAACATTTGACATAAAAGCTCTCACTCAAAAAATCGTAAAATTAAACGAGCATCGTTTTGAGCATCATAAGATTGTTTTCTCATGTCCAATAAACAGTGATGAATCAGAGTCTTTTAAAGTTACAGCACCATTCGGTCTACTCCAGGCAACACTCACGAACCTCATTGACAATTCAATCCACTGGACAGGCCTCAAGGCAGAGAAAGAAGGAAATAATTATAAACCAGCCATCCGTATAGATAGTTTAATTGATTGGTTTAAAGAAGGTCCAGCACTTGTAATTATGGATAATGGCCCGGGGTTTAGCTTGACACCAGAAGAAGCAATTCAACCTTTTAAAACTTCTCGGCCCGGAGGGATGGGAGTTGGCCTTTACTATTCAGACAAAGTAATGGAGTCAATCGGAGGCAGACTCCAAATATGTCATCCAAAAGATTTGGATCTTCCTGACGTATATCAGGGAGCTGCCGTTGTAATTGTATTTTGTCAGGAGAAAAAATGATAATATTTCCCAGCATTGTCCTTATAGATGATAAAAAAGAGGACTTGGACTCTATTCAAGATAGCCTTGTAAGAGCGGGATATCCTTGCTTTCCTATTCACTACAAAAAAGATGAACCAAGTAATTTGTCTGGCGTTGACCATATTAATTTTGATAAGGTTCACCCCCGGGTAATAATTACTGATCTTAACCTCCAAGAACTACAAGTTAACGCCAAAAGTTTAGTAGGACCAATAGCTGATATCTTGAGAAAGATCACTATTGATGGCCCTTATTTACTTTTCTTCTGGTCTAAAAACACAGGAACGGTTAAGGAGGTTATGGACCTCATTGAGGAGAGATATGCTGATATTCCATACCCCATTCACTGGGGAGTATTGGATAAAGCACAATTTAATACTCCCAGATCAAACCTCAAAGATGAGGTAGTAGGTATTTTATCAAGCAATCCTATATTTGAGTCCTTGTTTGGATGGGAAAACAGGGTCTCATCTGCGGCACAATTGACCACTGACTCATTATTTAGACTTGCTCGCTCTCGAGAAAATAATATAGAAAAATTTCAACATCAGACAACAGAAAACCTCAAAACCATGCTAGGTATAATCGGCAATGAAACTCTAGGGTTTAAAAATGCTAGAGAAGAGCCAGACGTAGCAATCGAGTTGGGTTTGGAGCCAGTGCTTCATAACCATATACGTTCTAATCACAATAAAGCTGAGCACTCTAGTTGGGTCAATGCATCTAAAGGAATTGGTCAGAAGCCAGATAATGAATCCTACCAAGATATAAAGGCTTATCTAAACACGTTCTATCACATTGATGAGCTATCAAATGGCTCTTTAAAGAATAAGCGTGGCACTTGGATTGAGTTTAATAAAACTTACCTAGATGAAAATGAACTTAAGGTTGAAAGTAATCTAGGAAGGAATATTAAGACAGTTATGAATGAAGAGTTTCTAAATTGTAGAAAGGGGACGAAAAAAGAAAGAAGTGTTGTTCGCGAAGCAACTCAACTAGGATTTATTGAACTATCAGCGGAGTGTGATCAGGCACAACGTAAAACTAAGTTAAATCGCTACTTCTTGTCAGCAATGATCCCAAAAGAGCATGAGAAGTTTACCTTTTTTGGAGATCAAAGTGGTCGCGACACTGCTCATGCAGGTATATATAGACTTCCTAACGTTATAATTAAAAATGAAGAGTATATCGTAAAAGTAAGCTTCATGTATCAACTGGGAGCAAGGCCAGACGTTAACAAGTGGTTAGGAACTCCTATATTTAAGCTGAAAGACCAGATTTTATCAGACATCAGCTTTAGGGCATCACAGCATGCTGCGCGACCGGGTATTATTCGTTTCGATTGAATAGATCCAAAACAACGTTTCCGATTTGCTGTGCCAAATATGGTGGCACAGCATTTCCTACCTGTACATATTGCTGCGTTCGATTCCCTTCAAACTTGTAGTTATCTGGGAAAGTCTGTAACCGCGCGGCTTCACGCACGGTTAAGCTACGGCATTGTTTAGGATCATAGTGAATAAAATAGTGACCATCTTTTGACATGTGGCTCGTTACCGTTGTGGAGCACTTATTAGCTGCTTGAGTACGGAACCTATCTTCGTGCGCGCCAGTTTTCCAGTTACCATGAGCAGGGGCTAACTGATCTGGAAAGCTCTTAGATTTTGGTGAAGAGCCACCACTGAGACAGGTATATGCAGAGCTATATGCATAGCGCAACAAGTCACTCTCCATATGGGCGCGGGTCTCATGATTTAGAACACATTTGGGTTTATTATCTGTATACCAATCCCTTAGGTGCCTTGGGACCTTTGGATCCACACCAGCAATATCCTTACTGCTTCGTGATAAACCTTTTCTCGGCTTTAAATCTAGCTCTTCTGCATTAGAGAAGGATTTACTAAGGAGCCGCTTGGCTGTTTTGGCATGCCTTTCAACGATCCTCTCCCAAGCCTTGTTGTCATCTTTTTGCTTAGATAACCCACTTCTTAATTTTGGCAAGTCAGAAATTGCCTGCTCAACGGTAACGTGTTCACTACTAGGCAACAAAGTGTCAGGATATTTATCAATGTCTTCTCGCACGCCCAGTAAAATTACTCGATGTCTCGCCTGAGGCACACCATAGTCCTCTGCCTTAATAAGAAAATCGCTCGTCTTATCATAGTCTGGGTTGGCAGGATCATTAGCAGGCTTAACTAGGGAGTAAACGTTATATTTCGCTCCATGTATGGCCGTCACTTGCTCAGGGTTACGTAAGTCTTCAAGCATCTGGGGGAATATTGGTTTATCTTTAACCTTGGCAGAAAGGATCCCCCTAACATTTTCCATGACGAATACATCCGGCTGGGCTATTGATAGCACTTTCAAGTACTCTTTGTACAAAAAGTTTCTCTTATCAGTCTCAGCGTTATAGTCTTTTATTCCCGCATTTCTTGAGCGCCCGACCAACGAGTATGCTTGACAAGGCGGCCCCCCAATAACGATTTTGGGCCTATTACCATGAGCATTGACTAACTTTTTAATTCTTTCGTGAATAAACTCGTTATCGTCACCCAGTGCTCTTGGTTTGTATAGTGTCTCAGTTCGAGCGGCTTCTGCTTCTTCAGGGTACTGATCAAACAGCTCTTCGCGCGTTATTTGACCACATAGGTAATCATGATAACTCTGTAAACCCTGTTTATTCTCTTTAAGTTTCCGATATAGTGCGCGCGTTGTTAGCGTCAAATGAGCCGACGACTCTTTTTCCACCGAGAGACCGATTTTAAAAGGACGATATCCATTTTCGTCTGTAACAGAAGAGATCCCCTCGCCAAGCCCTCCAGGGCCAGCAAACAGGTCAATTACAAGAATTTCATCGGCTCTCATGATGTAACACTACTACAAGTAAAAATGCCCGAGAATAATACTAGGCCACTCGATATAAACAACCGCTTTATACTCCCTTTTCTGCCACGCTTCATCTCAAATACTTTCCCCGTGTTCGATGCGGTAGCCAAGATCGATGTGGCTCGGCCAGGTGTCGGCGCCGCGGAGTCGGGCGATAAGCTCAGTGGCGGCGACGCGGCCGATTTCTTCTCGAGGGGTGATCACTGTCGCCAGTTTGGGGAGCATGGCTTGGCTGATGTCGTGGCCGTGAAAACCGGCAATCGCCATGTGTTCCGGCACCTTGATCCCGCGTCGTTGGCACTCATATAAAGCGCCAATCGCCAAGTCATCGTTGGTGCAAACAATGCCATCCACCTCGGGATGTAATTCAAGGATCTGGCCGAGTAACTTGGCTCCTAAGGTAAATGACGAGGCGTCTTCAGTTTGCAGGCTGATCGGCGTTTGCTGGGTTTGAGCAATCGCTTGATGATAGCCCTCAAGCTTTAACCGCGTGCGCTCATCCATACGGGCAGCAAAATACGCAATACATCGGCGCCCTTTTTCAATCAGGGCGTTGGTCATATCGCGCGAGGCTTTGGTGTTGTCAAAACCAACCGCTTGCTCGAGGCGTGGCGACACGCTGTCCATGATTTCAATCACCGGAATCGAGGCGGTTTGCAGCATTTTACGCGCTCTATCGGTATGGACATTTTCGGACAAAATGATCGCATCGACGTTATACGAGAGCAAAGACTCAATGCTCTGCTCCTCAAGCGCGGCGCTGTAGCTGTAGTGGGCAATCATGGTTTGATAGCCCTCTGGTGAAGTGACGGATTCAATCCCGCGGATCACTTCGGCAAAAACTTGGTTGGTCAGGGAAGGCACCAGTACGCCAATTGCATGGGATTTTGCATTGGAGAGAATATCGGGGGCGCGGTTGGGAATGTAACCCAGCTCCTCTACCGCCAATTGGATTTTTTCACGGGCGGCGTTCGAGACCATCGCCGGGTCGCGTAAACAGCGGCTTACTGTCATTTTGGTGACGCCGACTCGATCGGCAATGTCTTGTAATGTCGGTCGCTTTTTCTTATTCGCCATCTGGGTCTTTCATTGATGCAGTCTTGTTTTGGCTCCATCATACCCACTCTTTGGTCCTTTTTGTTGTTACGTGTAACAAAAAGGCGCGCCCATCACAGCGCGCGTTGGCTTATCGTGTTTGTTGTCGCTTTGGCTGCTCACTCCAAGTCAAATGGTACTGGCGTGACCCATCATCATCGACACGTGCATAACCATGGGCGCCAAAATAGTCGCGCTGAGCCTGAAGCAAGTTAGCGGGTAACACCTCGCTATGAAGAGCATCAAAATAGCTCAATGACGCCGCCATCGCGGGAATAGGCACCGCCGCTTGCGCGGCACTGGCAACGGTCGCACGCCAGCCGGGAGCTTGGCGGCTCACCGCCTCGGCAAAGGGCGCGACGAGAAGCAGGTTAGCGACATCTGGCGTCTGTTGATACGCGCTGGCAATCTCGCTTAAACATTGTGCGCGGATAATGCACCCTGCGCGCCAGATCTTGGCAATTTGCGCAAAGTCTAGTGTCCAGCCTTGTTGCTGCGCGGTGGTGTTGATCAGATCAAATCCTTGGGCATACACCGATAATTTGGCGCAATACAGGGCGTCGTGTAGGTTTTCAAGCTGCGTATCAATATCATCATACGCAACAGACGCTGAGTTGGTACGGGTTTTCGCTGCCGCCACTCGCACCGCTTTTAAGCCACTTTGGGCGCGTGCAAACACCGCCTGGGCAATGGTCGGGGCCGCGACACCAGTTTGCAGCGCATTCACTGCCGTCCACATGCCTGTTCCCTTTTGGCCGGCTTTATCCAGCACCACCTCGACGAACGGCTTACCTGTGATAGGGTCTGGGGTTTGTAAGATCTCGGCGCTGATTGCCATCAAGTAGCTATTGAGCGGCCCTTGGTTCCAACGAGCAAAACATTGGCCAATTTCTACCGCCGACAGTCCTAGTGCTTGCGACATAAAATGATACGCTTCCGCAATTAACTGCATGTCCGCATATTCAATGCCGTTATGTACCATCTTGACATAATGACCCACACCCGCCCCGCCTAAATAAGCGGCACACGGCTCCCCCTGCTCAAACTGGCCCACAGGCTGACCGGCGTGATCCACTTTTGCCGCAATCGCCAACCACATGGGTTTAACCTGCGCCCACGCTGACGCATCGCCACTGGCCATCAGCGAGGGGCCGGTACGCGCGCCCACTTCCCCACCGGAGATGGCGGTGTTAAAAAAGCGCAACTGCCCTTGGTAGTCGCGGGCGCGCCGCTCACTATCTGTCCACAGGCTGTTGCCGGTATCGATAACAATATCGTCAGGTGCCAGGCCCGCCGCCAACAACTCATCGATCACCCGATCAACAACTTCGCCGGCGGGCACCGACAAGGCGATAACACGCGGCGTTTGCAAACTGGCCAGCAGCTGAGATAGCGAATCGACCACCGTTAGCTGGCCTTTTCCCGAGACCTGATTGAGGGGCAGCGCGGCCTCGCGCGCCGCTTGCCGGTGATGCGGATCAATATCAAAGCCTGCGACGTTAAAGCCATGATCGACAAGGTTTAAAGCCAGGCTTTTCCCCATCACACCTAATCCAACCAGACTTATCTGTGATGGCATCATGACTCCACCTCCTTTATTTGTTGCAACGCGTGCGCGACCACGGTGTCGACGGGGTAAGAGATATCGACAAACAAGGCCTCTTCGGCGCTGGGCTCAACCAAGGCGTCAAATTGGCTACGCAGCATGGCTTCACCATGAAAATAGTGGTTAGCCCGTTTTTGTAGCCGTGACCAAATCGTGGCGTAATCCCCTTGCAGGTAGACAATCACTAACTCTGGGTTGTTTTGTCGCAGAACGTCACGGTACTCCGGTTTTAATGCTGAGCAGGCAATCACCGCCGCTTCGTTGTCGGTGTACAGACGGTTCAAGGTGCGCAACCAGCCACTACGGTCAGCATCAGTCAGTGGGATCCCTTGCCGCATTTTTTCTACATTGTCAGCGGGATGATAATCGTCACCGTCATAAAAAGGCAGGTCGAGTGCACGGGCAATTTCACTGCCAATCAGGCTTTTGCCGCACCCTGAAACCCCCATGATTAATAGTTTTTTTACTTTCATTACACACCACAACCCTTAGCCAGGCCACACGCCAGCGATAACACCTTGAGAACTCGATATTGCTGTTTTAATACCATGATCATTGCCACCACATTGCCAACTCAGGGAAGATAATCACCAATGACAGCACGAACACTTGCAGAGCGATAAAAGGCAGGAGTGAGGTAAAAATCTCACCAAGACTAATGTCTTTCGGGGCGACCGATTTAAGGTAAAAGGCAGCGGGTCCAAATGGTGGCGAAAGGAACGACACCTGCATGTTGAGGCAGAACACCACCCCGAACCAAATGGGGTCAAAACCAAGCCCGGTGATGATGGGCACAAAGATCGGCATGGTTAACAGCGCCACCCCGACCCAGTCTAGAAACATCCCTAAGACGAGTAAGATCACCATCATGATAAGCAAGGTACCTATCGCACTGCCGCCACTTAGGCTCAGGATCACTTGTTCAACAAAATCAATCCCGCCCATCAGGTTATAGATTCCCACCAGGGCGCTGGCACCAATGCCAATCCACATGATCATCCCGCAAGTGCGCATGGTGGCAATCGCGCTCTCTTTGAGCATCGAAAGGTTCATCTCACCACGGACAATCGCAGACAGCATGATCCCCACCACGCCAAGCGCCGAGGCTTCAGTGACCGACGCCACCCCGGTGTAAATACTGCCAAGTACCACCGCTACCGAGAAAAGCGGGAAAAATAGCGCCTTAAAATAGCTCACTTGCGGCTCCTCTTCTTCGCCGCTGTCGCTTGGGATCGGTGCCAGAGATGGGTTTAACTTACAGCGAACCAACACATAAGCGATGTAACAGGCGGCAACAATAAAGGCGGGGAGAAAGGATGCCTTGAACAAATCGCCAATCGATACACTGGCGGTCATGCCGTAAATAATCAGTACGATACTGGGCGGCAGCATGGTCCCGAGCGCGCCCCCGGCACAGGTGGTCCCGATCGCCAGTTTGCGATCATAACCAAGGCGGAGCATTTGCGGTAACGCCAAGATCCCCAATAACACGGTTTCACCGCCAATCACGCCAGACATAGAAGCCAGCAACACCGCGACTAAAATGGTTTGTACCGCGACCCCGCCTCTCACCTTGCGCCCTAGGGACTTCATGGCATCGAAAAGATCTTTGGCAATGCCTGAACGGTCAAGCAGTGCTGCCATCAACACGAACATCGGCACGGCTAAAAAGACGTAACCAGAGGCAAAACTGTAGGTACGGCTGGCAATTAATGGCATCGCCTCGGGGCCAAACCAAAAGAGGGTAAAAAAGATCGCCACAAACCCAGACACAAACGCCAATTGCATCCCAGTGAGCAGCAGTCCAATCAGCATCACCAGCATGAGCAGGCTTCCCCATGCCAGTCCAATCGAAGATAAATCAAACATCGTCTTTGTTCCTCAGTCCCATCAGTTCTTGGATGAGATGCAATACAAACTGGATCACGAGAATACACAGCGCGATAAAAATCAGCCCTTTAAGCAGCGCCGGATAGGGCGCATTAAGCACAGATCCCGAGGTCTCAAGCCGTAATTCGCCCCAAGGTGCAAACCAGGCTTCCTTGGCAAGCGAGTAGGATGAATAAGCCAGCATACTGGCAAACGCGAGCCCCACGAGGTGATGAACCAGGTTGAGGTATTTTCGCGTTTGTGACGACACCGCGTCGTAAACCAGGACGACACGCACATGGCGATTGGCCGCGAAGGCATAAATCCCACCGAGAATGAACAAAGAGCCGCCGATAAATGAGGCCGTTTCATGCACCCAGGTGGTGGGCGAATCAAACAGGTAGCGCATCACCACTTCATAAAAAGAGATAAAGACGGTGGCGATAAACAACCAACTTAATAGGTGGCTCACCTTAATGATCGCTCTATCGAGTACGTTTCTTGGGTGCTCGTCGGGCTCGGGCGGGGTATGAGGTGTTTGTTCAGTCATAAAATAGGTCCACAATCAGGAGGGCGATGCCCTCCTATCACTGACAAGACAAGGATGAATGCTTACAACAAGCCATTGGTTTCTAAGAACTCGGTCACTGAGTCATACACTTTTTGTGCATTCGGTGAGCGCTCGGCAAACACTTTCCATTGGGTTTTGGCAATTTCACGAAACTTCTTGCGCTCTTCGTCAGACCAATCGTGGATCGTGATCTCTGGGTTGGCTTTGGCCTCTTTCACAGCTGCCATATCTGCCATTTTCAGTTGGGTGGTCATGTCGTAAGAAAAGTCACGAACAGAGGTTTTCAAAATGGTCTGCAAGTCTTCCGGCATCTTGTCCCATTTTTTCTGCGCAATAGAGATATCAATCAGTGGCAGCGAGTGGAAGCCTGGTTGCACTGGGTGCGGTGCAATATCATTCATGCCCGCTTTTTGGTTGGTGGAAAACACGGTGTAATCGGCCGCATCAATCACCCCTTTACTCAGACCGGTAAAGACTTCCGAGCCCGGCAAGTTAACCGGTGTGGCGCCAGCAGCGGCAAACACTTGCTGCACCAAGCCTTCCGGGGCACGCAATTTGAGCCCTTTCAGATCAGCCACGCCATCAATCGGTTTTTTGGAAATAAACGACTCAACGCCTGTGGTCGATGCGCCTACAAACTGCACGCCGTACGGAGCGTAAAGCTCAGTCATCAGCTCATTCCCGCCACCGTAATTCATGTATTGCAGCAGCTGGGTGGTATCGGACCAGGCACCGACCATATTACCAATCAAGCCAAAGGCCGGATCTTTGCCCGAAAAGTAGCCCGTGGCGGTGACATGGCCGTCCAGGATCCCCATTTTTATCGCCCCAAGGGTCTCGGTGTGTTTCACCACAGAGCCGACAGGCAATAAATCGATATTGATTTGGCCATCAGACATGGTCTCAACACGATCCGCCCAGCGCTGCTGAACCTTAAAGTTGAGATCACCTGAGGGATCAGAGGATTGGATTTTCAGATTAAAATCCGCCGCCATCGCTGACACAGAGAACAAGCCAGAGATAGAGGCAGCGAGCAGGGTTTTCGTTATTGCTTTCATAGTAGGATGTCCTTGTTTTATTTCCACTTATTCCAAAGTCCTGGAATGCGATTGGTCGAAACACTGGATGTAATAGTTATGTTACCAACGTTCTACGTCGTAAAGTTACCGGTAACACTGATACATGAACAGAGATCGCACTCACAGTTATTGATTAATTTGTCACAAGGATAAAGCAAAGAGGAAGAAGTGTGAGGCACACCACATTGGCGGTTGTCGTGCTAGCGTCCTCGGTAAAAAGCGTAAGCATGAGCCGATGCCACCCTGAAACAGAGTGGGAAACGGTGCTAGCGGGTGGTTTCAGGCTTTTTTTCGCCCACCGACTCGTGCTGAATGTCCGCGTCAGCGGCCGGCTGCTCAGCACGGCGTTTGTGTTTGCGGTATTTGGGATGGGTGATCGGGATCGCGGAGAGTAGCGTTTGCGTGTACTCGTGCTGCGGCTGATGGTAGACGGTTTCGGTCGGACCCTCTTCCACCACATGACCAAAGTACATCACCGCCACCTTATCGGAGATATGACGAACCACCGATAAGTCGTGGGAGATAAAAATCATCGCCAAGTTCATCTCTTGCTGGAGCTTCAACAGCAAGTTAAGAATCTGTGCCTGCACCGACACATCCAAGGCAGAGACGGATTCGTCACAAATAAGCAGCTTCGGTTTAAGGGCAATTGCCCGTGCAATACCAATCCGCTGGCGCTGACCGCCCGAGAATTCATGCGGATAACGGTTAACCGCATCGTGGGGCAAGCCGACTTTATCTAATAGCTCAAGTACCCACTGGCGACGCTCTTTCACGGTGCCAATATTGTGAATAATAAAGGGCTCTTCTAAGATCCCGCCGATGGTATGGCGCTGGTTGAGCGACTCGAGCGGGTCTTGAAAGACAATCTGCATGTCTTTACGCAGTGGCCGCATCTGACGTGGCGATAAATGCGTGATGTCTTTGCCTTCAAAGAAAATGTTCCCTTCGGTCGGCTCAAACAGCTTAAGCATGGTACGGCCAAGGGTGCTTTTGCCACACCCCGACTCACCCACCAACCCGAGCGTTTCGCCTTGGGATACCGAGAGCGATACGCCATCGACGGCTTTAATGGTATAGCCTTGACGAAGCAGGCCCTTGCCCGAGACAAAATACTGCTTCAGGTTTTCTACTCTGAGGACTTCCTTGCTCATCGCGTTCTCCTGCAACTACGTGGATGATGGCGCGGCATCAAACTCTTCCAACGGCCGAATATCAATCATCTGTTTGGGCTGATGGTGACGCCCCGGCATTAATCCCAACAACCGCTTGGTATACGGATGGGCTGGATGATCAAAGAGTGTGAAAATATCTGCCCGTTCGCGAATTTGGCCGTCGTACATCACCGCCACATCGTCACACACCTCGGCGACCACCCCCAGATCGTGAGTGATAAAAATCACCGCCATGCCGGTTTCTTCTTGTAGCTCGTTGATCAAGTCCAAAATCGAGGCCTGCACCGTTACATCTAGGGCGGTGGTTGGCTCATCACAAATTAAGATATCGGGCTTGCAGGCCAGTGCCATCGCGATCATTACCCGCTGACGCATCCCGCCGGATAGGTTATGCGGATACTCGTTCAGTCGCTTTTCTGGCATCGGGATTTTCACCTTAGCCAGCATGTCGAGCGCACACGCCGCGCGGGCTTTTTTGTCGAGCTCTGGACGGTGTAGCGTCAAGACTTCATTGATTTGCCGGCCAATGGTGTGCACAGGGTTCAGCGCCGTCATCGGGTCTTGGAAGATAATCGAGATCCGATTGCCGCGCATCGCATAGCGCTCTTTGGCGGGCAAGGTCACCAAGTCGGTCCCGCGGTACAAGATTTTACCGCCCGTCACCCGCCCGTAAGGCTTAGGCAGTAAGCCCATGATCGACATCGCTGTAACACTTTTGCCGCTGCCCGACTCGCCCACTAAGCCGAGCGTACGCCCGGCTTTCACCTCAAAGCTTACCCCGTGAAGTACCTCACGGGGGCCATCGTCAGTGGTAAAATTAACGGTCAAATCCTTAACCGAAAGAATGACATCCTGGGTCATAACCGCCTCTACAGCTTGTATCTGTCATCAATGATGGTCACCGGCTCAAAGGCTTTGTCCTCGTCCATGGCCTCTTCGGTGGCGTCTTTCATCTCTTCATCAATCCAGAAGGTGCCAAAGCCCATCACGCGGCCGCTGGTCACCATCTTCTCGGTGCGCTTGGTCATCGCGTTATCTGGGATTTGCACATAACGCCAAAAACCTTGACGCACATAGGGCACCATGTACCCGGGCACAATCACACTAGCTTCTGAGATCTTAGCGCGGATCTGGTGCGACAGCTGGTATTTCTTCGCCATGTCGAATTCGGTCTTGTACGCCATGATCAGCTTATCCAGCGCCGGGGAGCTGTAATTGGTGTGGTTATTGGTTTGCTTTTTATTGGCGTTATCCGAGTGGAAGTACTCCCAATAGGCCGGGGTTTCTGAGGTGCCCATATTGAGAAACGCCAACTGATGCTTTTTCTCCAGTATGTATTTAAACGCCGATGAGCCATCAACCAGGTGAATGGTAAAATCCAACCCCGCTTTCTTCGCTTGTTCTTTTAAGTAAGCAATACGTGGGGTGTGGTGCTGATACCCATAAGTAATCGCAAAGCTTAAACGCTCACCTTTGTCATTAACACGAATACCGTCGGGCCCCACTTGGTCAAAGCCGGCTTTTTCGAAATAGCTGATCGCTTTTTCAGGGTCAAACGGTGGTGGCGTCGCACCATCGTTGTCGTACTCACCATGACCATGTCCCATTGCATGCGGCTTGCGTGAGTAATCACCGCGGGTAATGTTTTCAATCATGCCATCAAAGTCGGTGGCATAGATGATGCCTTTGCGCACATTGATGTCATCCAGCAGCGGCATGGCGGTATTCATCCATAAACCACCCGCGCCAACCGGCACCTCGTTGTGGCCCCAGAATTTGGTGATATAGCCTTTTTTATAAGGTTCAGATTGGGTTTTGTCGTGCCACACATCCGGTAATAGCAAGTCGAACACATCCAAGTTGCCTTTTTCAAAGTGCTTCATGGCGATGTCGTTATCCCGGATCACACGCAGGCGAATTTTGTCGACGTTATAGCGGTGCTGATAATAGGGGTTGGTGTAGCCCCACCAGTCATCGACATGCTCAAAGGTGACGCTGCGGCCTTTTTGCACCCGCGCTAATTCGTACGGACCCAGGGTGGGCGTCGCTTTGAAGTTATAACGGCGCACAAAGTCGTCGGCAATGCCGTCTTGGTTTTCATCTTTACGCGGATTGGCGTAAAAATGCGCGGGACGTGGGACCAAACTACCCAAGGTATACATCAGATCTTCGTCACTTTTCTCTATCGCGGTCGAGATCGCAATGGTGTGTTGGTCAATTTTCTCTACCCCACCAATGGTGTTGGTGTAGTAGTCGTTGTACCAAGGGGCAACAATGTCTTTCGAGCGGTAGAACTGCATCATAAAGACAAAATCATCAGCGGTGACGGGCTCACCATCCGACCAGGTCGCCTCTGGGTTCAGTTTAAAGTAGATGGTTTTATGGTCGTCGCCATAGGCCCACTCGTTGGCCAAATCCGGGATCCATTCCAGCGTGTCAGGGTGGCGCTTTACCAATGAGGGCATTTCATCGAGAAAATAGCTGCGCAGGCCTGAGTTGGAGTCTGGGCCAACCGTGCGCAGCGTCTGGGGAAAGGAGCTTAAGTGTGAGCGCAGAACGCCGCCGCGCTTGGCGTCGGGAGAGCCGATTTTAGGCGCATCCCAGTTGGTTTGCCAATTGAGGTTTTCAGGCAAATCCGCCGCCCAGCCAGTCAGGCTAAACATTGAGATTGAGGTCGCAAGGATCAGTTTTTTCATCGTGATTTCCTTATCGTGATTCAAACATTGCACATTGTGTTTAACGTTAGTCGTAACGGGTGAATTTTTTCGGGTCGAAAGCAGCGCGAACCGCTTCACCAATGAAGGTCACCATCACCAATACCACCACCAGTGAGGTCACCACGGACGCAACAATCCATGGCGCGTCCAAATTTGATTTGCCTTGCTGCAACAGCTCGCCCCAACTTGGCGTCGGCGGCATCAGTCCTAGGCCGAGATAATCCAGCGCCGTTAGCGCGGTAATATTGAGTGCGATGGTAAAGGGCGCCAAGGTCACAATCATCACCATGGTATTGGGCAAAATGTGACGGAATAAGATCCGGCTGGTCGAGGCACCGAGTGCACGCGCGGCCATCACATAATCACGCGCTGACTCTTTATAGGTCATGGTGCGCATATACCAGGTAATCGCCATCCAGCCAAACAACACGTTAATCCCCACAAACAGAGCAAACGTGGGCTGGAGAATCGAGACCAAAATCATGATCACGTACAAAAACGGCACCATCGACCAGATTTCGATAAAGCGTTGGAAGAAGAGGTCAAACTTGCCGCCCCAAAAGCCCATCGCACAGCCGACAGCCGTGCCAATCGCATAGGAAGCGGCCATGGTGAGCAACGCAAAGCCCATGGCAATACGAAAGCCGTACACCAAGCGGGCGAGGATGTCGCGACCAATCTCATCAGTGCCAAGGTAATGCTGATGCTCAGCGCTGGGCGCTGTCGGCGGGAAGTCACCGCTAAAGTCTTGCTCAAGCGGGTTCCACGGCACTAGGGGCATCACCACATAATTGTCACCGCCTTGCGCGGCAAAGGCTTTGGCGAGCTGACGATAGTTGGCCTCACTGGTTCCTACCTGCCCAAAATCGCTCGCCAAGTACACATCACTCAGTACGGGGAAATAATACTCGCCGTCGTATTTGACCATTAACGCTTTACTGTTGATAAAAAGCTCGGCAAACAGCGACAACACCAGCATGGTGGTCAAGATGATAAACGACCAGTAACCACGTTTAATTTGCTTAAAGCTGCGGATTTTCTTTTGAGTTAAAGGGCTAAACGTCAACATATCAAGATCCAAACTTCACGCGAGGGTCAACCAAGGCAACACAGATATCAGAGATAATGTTGCCGGCCAGCAGTAAAAGCGCATTGATGGCGACAATGCCCATTACCACCGGATAATCGCGCTCCATAATCGACTCATAGCCAAGTAAGCCAATGCCGTTGATGTTGAAAATCACTTCAATCAAAAACGCACCAGTCATAAAGAACAATAAGGAGTTGCCAAAATGGCTGGCTATCGGAATTAAGCTGTTGCGCAGCGCGTGTTTGCGTACTGCCGAGCGGAACGGTAACCCTTTGGCGATAGCAGTACGGATATAGTCCGCCGACAAGTTTTCCATCAGGTTGTTTTTCATCGTCATGGTCAGAGTGGCAAAGTCACCAATCAGATAACAAATCAGCGGCAGCACCGCATGCCACATCACATCTTTGGCGCGCTCCCAAAAACTGGTGGCATCGTAGTAAGCGTCCCCCACAAAGCCCCCCATCGGAAACCATTCGAGGTGATAGCTAAATAAGGTGATCAGCAATACCCCCACCACATAGCCGGGTAAGGCAAAACCAATAAAGATCAGCACAGAGGAGGACGAATCAAACACCGAGCCGTGTTTGAGGGCTTTGTAATAACCAAGCGGAAGAGAAATGAAATAACTGATGAAGAAGGTCATCCCGCCATAAAACAAAGAGACGGGCAGACGCTCGGCAATCATGTCGGTGACCGGCTCGTAGTAGCGGGTCGACTCGCCCAAGTCCAAGTTGGCCAGTTTGCCCAGCCAATCAACATAGGCTTCTAGCACGGGTTTATCGAGGCCGTAAAATGCCTTGAGTTCGGCAATCTGATCGTCTGATAACGCTGAGCTATCGCCAGCACGCTGCAAGCTCGAGCCACCATCGGCTTGAGCCTGCATTTGCGTCATCATCCGTTCGACCGGTCCACCTGGTACTAGGCGGGTAATACCGAAAATCAAAATGGTAATGCCGAGAAACGTCGGGATCACCAACAGTAACCGGCGTAAAAAGTACGACAGCATAGTCCACTACTCCCTGTCCACTGTCTGATATTTTTGCAGAGCACTGCGCCTGCCGTTGCATTCTCTTGGCCATCCTAAGCACTGAAAGCAACAATACGTATTACACACTTATATAAAGTGGTCTATATTTATCTTGAATTTTGGTCACGATCAACGATAACACGCTGTCAAAAGTCATTTTTTTGCGACAAAACAATGACGTTATTCCGGCACTAATTACTGTGTTGTGCTAGCTTGCTTATCGCTAAAAGCAATAAATATTTCAATCAATAGTTAAAAAGGTTTGGTTTAAAATGCAATAAAAATGACATTTCATCGAAACCTTGTATCTTCTCGTGATTGCACGCACCGAAAACCCACCACAGTGCCTGCCTTGATAAACAGACAACCATCCTCCCGCTCCATCCTCAATCTCATATTCATTCATCAGGATCAGTGCAACAGTGATAGTGACTTGTTTCACTATAAACCAGAGCTACCAGTATGAATCACTAACCCCAATGATTGTGTGCAGTCGCCCCCTGAACGTCCATCGCATCGCTAGGGTCTGGCTCTCTGACACTGAATAACCGTATTTATTAGGGGTTGGTAATTTTTAGCAATCCTCTACAATTGGTTGAGTGATGCCGAGCCTCTTCCTGCTCGGCTTTTTTTCATCCAATTAAGCAAAGAGTGCCTGATGGAGTCTGCTTCTCGCGCAAAGCGCTTGTTCTCGACCACCCTACCCATGCTGTTTGGCGTACTGTCACTGATGAGTTTTCAGCTCGTTGACAGTGCTTTCATTGGTCAGCTGGGCGTGTTTCCCCTCGCCGCGCAAGGCTTCACCTTGCCGATTCAGATGATCATTATCGGCATTCAAGTCGGACTCGGGATTGCGACCACGGCGGTGATCTCGCGCGCGCTCGGTGCCGATCAGTGCCGTTACGCCAAACAACTCGGCGGTTTAATTTTATTTATCGGCACCACAGGGGTCGCCTTGTTCGCCGGTTTACTCTATGCATTACGCCACCCCATCTTGCAGCTGCTGGATGCACCGGATAATGTGTTTCCGGTAATTGATAGCTATTGGCAAATTTGGTTAGTCAGTGCCTGGACAGGCGCGGTACTCTACTTCTTTTATAGCCTAGCACGCGCCAACGGAAACACCATGTTGCCCGGCTCCATGATGGTGGTGACCAGCTTATTAAACCTCGCGCTCGATCCGGTGTTTATCTTTTGGCTCGATTGGGGCATTAATGGCGCGGCCGTCGCCACCTTAATTGCGTTTGGCTCAGGCATCGCCATTGTCGCGCCCCGCGTGTTTGGTAAAGGTTGGGTTTCGTTTGACTGGCAAGACTTAGACATCAAACACAGTGTGGGTTCGATTGGGCATATTATGGGGCCGGCGATGATAAGCCAACTGCTGCCGCCGGTGTCATCTATGCTGGCGACCAAGCTGCTCGCCAGCTTTGGTTCAGCGGCAGTGGCTGCCTGGGCGCTGGGTTCACGCTTTGAGTTTTTCGCCATTGTCTCGGTGCTGGCGCTGACCATGTCAATGCCCCCCATGGTGGGTCGTTTGCTGGGTAAAGGCGATTTGACCGAAGTGCGGCATCTGGTCAAGTTAGCCTGTCAGTTTATTCTCGGCTTTCAATTGCTGATAGCACTGGTCACCTGGCTTGCCGCCGCCCCCTTGGCGGACTTGATGACCAGCGATCAACAAGTCACCGATATCTTGTACACCCACCTCACGCTAGTGCCATTTAGTCTTGGCGCTCTGGGGGTGTGTATGTTGATGGTGTCGATTACCAATGCATTAGGTCGCTCATACACCGCCCTAACCATTTCTGCGCTCCGCCTATTTGCGTTTTTCCTGCCCTGCCTCTGGCTAGGCGCACAAATTGGCGAGCTGTTTGGCCTGTTTGCCGGTGCCTTAATCGGTAACCTACTCGCAGGCGCCGTGGCTTATGCCATGTACCGACGTACGCTAGCCAAACTGATGGCGAGCGAATAGAGAGCCAAAACGTCAACCTTGGGGCATCGGCTCAGTTCGCACACAGACACGCCGTCAATCCTTCCCTGGAGGCTCCGCCGCGCCATCCATGGCGCGGAGGGTCTGCTTAGCGAACTAAGCCGATCATCAAACCCTCCAGCGTTCGCCCCCAACTAAAAAGCCCACCAAATATAAGGCGGGCTCAAAGGATAAAAACGGTTAACGCGCGGGGTTAATAACCCAGTTGCGTTAAGGTCGCTTCAATGTCTTTACCGTCACTGTCGGTTAAGGCTTTAACCGCCACGTTAGGACGGTTGGTAAAGAAGCCATCCACGCCACGCTCACGGTAACGAATCAAATCTTCGCGATCGTCCAAGGTGTACATGTGCATCAATAAGCCTTTTTCATGGCTCATGTCCACCATCCAGGTCTTCGCCAGGTCCATATAGCTAAATTGGCTTGACCAGGCATCATCGAAGTTGGCTTGCGTGCCCGACGGGCCTACACCGATGGCACCGTGCTCCTTGGCATAATCCAACCACTCTGCGTAGTCGGCTTTCGAGGCCACTTCTTGGCGCGCATAGTACTGAGCGTAGGACTCATCATCCGCTTTCGGCGCGCTGTCTTTGGTCGGAATGTAGCCATCGCCTGCCCATAGCAGCAAGATTTTTGGCACGTTTGGCATCACATCTTGCAATGCTTCAAGGCTCGATTTATTAAAAGTCTGCAGGATCACTTTGCCTTTGGCGTCGTCATCTAACCAACCATGCTCGGTCAAGTCTTGCTTCAAATCCTGCTCAATCCCTGGGAAGAACTCCGGCACCTTGGTTTCGATATAAAGTCCTGGCTGATGGGCACAGTCTTCAGCGATTTCACGTACCTGATCCAGCGTCACTAGCTTCAAGCCGCGGAAGCTCTCACGCGCACGCTCTGGGTATGACTGATTAAACCAGCTGCCCGCATCCAGCTTTTCCAGCTCTGCCCAAGTAAAGGTATTGACCGGGTCGTCGGCACGCTCAGGATAAACTGTCTCAATATTAGTGTTGCGCTTAAGGTTGTCGTCATGCACCGCAATCAGTTTGCCGTCTTGAGTGCGTTGCAGATCAAGCTCGAGATAATCGGCCCCCACTTCACACGCAAGTTGGTAGGCCGGCAAGGTTGATTCTGGTGCATTGTAAGAATCACCACGGTGGGCAATCACAGCGTGATCGGCAATCCCAAGTTGTTCGCTGAGCGCACTGTCACTGGCTTGGGCAAAAGAAGGATAAGATAAGGCACTGGCCACACTCAGGGCAGTGGCCGTCACGCTCAAGGTCGCTTTTAATGATGTGTTCAACGGAAACTCCTTAATGTCGTTGAAATTGGCGAGATAATTAAACGCTTGTTCAATTATCGAGACAGCATAGCAAAACCCTGATTTAAAGAGAAAAAATAAAAACGCCCACAACTACGTGGGCGTTAGTCGGGCTAGGAAGCTAGCGGCCAGAGTGACTCAACCGCCTGCAGGGGGCGTTGGTCGGGATTGGATAAATAGTGGGGGCGCGGTGACAACCCACTAAAGGGCGTCACCGGTTTATTCTCCACACTGTTATAGACAAACATTAAAATTGAGCGTGGGTCGTTGGCGATATTATCGGGTGAACCATGCATCAAGTTACAATCATGGAACACCAAGGTACCGGCTTGTCCCGTTACCGAGGCAATGCCATTGTCTTCTAACAATGCCTCCATGGTCTCTGGCTTGGGCACACCCAGCATTTGTTTTTTCAGCGATTGCTGATAGTTTTTTTCGCCGGTGTTGCCTTCACAAGACGCATAGTGATGGTGTGAGCCGGGGATCACATACAAAGGCCCATTGTGCTCGGTGTTGTCAGTTAGCATTAACCATACGGTCACGGCTCGCATCCGTGGCATTCCATCCTCAACGTGCCAAGTCTCGAAGTCAGAATGCCAAGGAAACGACTTGCCTTTAAACGCAGGCTTAATATTGACGCGCGATTGCATCAAATATGCGTCCGAGCCCAAAATTTGCCGCACTTTATTGAGAATGCGCGGATCGCGTGAGAAGCGATCAATCAAATCACTGTAGGCAAAAGGTTTGAAAATGGTGCGCAGCTCGTCACTATCCGGCTCGGTGTATAGCTCTTCATAGCCGGCCATATCATCGCGTAAACGGGTTATTTCACGTTTAAGCGGTGCCACCATTTCCGGCATGTAATTATCCATCACCAGAAAGCCTTGGCGCTCGAACGTATCCAGCTCGTGCGAGCTTAAGCTATGCGGTACCTCTGGCTGCACACTGCCGTACACAACAGGGTCTAGACGTGGGGAAAGCGTTTCTTGTCCATTGACGCGTGAGGGATACAAATCGGGAGTACCTTCCATTATTGACACCTCCTTCATGTCGTTCGTTTTTTGGTGATATCTTCTCGCTGTTTAAGGCCCTAAAGGGCGTGAATTGAACACAACACAGGTGTGGGCGGCCAATCTAAAATCAACCCCCAGACGCGTGCGATGCATCTTCTCGGATAACTGCGAGCTACCCTATCAGCTCAGCATCGAACAGTGAACCTTTGTCACCACAACGTCATTATGCCTCGTGAGCGATCCAGCGGTTCGCTTTCACACCGATCCCGTTCAAATCCTCATTGGTTCGTGCTACCCTGCGCGCCTCCCACGGGGAACAACTATCTATTCGTCGATCGACGCCTGTACGTGTACGCTATACTGCGGATGGGCATCAGCCAGTGAAAGTGATCAATCCATGAGCCAAGGTACGCTTTACATTGTTTCCGCCCCAAGTGGTGCGGGTAAATCCAGTCTGATTTCAGCGTTGCTGAATGATAATCCTCGCTATGACATGAAAGTGTCAGTCTCTCACACAACGCGCGCCATGCGTCCGGGTGAAGAAAATGGCGTACACTATCATTTCGTCTCGGTGGAAGAATTTCAGTCACTGATTGCACAGGAAGCGTTCTTAGAGTACGCGCAAGTGTTTGGCAATTATTACGGCACCTCGCGCGTATGGATTGAAAAAATGCTTAATAATGGTGTCGATATTTTTCTCGATATCGATTGGCAAGGCGCTGAGCAAATTCGTCAGCAAATGCCGAACAGCAAGAGTATTTTCATTTTGCCACCAAGCCGTGAAGAGTTAGAAAGACGCCTCACGACACGTGGCCAAGACAGTGAGGAAGTGATTGCGCAACGCATGCAGGAAGCACGCTCCGAGATCTCTCACTATGCTGATTATGATTACCTGATTATTAATGATGACTTTGATGTCGCATTGATGGATATTAAGGCCATCATCCGTGCCGAGCGGATGGCACAAGCCAAACAAGCCAGCAAGTATCATGCAATGATCGACGAACTGTTGGCTGACTAACCACCACATTGAGACGTGGCCATTGCCCCAGCCAACGCTGGCAATAGGTCGCGGCCTTTTGTATACTTTTCGGTCATTTTGAATGACCTATTGATGACATAGCTGGAGTCCTTCATGGCACGCGTAACTGTTCAAGACGCCGTTGAAAAAATTGGTAACCGCTTCGATCTCGTTCTGGTTGCGGCTCGCCGCGCCCGTCAAATGCAAACGGGTGGCAAAGATGCCCTCGTCGCAGAAGAAAACGACAAGTACACAGTGATCTCTTTGCGTGAAGTTGAAGAAGGACTGATCAACAAAGAAGTCCTCGACGCGCGTGAGCGTCAGGAAAAGCAAGAGCAAGAAGCCGCTGAAATGGCCGCGGTAAGCACCATTTCGGGTCAACGTTAAACGCTGCATTTATCAGGGACAGGCCGTTTGTATCTATTTGATAGCCTGAAAGAAGTTGCTAGCCAGTATTTGCCGGAGTCACAGCTTGAAGCGCTTCGGCAAGCCTACCTAGTAGCCAGGGATGCCCACGACGGGCAAACTCGCTCAACCGGCGAACCTTATATCATTCACCCCATCGCGGTGGCACGGATCTTGGCGGAAATGCGCTTGGACTGTGAAACCCTGATGGCGGCATTGCTGCATGATGTCATTGAGGACACTGAGGTGACCAAAGACGATCTGCAGCAACGCTTTGGTGATGTGGTGGCTGACTTGGTCGACGGCGTCTCTAAGCTTGATAAGCTTAAATTTCGCGACCGTAAAGAAGCCCAAGCCGAGAACTTTCGCAAAATGGTCATGGCGATGGCCCATGACATTCGCGTGATCCTGATAAAATTGAGTGACCGCACCCACAATATGCGTACCTTGGGCGCCCTCCGCCCAGACAAAAAACGCCGTATTGCCCGTGAAACGCTAGAAATCTTCGCCCCTCTCGCCCACCGCTTGGGTATCCATAATATAAAGGTGGAGCTTGAAGAGCTCGGCTTTGAGGCCTTGTACCCCAATCGCTACCGCGTCCTTAAAAAGGTGATCGCGCAAGCGCGGGGCAATCGCAAAGAGATGATCCAAAAAATCCATGCGGAAATTGAAGGTCGTTTGGAAGATGCCGGGATTAACGCCCGTGTGCTGGGCCGAGAGAAAAATCTCTACTCCATCTATAACAAGATGAAGAATAAAGAGCAGCGTTTCCATACCATCATGGATTTATACGCGTTTCGAGTGATTGTGGGTGATCTTGATACCTGCTATCGCGTGCTAGGGCAAATGCATAACTTGTATAAGCCACGCCCGGGCCGGCTCAAAGACTATATCGCGGTGCCTAAAGCCAACGGGTATCAATCACTGCACACCTCTATGATTGGCCCACATGGTGTCCCGGTGGAAGTACAAATTCGTACCGAAGACATGGATCAAATGGCCGACAAAGGGGTCGCGGCACACTGGGCGTATAAAAGCGGTGCCGACAGGCCCTCTGGCACCACCGCACAGAAACGGGCGCAGCGCTGGATGCAAAACATTATTGAGCTCCAACAAAGTGCCGGTAGCTCGTTTGAATTTATTGAGAGCGTCAAATCGGATCTCTTCCCCGATGAGCTGTACGTCTTTACCCCCAAAGGGCGGATTGTCGAGCTCCCTGTCGATGCCACCGCGGTCGACTTTGCCTATGCCGTCCATACCGATGTGGGCAATACCTGTGTCGGGGCGCGGGTTAATCGTCAACCTTACCCGCTAAGTCAACCGCTCAAAAATGGTCAAACAGTAGAGATTATCACCGCACCCGGCGCGCGCCCCAACGCGGCTTGGCTTAACTATGTAGTGACCGCGCGGGCCCGGACGAAAATTCGTCAAGTGCTGAAAACCATGCGCCGTGAAGAGTCGGTGACCTTAGGGCGTCGTCTGCTCAATCATGCGCTTGGAGAGCAAAACCTGCCGGATATCAACCCTGAGCGGGTTGAGGCAGTACTGAGTGACTTAAAGCTGAAAACCAGCGACGACTTACTGGCGTCGATTGGCCTTGGCGAACTCATGAGCGTAGTGATCGCACGTCGCTTGCTAGATCAAGACCCGGCGGCCCCCACCGAGGGCAAAATGCCTATCCGTGGTGCCGATGGTATCTTGGTCACCTATGCCAATTGCTGTCGCCCAATCCCAGGTGACCCGATCATTGCCCATGTCAGCCCAGGTAAAGGCTTGGTTATCCACCGTGAAACCTGTGCTAACATCCGCGGCCACCGCCAAGAGCCGGATAAATATATGCCGGTCGAGTGGGCGGACGATTTTGAACAAGAGTTCAGCACACGGGTGCGTGTGGATATGCAAAACCATCAAGGGGCGCTGGCAGATTTAACCAATACCATTGCATCAACCGGCTCCAATATCCAAGGGCTAACCACCGAAGAGCGCGATGGCCGCTTGTACACTATCTTTGTTCGCCTAACGACCAAAGACAGAGTGCACCTAGCCAATATCATGCGCCGCCTGCGGGTGATGCCTAACGTGGTGAAGGTTAGCCGCCAGAAAAACTGATCGCCTCAATACACTATTGCCCGTCGCCCGTCCTTTTTGGCGGGCGCATTTGTTTTTCGTCTGCCATTTACGGAATTGAATCATGACCCCTGAACGCTTTGAACGCATTCATCAGGTCTTGGCCCAACGCCAGCCTGATCTCACTGTCTGCATGGAGCAAGTTCATAAACCCAATAATATTTCCGCTATCATTCGCACCGCCGACGCTGTGGGGATTCATCGCATGCATGCCGTGTGGCCAGAAGGCACCAAGATGCGCACCCTCGGGGGCACATCGGCCGGTTCACGCAACTGGATAGATGTGGTGACTCACAACACCACGGAAGAAGCGTTTGATACCATGCAAGCCCAAGGGATGCAGGTGTTAGTCACCAACTTATCGGATACCGCGGTCGATTTTCGCGAGATTGACTACACCCGTCCGACTGCCATCGTGCTGGGGCAAGAAAAACAAGGCATCAGTCGCGAAGCACTGGATAAAGCAGACCAAGACATCCTCATTCCTATGGTGGGTATGGTACAGTCACTTAATGTGTCAGTGGCCAGTGCCTTGATTTTGTACGAAGCACAGCGCCAGCGCCAAGCGGCTGGCATGTATCAACAGGATAAAACCCGCTTACCCGAACACGAAGTCCACCACATTTTGTTCGAGCGCGGCCATCCGGTACTTGCCCGGGTGGCAAAACAAAAAGGTTTGCCTTATCCGCCTTTAGATGAACATGGTCAAATCGTGGCGGACGAGGCGTGGTGGGCACAGATGCAAGCGGCTAAACACGCACGGTAGTCATGTACAATAGCCAGCGCTAACCAAATAGAGAAACGGATGCGATCTTCCATGCTGAGTGCCGTTACTGTCGATACCTTAAGCGGTGTTGGCAATAAGATGGCAGAAAAACTGGCAAAAGTTGGCCTGCATACAGTGCAGGACGTGTTGTTTCACCTGCCTTATCGCTATGAAGATCGTACCCGTGTCTGGCCGGTCGCTAGCCTCTTACCTGGCCAACATGCGACTATCGAAGGTGAGATCACCCACAACGATACCGTATTTGGTCGCCGCCGGATGCTCACCGTCCGGGTGCAAGATGGCAGCGGCGCGTTAACACTACGGTTTTTCAATTTTAATGCCGCGATGAAAAACAGTTTAGCGGTCGGCAAGCAAGTGAAAGCCTACGGCGAACTCAAACGCGGAAAGCACGGGCTGGAGATCATTCACCCCGAGTATCAGGTGTTTTCTGAGCCCACCGAATTGGTGATGGAAGAAACCCTGACCCCCGTGTATCCCACCACGGAGGGGCTGCGCCAAGCGACCCTGCGCAGCCTGACCGATCAAACGCTGGCGTTGCTGGATAAAAGTGGCGTCGACGAGCTGCTGCCCGAAGGCTTGTACGATCGACAACTCTCATTGCGCGAGGCGTTGCACCTATTACATCGCCCACCGCCAGATACCGCGCTAGAGGATCTATTAACCGGTCAACATCCCGCTCAGCGGCGCTTAATCATTGAAGAGCTCCTTGCCCAGCACCTGTCGATGCTGTCTGTGCGCCACCAGGCACAGCAAGTGAAAGGGTTTGCACTCGCGCCCAGTCAGTCACTGGGACAGCGTCTTTTAGATAACCTGCCTTTCACTCCCACCGGCGCACAAACCCGAGTGGTGAGCGAGATCAGTACCGATTTAGCCAAACCATTTCCAATGATGCGCCTCGTGCAAGGGGATGTCGGCGCGGGTAAGACCTTGGTGGCCGTCCTCGCCGCCTTGCAAGCGATTGAGCAAGGCCATCAAGTGGCATTGATGGCACCGACCGAGCTCTTGGCCGAGCAACACGCCACCAACTTTGCCCAGTGGCTTGAGCCATTGGGAATTCAGGTTGGTTGGCTGGCTGGCAAGTTAAAAGGAAAAGCACGCGAAGACACCCTGGCACAAGTTGCAGATGGCAAAACACAAATGGTGGTCGGTACTCATGCGTTATTTCAAGCCAGTGTCCGGTTCCACCGCTTAGCACTGGTGATTATTGATGAGCAACACCGCTTTGGCGTTCATCAGCGTCTTGCGCTGCGTGAAAAAGGCGAGCAACAAGGTGCGCATCCACACCAGTTGATCATGACCGCGACCCCCATTCCTCGTACCTTGGCGATGACCGCCTATGCCGATTTAGAAACCTCAGTGATTGATGAGTTACCCCCAGGTCGTACCCCCATTCAAACCGTTGCCGTCCCCGACACCCGCCGTGACGATATCATCGCCCGCGTCAGTGCCGCCTGTGCCGCCGGTCGACAAGCGTATTGGGTATGCACCTTGATTGAAGAGTCCGACGCCTTAGAAGCGCAAGCCGCCGAAGACACGGCCACCGCACTCAAAGACGCCCTACCCAACCTGGAAATTGGTTTGGTTCACGGGCGAATGAAAGCGACGGACAAGCAAGCGGTGATGGACGCTTTTAAGCAAGGCGAACTGCAGTTATTGGTAGCGACCACTGTGATTGAAGTGGGAGTCGATGTGCCCAATGCCAGTTTAATGATCATTGAAAACCCAGAACGGCTGGGGCTCGCACAGTTGCACCAGTTACGTGGCCGTGTCGGCCGAGGCGCAGTCGCCAGTCATTGTGTGCTGCTGTACCATGCACCCTTATCTAAAACCGCGAGTCAGCGGCTTGGGGTACTGCGCGACAGTAATGATGGCTTTGTTATCGCCCAGCGCGATCTCGAAATCCGCGGGCCGGGTGAACTATTGGGGACTCGGCAAACGGGCTTGGCCGAATTTAAAATCGCCGACTTGGTGAGAGACCAAGCGCTGATCCCTGAAGTACAAAAACTGGCGACCCATATCCATCAACATTACCCACAACATGCGGATGCGATTATTCTCCGCTGGCTGGGGCATAAAACCCATTACTCCAACGCCTGATCACCGCTATAACGCTCCCAATGGGTCATGATCAGCGCCATGGCTTCTGACTTACTGTAGCCTGCTTCGCTGGTCGCATGAATAAATTGCGCCAGCGTTGCTTCAACATATTGCAAACGCTGCTCGGGCTCAGCCGGGCGCATGGTTTCACTCACCTGCATGCCCACACCGGGCAAGCGCTCCAGCCAGCCCTCGTCGGCCAACTGTTGATAGCTGCGCGACACCGTCATTGGGTTCATCGCCAATGTTTTGGCCAGTTGCCGCACCGAGGGAAGGCGCGCGCCGGGGTAGAGGGTGCCGCTGGCAATTTGCCGTTGAATTTGATCAATCAGCTGCTGAAATTTAGGCGTCGGATCCTGACTGTCTAGCGATAAACGCATAGCCTTTTCCCAGTGTATTGAATCTCTATGACAGTATGGCCTAACGCCCGCATTCCGCGACTTCCGCCGCTAAAAACGTGGTCACACGCACACGAGGGGTTATTTTTTATTGCCCACGGGAAACGTCATTTGAATTCTCAGCCCGCCTTCAGTACGTGAAGAAAGACGAATATCACCATGGAGCTGTTCCACAATGCGTTTGACGATAGCCAGCCCTAAGCCTGTCCCTTCACTACCGCGTGCGGTGTCGCCGCGTGTAAAGGGTTGAAATAGCGAGTTTTCTAAGTTGGCATCGATCCCCGGGCCATTGTCTTCCACTTCCACCCACTGATAGGTGTGATCGGCATTGCTGCCACAGCCGAGACGGACCCAACCGTGTCCATAACGCACCGCATTGACCACCAGGTTGGTCACCGCACGCTTTAAGGCCACCGAGTTGGCAAATAACTCTCCGTGCAACGCCCCTAAATCGAGTTCAATATCGACACCGACTTGCTGCTGATTACTCGCCACATCTCGGCAAATACTGGCTAAATCAACCGGATCAGGATCTTGTTGCTGCACCGCGCGCAAGTAGTCCATAAATTGGTTGATGATTTCATTACACTCTTCGGTATCTTCGGTAATGCTATCGGCCAAGTAGGCATCATCTGATGACATCATTTCAGTCGCAAGGCGAATGCGCGTCAGTGGCGTGCGCAAATCATGGCTCACCCCGGCCATCAGCAAAGCGCGGTCTTCTTCGAGTTTGCGTATGCCGGCCGACATCTTATTAAACGCCACCGTCACCGCCTGAATTTCCGACGCCCCTCGCGGGGGGACAGGATCGGGAAAACGGCCATCCGCCACATCTAACGCCGCCCGCTCAAGAGCCACGAGTGGACGGTTTTGCATCTTGATAAATAGCCACCCGCCCGCAATCACCAACAGGGCAATCACCAAGCTGTATTGAAACAAAGGCGCGAAGTCGTCTTGATGCAGTTCCGATAGCGGGATCCGCATTAAAAAGTCGTCAATCTGGTCAAACTTCAGCCATAGCACATAACTGTCTTCGCCACTGACCAAGCGTACTTCGGTTTGCGTGCCCAGCTCTTTGCTGATGTGCTCGCTTAAGTAATCAATCTCCATCGCGTCTTTAAACGCCGCCGCTTGGTCACTGTTGGGCGCATGCAAGGTGACACCAATCTGCTCCAATAGCTGCCGCCGCACAGGTTCACCAAGGTGAAGGACTTCACCATCCTTAAGATACCAGTCTTCCTCCAGCATCAGGCGTACTTCGAACGCCAAGATTTTGTTGAACTGCTGCAAGCTGGGCAGTAAGGCATAATTGACGATGGTCAGATAAGAAAAAACTTGGCTGGCAATTAATAAGCCAGCCAAGATAAACAAGGTACGCGCAAAGTTAGTCCGCGGTGACATCCGCATCGCTACACCTCTCCATCCGGAACGAACACGTAGCCGAGCCCCCATACGGTTTGAATGTAACGCGGTTTGCTCGGGTCTTCCTCTATCATGCGGCGCAACCGCGAAATTTGCACATCAATCGAGCGCTCCATAGCCGAATACTCACGGCCACGCGCCATGTTCATCAGCTTATCACGTGACAAAGGCTCTCGCGCATTGGTCACCAAGGCTTTAAGCACCGCGAACTCGCCAGATGTAAGCGTCATGGGCTCATCATTGCGAAACATTTCTCGCGTGCCCAAGTTGAGGCGAAACTCGCCAAAGGTCACCGTGGTTGAGTCTGCACTCGGCGCGCCTGGCGCTTCAATGGTCTGCCGGCGCAATACCGCCCGTACCCGCGCCAATAGTTCACGCGGGTTAAAAGGCTTGGGCAAGTAATCATCGGCACCCACCTCTAAGCCAACAATGCGGTCAATCTCATCGCCCTTGGCGGTCAGCATCAAAATCGGCAACTGGTTATTCGCTTGACGCAAACGGCGACACACAGACAGGCCATCTTCACCTGGCAACATCAGATCCAGTACCATCAGGTGAAAGGCTTCACGCGCGAGTAAGCGATCCATTTGCTCGGCATTGGCCACACTGCGTACCTGAAAACCTTGCTCGGTCAGGTAGCGTTCCAGTAGCGAGCGCAGACGCATATCATCATCCACCACTAGAATTTTATAGTTCTCTTGCATGCTAAGCCCTCAATGCTGATCGTTGCCCGGCCATGGATTGACCGTCACTTATATCATACTGAATTTTGCCACAATTGAATGTCAGACCGCGTGTTTGTCTGTCACCACATGCGGAGTAAATTGTTACCGAGTGTTGCCTCGACAAGCTTGTCCGCTTCTTGTAGTTTCCTGAACAAGGTTATATCGCGCGACGCCGAATGGCTAGCGAAAGGAGAGGTAACGTGAAAACCAAATTGGTGACCCGAGAGGGGTTTAACGCGCTCAAAGCCGAGCACGATTACCTGTGGCACGAACGACGCCCAGAAGTGACCAAAATTGTCAGCTGGGCCGCCAGTTTAGGTGATCGCTCAGAAAACGCTGACTACACCTACAATAAGCGGCTGTTACGTCAAATTGACCGTCGCGTCCGTTATCTGCGCAAGCGCCTCAATGACTTAACCATTGTTGATTACGCGCCAGAACAAGAAGGGCGGGTCTTTTTTGGCGCCTGGGTGGAAATAGAAAACGAGGCCGGCGACACCAAGCAATTTCGAATCGTTGGCCCTGATGAGATTTATGAACGCAAAGATTACATTTCTATCGATGCCCCTATGGCGCGGGCGCTATTAAAAAAAGCCGTTGATGACGAAGTGGTGGTCTCAACCCCTGAAGGTGAAAAGCAGTGGTTTGTGAATACCATTACCTACCCAAAGCCCAATGACACCGACGCTAAGTAATCACGGAGGGAACCTTCGCCTCCATCGCGGTCAAAAATGCTATCCCTTGGCAGGGTATCCCCTGCCGTGCTTGTAGAGAAAAGGAAACACATGCACACATCCATTACGCAAACCCTGGCGCACGAACTCAATGTCGCACCAGGTCAAGTTAAGACAGCGGTTGAGCTGCTTGACGATGGTAACACTGTCCCTTTTATCGCTCGCTATCGTAAAGAAGCGACCCAGGGCCTGGATGACTCGCAGTTGCGTACCCTAGAAACGCGATTGGTCTATCTTCGCGAATTGGATGCCCGGCGCGACACCATCCTCAAATCGATTGACGAACAAGGCAAACTCACCGAGAGCCTGCGCCGCGATATTCTCGCCGCGGAGAGTAAAAACCGCCTAGAAGATCTCTATCTGCCTTACAAACCCAAGCGCCGAACCAAAGGACAGATCGCGATTGAAGCCGGCCTCGCCCCCTTGGCCGACACCTTATGGCAAGATGCCTCGCACGACCCTGACACGCTTGCCGAACAATACATCAATGCTGAAAAGGGCGTCGCCGATACCAAAGCGGCACTCGAGGGGGCCCGCGCCATCATGATGGAACGCCTCGCTGAGGATGCGAGCTTACTTGAGGCGCTGCGCCAATACCTTAAGCAATATGCGGTGCTACGCGCCACTGTGATTGCGGGTCAGGAAGAGAAAGGGGCAAAGTTCAAAGACTACTTTGCCCACCAAGAGCCGATTGCCAAAGTGCCCTCTCACCGCGCGCTGGCGATGCTACGTGGTCGCAATGAAGGCGTACTGCAGCTGGCGCTGGTTGCCGATCCCGACCAAGCACCAGACAGCAAGCAAAGCGTATGCGAAACCATGATTGCTCAGCATTACCAGCTGTCTTTAGGCACCGCACCGGCTGACCGTTGGCGCAAGCAGGTGATTGCCTTTGCGTGGCGGGTAAAAATCTTGATGCACCTCGAGACAGAGTTCATGGCCAATCTGAAAGAGCGCGCGGAAAATGATGCCATTGATGTGTTTGCGGCGAACTTAAAAGATGTATTGATGGCTGCACCGGCTGGCCCTCGCTGCACCATGGGGATAGACCCAGGCCTACGTACCGGCTGTAAAGTGGCGGTGGTGGATGGCACGGGCAAACTGCTCGACACCGCCACGATTTATCCCACCGCGCCTAAACACGATATTGAAGGGGCAAGCAAAACCCTGCGCCGTTTTATTGATCGCCATGGCGTGAACTTGATTGCCGTCGGCAATGGCACCGCCTCGCGTGAAACGGAACACTTTGTCACCACCATGCTCAAGCAAGCCGACTTAAGCATTCAAACCGTGATGGTCAGTGAAGCCGGTGCCTCGGTTTATTCGGCGTCAGAGCTGGCAGCCAATGAATTTCCCGATCTCGATGTCTCGCTACGTGGCGCGGTTTCCATTGTCCGTCGCTTGCAAGACCCCCTCGCCGAGCTGGTTAAAATTGATCCTAAATCGATTGGCGTCGGTCAGTATCAGCACGATGTCTCTCAAAGTCAGCTTGCCAAAAAGCTCGATGCCGTGGTGGAAGACTGTGTGAACGCCGTGGGGGTTGATTTAAATATCGCGTCCGCACCACTGCTCACCCGGGTGGCAGGCCTTAGCCAAACCATGGCACAAAACATTGTTGCCTTTCGCGACGAAAATGGCCGATTTGGCGATCGTAAAACCCTGCTGAAAGTGCCGCGCCTTGGCCCGAAGGCCTATGAGCAATGCGCTGGCTTTTTACGGGTGATGGATGGCGCTAACCCGCTGGATCGCTCAGGTGTCCACCCAGAAACCTACCCTTTAGTTAAACAAATCGCCCAAAAGACTGGCAAAGCCATCGATGCCTTGGTGGGCAATGCGGGTATGCTACAAAGCTTAAACGCAAGCGATTATGCCACCGAGACCTTTGGACAGATCACGGTCACCGACGTACTGAACGAGCTGGTCAAGCCGGGCCGCGATCCGCGTCCTGAGTTTAAAACCGCCACCTTTGCCGAGGGCGTGAATCAGATCAGTGACTTAAAACCAGGTATGCAACTCGAAGGCGTGGTCACTAACGTCACGCACTTTGGCGCATTCGTCGATATCGGCGTCCACCAAGATGGCCTCGTGCACATCTCCGCGCTATCAAACCGCTTTATTAGCGATCCCCGCGACGTGGTGAAAGCCGGTGATGTGGTGAAAGTGAAAGTCATGGAGGTGGATGCGCCGCGCAAACGCATTGGGTTATCGATGCGCCTTGACGATACCCCAGCCGCCAGCGAAACCACAGTTGCCGCCCCTAAGCAGCGTGAGAAAAGTCCGAAAAAGCGCCAGGAAAAACCCGCCACAATGGGCAGCATGGCGGATGCCTTTGCCCGCGCCAAGCGCTCTTAGCCAAGCAAAAAGCCCCGCGATAATACGCGGGGCTTTGACGTCAATCGGCTCAACGGAAAGCGCTTAAATCACGATCAGCACTTCTGAGGGCATATTCGCCACGGTCGCTTGCTGATAACGCATGGCGACGACTGCACGCGTTTGCTCGAACCTTTTCAGCTCTTCCACTTTTTCAAGCACTTCTTCCGGCATTTTCAACCCCAGCGGGTAGCCGTTGTCTTTACGTGCTTGCTCTCCAGGCTCGGTACGTGCCATGGCGTCGACACGACCGGCAATGTTCGCCCCATCGTAATCAGCGTCAGACAAAGACTCGCGACTGTAGTCGAGCGAATAGTTAGGGTGCTGTGACGGATCCCAAGATGAGCGGCCGAGCTGCTTGCCTTGATCGGTGGCCGCTTTGCCGTGTTCTGGCTCTGGGGCTTGCTTGGTGGGGACGATTTTTTCGCGCATGCGATTGTCCCGCGCAACTTGCTCGGTTGGCGGATTCACCGATGGCGCGACAGTTGGGATACTGACGCTTGCTGGCGATATATTCATCTGATGCTACCTCCCAACATCAGCTGAAGGCCTAATTGTCAGTGCGGCCTCATCTCCTTATAGTTTAGACGACAACCGCGAGTATGGTGCCTATTGTGCCCAACGCAGACAAAAATTGTCCCGCACTATAGGCCGTATCATCGTTTTCTTTCACTTTTTCCGGGTGGTCCATGCCCAACGCACCATAGGTAAAGGATTCAACCGATGATTTCTCTTCTGGCTTTTTAACACCTTCAGCGTTTTTCGCTGCTTTCACATCTTTGCTTTCTTTTGCTGCCTCAGCAGCAGAAAGCTTTTCAACAGGCTTCGCTTCTTTCGTATCTTTGGCCGCGTTGTCCGCATTTTGTTGCGGCTGTGTCGGCGCTTTTGGCTTCATCGTTTGTTGATGATACGCCTGAGACTGCCCAACGTTACCTACGTTCATTATGGTCTCTCCTAATGTCAGAGCAAGTGACATAGTTAACTTATCGGCAGAACCATGACAGGATTTAGTCAATTCTACCAAAAAACGATCCGCGCACACTATTTGGGCGGCAAGTTTTTGCCTAAAAAGGCAAGTAGCTTGTCCACCACTTCGTCAGGCTCCGTCACAAAGGGGGCATGAGCACTGTGTGCTAATACCTCGCATTGTGAGTGAGGCGCCAACGCAGACACCGCTTCCGCCACCGACGCAGGCACCAAACCGTCTAGCCGCCCGTATAACCGCAACCAAGGCACAGTGATCGCCTCACACTGTTGGCGAAGATCCGTGGTTGCCAGCATCGACAATCCATCTGCCAAAGCACGAGGGTCGGGCGCCGGCCGCGAAAACACCGCTTGTTTGAGCGCTTTCACATCTTTTCTCGCCGTGGGTGATCCCATGGCTTGCAGCGCCATGAAGCGCTCCACCGTTTGCGAAAAATCACGCTCAAGTTGGTCGGCAAAGTCGGTCAATACTGCCGGCTTGATTCCGCGCCATCCTGGCTCTGCAACAAACTTGGGTGAACTGGCCACGGTGACTAAACCACTCATACGCTGTGGCGATAAGTATGCCGCCTGTGTGGCGACTAACCCGCCCAGCGACCAACCGATCCAAGTTGCATGCGCTGGTGATTCTTTAAGCAACAGTTGTGCCAGTTTCTCTATATTAAGATCCGGTTGGTGGGCGCTGTGGCCGAAACCTGGTAGGTCAACACAGTGAACACGGTAATGCGCGGTCAGGTAAGGCAGTAACAGCGACCAAACAGCACTGTTCATCCCCCAGCCGTGAATGAGAACCAGATCGGGGCCTTGACCATAAGATTGCCAATCACATAACGCCATGCTTTACACTGCCTTGGTTGCTTTTCAATCAAGGTGCCTATGATACCAGCAATCAACCCACGGCGCTTGACGCGTTGGCTGACCCATTGGAGAGGCAAGATCTTGCCCTTGCAATGCCCTGTTTGCCACTTATCACTGGCGACCACGTCGGTGGGGGCCACACAGGCTTTGTGTTGCGACGCATGCTGGGACGCCCACTATCAATATCATCTTTGCCAGTGTTGCGGTTTGCCGGTGACCGACTCCCAAGCGCGATGCGGTGCCTGCCTGAGCCACCCACCGGCGTGGGATCACCTGTTTGCCATCAGCGCTTACCATGATCCCTTGCCGCAACTTGTCCATGCATTCAAATACCAGCAGGCCTTCGAGTTGGCCTTGCCCTTTGCACGTCAGTTAAGCGAGCGTATCCTTCACCCCGCTCCCGTGCTGCTTCCTGTCCCTCTCCATTGGCGGCGTCGCTGGCAACGCGGCTTTAATCAAAGTGTGCATTTAGCTTGGGCGCTGGCCGACCACCTTGATACTCAAGTTGTCGATAACGTTTTAGTCCGACATCGCCATACTGCGCCACAACAGGGTTTAAGCCGACAGGCGCGGCTCTCTAATCTGAAACATGCGTTTGCGATCAGGGGCGAGCTGCCAAGTTCTCATGTGGCGATTGTTGATGATGTGGTCACGACTGGACAAACGGTGTCACAACTGTGCCGGTTATTACGCCGTGCGGGAGCAGAAACGATCGATATTTACTGTTTGGCACGTACCGATCTACCCTAACGGAAAGCGTGCTATCCATGCTCATAAAGTAGCCACATGCTTCAAGGGGTGATAGCCAACGCAAACCGGAGTACACTGTATAAAACACACTGGATTAGTCAGGTATTTGTCGTGTCAGAAGTCAATATTTCAGAAAATGCACAAAGCCACTTTGTGAAGCTGCTTGAGCAGCAGCCCGAGGGCACCAATATTCGCGTGTTTGTGGTTAACCCAGGCACGCCAAACGCCGAGTGCGGTGTTTCTTATTGCCCACCCGAAGCGATAGAAAGCAGCGATACCGAACTTAAGTTCAACGGCTTTTCTGCCTTTATCGATGAGATGAGCCTGCCATTTTTAGACGAAGCGGAAATCGACTTTGTCACCGATAAAATGGGTTCACAGCTGACGCTGAAAGCACCGAATGCGAAGATGCGTAAAGTCGCCTCCGATGCCCCCTTGATGGAGCGGGTTGATTACGTGATTCAAAGCCAAGTTAACCCACAGCTTGCCAGCCATGGCGGCCATGTGAACTTGATTGAAATCACCGATGATGCGGTTGCGATTTTGCAATTCGGTGGCGGCTGTAATGGCTGCTCGATGGTGGACGTTACCCTAAAAGAAGGGATTGAAAAGCAGTTGCTGGCTGAGTTTAGCGGCGAGTTAAACGGCGTGCGTGATGTAACTGAGCATGCCCGTGGCGATCACTCTTACTACTGAGACGCTGTCCCCTCCATCGCAAAAACAGGCCAAATGGCCTGTTTTTTTGATTGCTTTCAGTGCGTGACGTGAAAAAAGCTATCTCGTCGCCAATGGTAAACAAAGCACACCGCGAGACTGAGCCCTCTTAGCGCCATAAAAGTAAGCATCGCTAACCACAGTGCATGATTGCCCCACCCTTGCGCTAACCACCATGCCGCAAAAAAACCTGCGGTGGCGACAAACATCCCATTGCGCATGTCTTTACCCCGCGTGGCACCAATAAAAATACCATCCAGCAAAAAGCACCACATCGATACCAAAGGCATGGCCACCAGCCAAGGTAAATAGCGTGCCGCTTGGTCACGCACCGCCTCGATATCGGAAATCAGCGCAATAATGTGATGGCCTGCCACGCCAAATGCCAGCGTGATCGCCAAGCAAATCACCAACGACCAAAAAGTGCTGCCTATGAGTGACACTAACAGCTCAGACTTGCTCTGCGCGCCAATCGCTCTACCAACCATCGCCTCCATCGCATAGGCAAAACCGTCCATCGCAAAGGAAATCAGCATCAGAAAGCTCATCAACACCGCATTGGCGGCCACAATCTCGTCACCAAGCGTAGCCCCTTGGAAGGTCATGAAGGTAAACGCCAACTGCAAGCTAAGGCTACGTAAAAAGATGTCTCGATTAAGCTTTAGCAAGCGGCTCATCCCAGTCAGCCCGCGCTCAAACACCGACCGAACGGTCGGTAACTGACGCGACTGCCAGATACCTTTGACAAAATAGAGCCCCAGGATGAGGCCGAGATAATCGGCAACCACACTCGCCGCTGCGGCCCCTTCAACTTTCATATCGAGGCCCACCACAAACAGCAGATCAAGGATAATATTGGCACTGTTAACCACAATCAGTAGCCACATCGGCTGGCGCGCATTTTGCGCACCCAGTAGCCAGCCCATGATCACCAAGTTCATCAAGGTCGCAGGTGCACTAAAGATCCGAATGGAGAAATACTGGCTCGCATAGTGTTTCACCTCAGCGCTGGCATCACTAAAGTGCATCACCCCCTCTAAAATAGGCACATGCAGTGCGATTAAGAGTACAGCCAGCAAGCCCGCTAAGGTCGCCCCACGCACAAAGGTCGCCGCCAGCTCACGGTTATCACTCGCGCCATAGGCTTGCGCGGTAAACCCGGTGGTCGCCATACGCAAAAAGCCCAACAGCCAAAAGGTGACATTTATCATGGTGCTGCCAACCGCCACACCACCTAAATACCATGCATGGTCTAAATGGCCGATCACCGCGGCATCCACTAACCCTAATAACGGAACGGTGATATTGGAGATCACCATAGGTAAAGCCAGCGATAAGACCCGCCAGTGAAGCTCACGCTGGGTTAAAGACTGCCACATACTTCCTCGATTTGAATTTTAAATGATCTGCACTGCGTTTGAGAGATAGTCTATTTTTGATAAAGAACACGATTGCATCGACGAGCGATAACATCCTTGGGTAGCCCTTATGGGTGCAGCAGTGTACCATTGCGACAATCTCATCGACGAGCGGCCATTGTATTGCGCCAGTGACACGACGTCAGTTGCACTGCGCCAGTTGCACTGCGCTAACTAGCGCTCATCACCTCTGTGAAAAAGGAAAGGTTATGCGTGTATTTTTTGCCTGTGTGTTGGTGGTATTGCTAGCGGGTTGCTCGAAAGTGACCAAGCAAAACTACGATCAGCTCGAAGTGGGCATGAGTTATGACGTGGTTGTGAGCCACATTGGCGAGCCTAGCCAATGCGACGACACCATGGGCTTGACTCACTGTGTATGGGGCGGCGATGGTAAACATATCAAAGTCTCGTTTGTCGCCGACAAAGCCACCGTGTTGTCGGCGCAAGGGCTAAAGTAGCCTCTCAATAGCGCAACGCGTGGTCGGCAAGCAGCACCACAAAGGTCGCGAAGATATGCCATATCGAGAACTTAAAGGTCTGCCACGCGATGCCTTTTTGCGACTGGGTTTTCAGTCGCCACGCATAGCCGACAAAGACCAGATTTAAGGTGGTCGCCCCCACCAGATACAGCCAACCACTCATCCCGGTCAGCCAAGGTAAAATGCCCACGATGACCAGCAGTAGGGTGTAAAGCAAGACCATGGTTTGGGTAAACCCTACCCCGTGAGTGACAGGCAGCATCGGTACATCGGCTTTGGCATAGTCATGGCGGCGATGTATTGCTAACGCCCAAAAGTGCGGCGGCGTCCAAGTAAAAATGATCATCACCAACAGCAGCGCGTGCGCGTGGATCTCTCCGGTCACCGCGGTCCAGCCAAGCAATGGCGGCATCGCACCGGCCAAACCGCCAATCACGATATTTTGCGGGGTCGCAGGTTTAAGCCACTGGGTATACACCAACGCATACCCGACCAGGCTGGCAAACGTTAACCAGGCGGTAAGCGGGTTCAACCACCAGCAAGCAATAAAACCGCTCACCATCAGCACCACGGCAAAGGCCAACGCGGCACCTTGACTGACTCGCCCCTCAGCAACGGGACGATGGCGGGTGCGCTGCATTTTCGTATCAATTTTCCAATCGATAACGTGATTAAACACCGCCGCCGCACTGGCTTGCGCACCAATGCCAAATAATCCCACCAGCACCGCCGACCAAGGTGGCCAACCTGGGGTTGCCAAACACATGCCCACCAACGCGGTGAGAAGCAACATGGCAACCACACGCGGTTTGGTCAGCTCGTAATAATCACGCCAATTGGCGCCAGCAGGTGTCGAAACACTAGCGGTACGTTGAAACTGTGCCATCACGGGCTCCTTGTCGGGTCGACGGAGAAAGACATAAAAATCGGGTGAGGAGTAATGTGGCCAACAGCGACAATCCACCGAGATTATGCGCCACCGCCACACTCAGCGGCAGTAGCGCGACCACATTGGTCACCCCCAGCGTAATTTGAATCGCCAACACACCACTCACCGTCATTGCCAGCGCGCGCGCCCCAACACGCCACAGCATCCATGCCCAAGCGAGCACTAATGCGGTAACCACCATGGCGCCAAGACGGTGGGTGGCATGGATGGTCACCCGCTCGGCATGGTTCAGCACGCCAAACTGATAGGTGTCGCTAAGCGGACTGACAGGGTGAAAGGCGGAAGGGGTGAAAAGCTGCCACCAAGGGCTTTCGCAGATAGGTAGCTGGGTGCACACAGTGGCGGCATAGTTGGCGGAGGTCCAACCGCCGAGCCCGATTTGAACAATCACCGCCACCAAAGCTAAAGTGCCCACTCGGCGCGCGGATGACGACATTGCAATCACCGGCAACCGGCATGCGCCTGTCGCCACCGTCAGCCAAACCAGCAAGCATACGGTAGTAAAACCACCGAGTAAGTGCGCCATCACCACCACCGGCATTAAACTTAGGGTCACCGTCCACATCCCTAGGGCCGCTTGCGCGATGACTACCACACTGAGCAAGGTAGTTAGAGCGCGGAACGCCCGATAGTCAGGACGTCGCCAGCTGATCCAGGCCAACGCAAAAATCGCCAGCCCGAGGGTGCCGGCCACGTAGCGGTGCAGCATTTCATTCCATGCTTTATTGATATCGATGGGCGCATCTGGGAAACGCGACATGGCGACCGATTGCGCGCTTTCACTGGCGGGCACGGCCAAATGGCCATAGCATCCGGGCCAGTCTGGACAGCCAAGCCCCGCTTCAGTGAGGCGGGTAAACGCGCCGAGGCCGACCACCAGCACAGCCAGTATCAGTGTCGATAAAACGGCGAGTTGGTAGCGACGCGTTGCCATAATCAGCCTACCTTTGACAATTTAAGGAGCCGTTTGAGGTCGCGTAACAAGCCTTTGCCTTGCGCGACCCACTTGGTTTTATCATCACTGACCGGATAGGCCAGCACCACATTATTCATCGGATCGCTAAGATAGATGGTATTTTTATCAAACGCTTGCTGCTGCCATGCCCGCGCTTGCTCTGTGGTCAGGGTTTGCCATGTCAGTACCTCCGGCGCTTTCGGGGCGGAGCTCGTCAGTGCCACGCTACTGACCCGATCGCGCTCTTTGCCGACCGCAATCGGAATTTGTGTTAACTGAAACAGCGCTTGCTCGCACACAGAGTCACATTGCTCTGGCACCCGATAAATCAACCGCCACTGGCCTTGCTCAGGTAACCAATTCAAGGTCGCCGGCTCAGTGAGAAACTGTCCGTAATTGGTGACCCCTTTTTCATACCAACTTTGCTCCAACACCAATTTCGCCACCACCACGGGCAGGACAAAGATGCCAATCAAAGCCACGAGCGTCATGCGTCCTTTCACACCGCTTCCCTCTGTTTAGTTTTGTACCACCAGATGCCCGCGCCAATACTGACCGCGAGCGCCATTAACGCCCACTGCAAGGCATAGCCATAATGTTTTACTGGCGGCATCACCACCGGCTGCCACACCGGTGTCACCCCCGCTTGCGCCAAGGCATCTGTGCTCGGCGTGGTCACATCCACCAGTTTTTCTGCCCGTATCAACCACTGCGCCTCCAGCGCGGGCATTTGAGCCTTAAGTGCTTGTAAGTCAATGCGCTGCACCCGAGCGGGCCACTTATGCGATGCCGTTTCTTTCTTGAGCACCACCCGCCTGGACGGTGTATCAATAAAGCCAGACAGCTGATAGCGCGACGCCAACGCGGGTACCGCCGGCAAGGCACGCACAGCAGGCGCGGCCACCCAACCCAATTCCACCAGCCACCATCGCGATGGCTGCTGGTTTGGAATGAAGGGAAGAAAAAGGCGATAGCCTACGCGACCTTGGTGGGTCTGATTATCGAGCCACACGGCAAACTCGGGGCGAAACTGGCCATCGATCGCCAGAAATTGCCCTTTTTGCACCGCGCTTGCGAGTGAACCTGGTGCTTGATTGGCCTCAAACTGTGCCAGATGTTGGGCTTTTTGCTCGCCACGCGTCCATTGCCAATGGCTTAACTTGACGAGCAGCAAGACCACAACCACAGTCAATATCAGAAACCCCATTCGCCGTCCTTGTTTCATGCTTACCTATTGCGCTAAGGAGCGCTTATGTTGGTCAAAGCCATTCTGATTTGTTTACTGATTTTTATTCTGTTTAATCTCTTCCGTGCCTTGCCCGTGCTACTAAAAGGCGATAGCGCTGTGCCTTTGTCACGTTATCTCGGTCGGCGTGTGCTGTTTTCCGTGGTTGTCTTCGTGTTATTGCTGATTGCGCTATCCATGGGCTGGATTGCCCCCAACCCGCGCCCTTACTGAGCTACAAGATATACACAAAGACAAACAGGCATAGCCAGACCACATCGACAAAGTGCCAATACCACGCACTGGCTTGAAAGCCAAAGTGATGTTCAGGGCTAAAATGCCCACGCATCACACGCAGCCACACCACCAACAGCATAATGGTACCCAAGGTCACGTGTAGGCCATGAAAGCCGGTTAATAAATAGAAGGTATTGCCATACACCCCGGAGTCGAGACGCAGATTCATTTCTTGATAGGCGTGCACATACTCTTCGCCTTGAAAGAACATAAACAGCGCCCCAAGCAGCACCGTTACCAGTAAAAAGCCTTTCAATCGCTCACGTTGATTTTTTTCAATCGCGGTATGGGCAATATGGAGCGTGACCGATGAGGTGAGTAGGATCAGCGTGTTAAGTAAGGGCAGTCCCATTGCCGGCATCGCAGTGGTTTCAACCCCTCCAGGCGTGAGGGTCAACGGCCACTGGGCGACAAAATCTGGCCACAGCACCGCCGCGGTCATCGCGTTATTGCTCGCACCACCCAGCCAAGGGACGGCGATAAAGCGGGCATAAAAGAGCGCGCCGAAGAAGGCACCAAAAAACATTACCTCAGAGAAAATAAACCAGCTCATTCCTTGGCGAAAAGAACGGTCCATTTGCGCTGAGTAAAGCCCTTGCATGGATTCGCGGATCACGTCGCGAAACCAGCCAGTGAGCATAATCAAAATAAGCACAGTGCCAGCCAGTAACAGCCAAGGACCGTTGCCACCAAATAAACCGCCCACCGTGGCACCTGCACCAGCGGCAATCAAAAACAGCGCCACCGCACCCACGATCGGCCAAATACTCGCGGCAGGGACATAATAACGTTCAGGCGTCGCCATGATCGCCTCCTTATTCCTTGGCGCTGGCAGTCACATCAAACAAAGTGTAAGCCAGCGTTAAGTGGTTAATATCGTCCGGCAACTCAGGATCCACGTAAAAGATCAGCGGTAAAGAGGCATCCTCGCCACGCGGCAATGGCTGACGGTTAAAACAAAAGCATTCAATTTTGTTTAAGTACTGTGCGGCTAAACCCGGCGAGACCGAAGGCACGGCTTGGCCAATGGTGTCATAGCGTGCGTTGTTCGTTGCGAGATAATTAATCGTGTGGGTCTCACCCGGGTGCACTTTCATCTGGTTGACTTGGGGCTCGAACGTCCAGCGCATCCCCGGGTTGATATAGGCGATAAACTCGATGGTCACCAAGCGGTCTTGGTCAATGCCCGCACTGGATGCGGCCGCCTCGTTATCGGTTTTGCCGTTGATCCCTGTCACCTCACAGAACACGTCATACAAAGGTACTAAGGCAAACGCAAAGCCAAACATGGCCACCGCTAACAACAATAATCGACGAGCGGAGCGGGTTGATTTAGTGACCATCTCGCACCTCCTTGAGATCAGGCGGTGTCTCAAAGGTGTGATACGGTGCGGGCGATGGCACGGTCCATTCTAGCCCTTCGGCGCCATCCCAAGGCTTGGCAGCCGCTGGGGCGCCACCACGCGCGCACTTAACCACGACGACCAAGAAGATGAGTTGCGATAAACCAAAGGCAAAGCCACCGATGCTGACAATGGCGTTTACGTCCGCAAACTGCAGGGCATAATCGGGGATCCGGCGCGGCATCCCCGCCAGCCCCAGAAAGTGCATGGGGAAGAAAAGCACATTGACCGAAATCACCGAACACCAGAAGTGCCACTTGGCCAAGGTTTCATTAAACATATGGCCCGTCCACTTAGGGAGCCAGTAGTAAGCCGCGGCCATAATCGAGAACACAGCGCCCGAAACCAGCACATAGTGGAAATGTGCGACCACAAAATAGGTGTCGTGATACTGAAAATCGACCGGGGTGATCGCCAGCATCAAGCCAGAAAAACCACCGATGGTGAACAGCACAATAAAGGCAATCGCAAACAACATAGGCACTTCAAAGGTCAAGGAACCCCGCCACATGGTGGCGACCCAGTTAAAGACCTTCACCCCAGTGGGCACAGAGATCAGCATGGTACAGAACATGAAAAATAATTCGGCAAACACCGGCATCCCGGTGGTGAACATATGGTGCGCCCATACTAAAAAGCTTAACCCCGCAATCGAGGCGGTGGCGTATACCATCGAGCTATAGCCGAACAGGCGCTTGCGCGAGAACGCAGGGACGATTGCCGAGATAATGCCAAAGCTTGGCAAAATCATGATGTAGACCTCGGGGTGACCAAAGAACCAGAAAATATGCTGGAACAAAACCGGGTCGCCGCCCCCCGCGGCATCAAAAAAGCTGGTACCAAAGTACTTATCGGTCAGCACCATGGTGGCGGCCCCTGCCAATACCGGCATCACCGCAATCAACAAAAAGGCCGTGATTAGCCAAGTCCAAACAAACAGCGGCATTTTCATGTAGGTCATGCCCGGCGCGCGCATATTGGTGATGGTGACAATCACATTGATAGCGCCCATGATCGAGCTTATCCCCATAATATGCAGGGCAAACACAAACAGGCCGGTACTGTCTGGGCTATAAGTGGTCGACAGCGGCGCGTAAAACGTCCAGCCAAAGTTAGGGCCGCCACCTTCCATAAACAAGGAGCCAATCAGCAGTAAGAACGCAAACGGCAGGATCCAAAAGCTCCAGTTATTCATCCGTGGCAGCGCCATGTCCGGAGCCCCTATCATCATTGGCACCATCCAGTTAGCCAAACCGGTAAACGCGGGCATCACCGCGCCAAACACCATGATCAGGCCGTGTACTGTGGTCATTTGGTTGAAAAAGTTAGGCTCAACCAGTTGCAGGCCGGGCTGGAAAAGCTCAGCGCGGATCACCATCGCCATCGCCCCACCCAGTAAAAACATGGTGAAGCTAAAAATCAGATACATGGAGCCAATATCTTTGTGGTTGGTGGTCAACACCCAACGCATGATCCCACGCGGTTTATGGTGATGATCGTCATGCAAGGTATCTGGGGTAGTATCTGTCATCACGCGCTCCTAAAGATCTTCACCTGACTTCACCGCGTTGATTTGCGCAGCTTGTACGGTATCACCGGTGTCATTGCCCCACGCATTGCGCTCGTAGGTCACCACCGCCGCCAATTCTTTGAGCGACAGTTGCGGACCAAACGCTTGCATGGCGGTGCCTGCCTTACCGTTGACGACGATATCGATATGGTCGACCAATCTATCCGGCTGAATGGCAATCTCAGCGCCGGCCAACGCAGGGAACACGCCCGGCATCCCTTGTCCTTCGCTTTGGTGACACATGCCACAGCGGCTGTCATACACCTGCTTGCCTAGCGCCATCAGCTCATCCATCGGCATTTCCATGTCCAGCAAGCGTTGCTCTTCTTCGCGCGCTTTCTGCTGCGCTAGGGCCGTTTTTTGCACCCAAGCATCAAATTCCTCTTGAGGCTTGGCGATCACCACAATCGGCATAAAGCCGTGGTCTTTACCGCACAGCTCTGCACATTGGCCGCGATAAATGCCGGGCTTATCAATTTTGGTCCACGCCTCATTGATAAAGCCGGGGTTAGCATCTTTTTTCACCGCAAAGGCAGGCACCCACCACGAATGAATCACATCTTGCGAAGTAATCAAAAAGCGCACCTTACGCCCAACTGGCAACACCAGCGGCTGGTCGACCTCGAGCAAATAGGTGTCCCGCTTTTGTCTCTCATTGCGGATTTGTTCAGGACTTGAGGCAAGCAGTGAAAAGAAGGCAACGTCATGGTCAAAATAGCGGTAATGCCACTTCCATTGTGATCCCGTTACCTGCACGGTGAGTTCCGGCTCGGTAGTGTCTTCCATATCGAGTAACACCTGGGTGGCCGGAATCGCCATGCCTACCAAAATTAAAAACGGCACGAGCGTCCACGCAATTTCTACCTTGGTACTTTCATGAAATGAGGCAGGCTTCGCGCCTTTGGATTTACGGTGACGGATGATGGCCCAAAACATCACCCCAAACACCAGTACGCCAATCGCGACACAGATGTAGAAAATGGTCATATGCAGGTCATACACCTGCTGGCTGATGGCCGTCACCCCTTGGGTGAGATTCCAGCCTTCGCGCTCTGTGGCTACTGCACCGCCACTGAACATTGTTAAACTCAGCGCTAGGATTCGTCTTTGGTGCCTCAGCACGGCTCCCTCCTGCCTCACGGCATCAATGCAAAGCCTTACTGCTTGTCGCCACTTATCAACGTCGTACGCTGTTATAGCGGTCAGAGTGGCGATATCAGCAAGCCGTCGTTAAGGAAAAACCTCGATACAGCTGGTCACAACCATTAACGTTTTATTTACATTCAATTTAGGAGAGGTTTGCCCAAAGGACAAAAAAACAGAGGGAAAAAGATTGTGATGCCAAGCACATACTGATGCTCAACACAGTAAGCAGGGGGCCGCCATGGCATCAGATTTCGATATGTAGCACCACCGGCGTAAAGCGAAGGCGATAGCGAGGCATCGCGGCCAGTGCACGCTGCCATAGACGCCACCGTGGGCACGGCTTATCGAGCGGAGACTTTTCTTCCACGCGACACGCCCAAGGTAACGCATTAATAATCGCCATTCTGGGGTCGGTGAACCCATGTTGATAGTGCTCACAGCCGAGTTTTTGACCCATTCGGGTATGACATTTATCCCCCGCTAAGACCAAGCAAGCCTCCAGTTGAGGAAAATAACGGCTAATGTGGTGGCAAAAGGCAGAAATTTCTTGGTTAGTGCACTCTAACAAGGCTTGATCGCAAATCAGCATGGTGGGATGACCTGCCGGCACCGCCAACTGCGCCAGCCAATCAAGCTGCTTGACCGAGCCTTGCACCATGCGAAAACGCTCACTGGTATGAAACAAGCGCTCTCGCCAGAGCAGGGTTTCGTCTACGTCCACTTCCAACCAGCGACAGCGGCCGTTATCTAGTCGATAAAAACGGGTATCGAGTCCGCCACCCACGTTAATAATCCACGCAGTGGGATGCTGGGCTAAGAATTGTTTTACAATCGCGTCACATTGACTGGTAAGCGTGGCATAAAGCAGCTGGGTTTGATCTAGGTTGTGCCAATCGCATTCAGGCTGCAACACGCACCCCTGGCAGGCAGCCGCCGCCATGGGATCATAGATCACGCCGTCGTCAGTCAGGCTCTCACGACTGCGCAGCCACATTGGCTTAAATAGCTTACTGGGAACAGAATGCTGTTGTGTACGCACGGACACCTCCACACACGATAATCACTGATGATAATAATTATCGTTTAACTGAGCAAGAATGCAAAGGTGTTTTTTTAACCGCGTTCCAATGGCGGACGCTATCGCCCGCCAAGGTCAAGATCACATCCAGTCGGTATTACGGATCACCCCCACAGCAACGCCTTCAATCGTCAGCGATTGTGCGGTCAAATCCACCGAAATTGGCATAAATTCATCGTTTTCAGCATGAAGTACCACTTGTGCGCCTTTCTTCTCAAGCCGTTTAACCGTCACATCATCATCGACACGGGCAACCACCACTTGGCCGTTATGCACATCTTGCGTTTTGTGGACGGCGAGCAAATCACCGTCGAGAATACCAATGTCTTTCATGCTCATGCCATTGACACGAAGTAGGAAGTCAGCATTGGGCTTGAACAGAGCAGGATCGACCTGATAGTGGCTTTCGACGTGCTCTTGCGCCAGCATCGGCTCACCGGCAGCAACACGCCCAATTAAGGGCAGCCCTTGCTCTTCCGGCGTCACCACCTCTTCTTCACTGATCAAACGAATACCACGTGATGCCCCTGGAATGATTTCCAACACACCTTTACGGGCCAAGGCTTTTAAATGCTCCTCTGCGGCATTCGCCGAGCGAAAACCCAATTGACGGGCGATTTCGGCACGGGTCGGGGGCATTCCTGTTTCTTCAATGTGGGCTTTAATCAAATCGAAGATTTGTTGCTGTCTCGCGGTTAACGGCTTCATGCTCTTACCTGTCTTTTTATACAGTTAACTGTGAGTATATCCAGTAAAATGCAGCTTGAAAAGCACTAATTAACGCCACGAGAAGCCGATCTCATTATCGCGAATATCGTCGATTACGCGCAGGCTAATGGCAAATCTCGACCTTTGTTTGCAAGTTCGCGGCACTTTTCTGCTATCCTTGGCGCGCATTTTGAATTTGAGGCACTGACAATCATGGCTCTCTGGCAAAAGATTTATTACAAGCTATTGAATTTGCCGCTTTCTGCCTGGGTAAACACCCAATGTATTCCCTCTGAACCGGTCGAACAGCTTAATCTGTCACTCGCACGCCCTATTGTGTATGTGTTGCCGTTTCAGTCTCACACCGATTTATTAACCTTACGGCGCACCTGCTTACGCCAGGGGTTGCCCGATCCGTTAACGCCCTTGACCATTGGCGATGTCACTTTGCCGCGCTACGTGTTTATTAGCCACGGACGCAAGGTGTTTTCTGGGGATGACGATCTGCCTGCGCGCTCGCTCGCGCATTTTAAAGACTTACTTCACTTACACCGCCAAGATAGCGAATTAGATATCCAGCTCGTCCCAGCCTCCGTGCTATGGCAGCGCGATCCGGGCAATGAGACCCAGCGTCACCAAGCGATTCTGCGGGCGATGAATGGCCCCGAGAAGCTGTGGACCATCCTCACCCGTGGCCGCGATGGCATGGTGCGACTTAGCCAAGCGGTATCGCTACGCTACATGGCCGATAAGCACGGCACCGACCAGGCTATCGCCCATAAACTGGCGCGCGTGGCGATGATCCATTTCTCACGCCAAAAGCTCGCCGCTTCAGGGCCGCGCTTGCCCAACCGTGGCTTACTGTTTAAGCGGCTGCTTGCGTCGAAAGCCATCGACAAGGTGGTGCACGATGAAGCGCAAACGCGCGATGTGTCAGTAGACAAAGTGCGCAAAGAAGCGGTCGATATGATGGAGGAGATCGCCGCCAACTTTTCCTATCGCTTGATCCGTTACAGTGACCGCATTCTTACTTGGCTGTGGAACAAGCTCTATCAAGGCATTCATGTCAACAACGCCGAGCGTGTGCGTCAACTCGCGCAAGATGGCCACGAGATTGTCTACGTGCCCTGCCACCGCTCGCACATGGATTACCTGCTACTTTCATACGTGTTATACAAAGAGGGCTTGGTGCCACCGCATATCGCCGCCGGTGTGAACCTCAACTTCTTCCCGGCCGGCCCCTTATTCCGCCGTGGTGGTGCCTTCTTTATTCGCCGCAGCTTTAAAGGCAATCGCCTGTATTCCACCGTATTCCGTGAGTATCTCGCAGAACTGTTTGCCCGTGGTTACTCGGTCGAGTACTTTGCCGAAGGCGGCCGTTCTCGTACAGGCCGCCTACTGCCAGCGAAAACCGGGATGCTCGCCATGACCCTACAGGCGATGCTTCGCGGCCAACAACGCCCTATTACCTTGGTGCCTGTCTATATCGGCTATGAGCACGTGATGGAGGTCAACACTTACGCCAAAGAGCTCCAAGGCCAGCGCAAAGAGAAAGAAAGCGTCGGCCAAGTATTAGGGATCGTGCGTAAGCTGCGTAACTACGGCTTGGGTTACGTGAACTTTGGTGAACCCATTGCGCTCAACCAACATCTCAATGAGCAAGTGCCTGACTGGCACGATTACATTAACCCGATGGAGCCGCAAAAACCGGCGTGGATGAATCCGGTCGTCAGTGATTTGGCGACCAAGGTAATGACCCATATCAACGATGCCGCCGCGACCAATGCTCTCAACTTGTGCGCCACCGCGTTGCTGGCCTCACGTCAGCGCGCCTTAAGCCGTGAAGCGCTCGAGGCCCAGTTAGGGGTGTATCAAGCCCTGCTGACACAGGCTCCCTACTCGGCGAGCAGCAGTGTGCCTCAAGATTCACCGGCGGATCTGGTCGATCACGCGTTATCACTCAACAAATTGGTGGTCGAAAAAGACACCATGGGTGAAGTCATTTCTCTGGATCGCCAGCAAGCGATCTTGATGACCTATTATCGCAACAATGTCATTCATCTGGTGGCGCTGCCGTCGCTGATCGCGCAAATATTGGTGACCCACAAATCGATTAGCCGATCCGGCTTGCGCGCCTGCGTGCAGCAATTGTACCCCTTGCTCAAAGCGGAACTCTTTATGAGCTTTGACCAAGCCGGCCTTGAAAGCTACTTCGAAGCCTTACTGCACGCAATGCACGACCAGTCGCTGCTGTGCTGTGACGATGGCAAAGTGACCATGAATAATGCCAAGCTCGGTGAGCTGCAATTACTCGGCCGCACCATTGCCGAAACGCTACAGCGCTACGCGATTACGCTCACCTTATTCAGCCACCAGCCGCATATTGATAAGCGTGATTTGGAAAAACACAGCCAGATGCTGGCGCAGCGACTTAGCCGTTTGCATGGGATCAACGCCCCTGAGTTCTTTGACAAGCGAGTGTTCACCATTTTTGTCGACACCTTGCGCGAGCAAGGCTATTTGGACGATGATGCCAAGGCCAATGCAGAGCGTATCGCCGCGCTCAACGATCTGGTATGTGAGTTGATTTCCCCCGAGGTGCAATTGACCATTCAAGCAGTGCTTAATCAGCCATTAGGAAAGTCATAACTTGAAGACACTTATCAATACTGTATGAGACGAATGAGAGGCATTGCCGCCTCTAGCCAATGATGACGTCCCCGGAGCCTGAGACCAATACGCCACCACAATTGAGCGCATCGCCAATACGGGCGGCGGGTTTACCATCAATCACTACTCCAGTTGAGCCCGCAGCAATCTGGCGACCATGAAAGCCATGTGGCGTTTTCGGGCACGGGCAGCCGTGTGGCGCCGCTGCATCCCCCACTCTTGCCGCCGGCTTGCCATTAATCATCACCCCAGCGCTGGCGCTGGTCACTGCGGTGGGCGGAAAGCACCCATGCCCACCAGCGGTATCGCCTAATCGTGCTGCGCCTGGCATAGCGCCTCCTTAACGTGCAATCACCATACGCCCATCAATGATGGAGAAATAAGGGGTTTGCGTATTGATTGTATTTTGTTCGATAGACAGTATTCTCAGTGGAGAGTGCCCTCGCTCATCCTCTAATTTGACCAGTCGTCCACCCATAACACTTATTACTGTGTATTCGTGCCATTCGCGTCTTGGTTGCACCTCAGCATCTTCAGCACGCTCGAACATATCTGGGAAGTCAATAACATCAAAAAACTCATCCGGCTCGGTCATATAGGCCTCCGCTTTCGCTTTCTCTCGATTCGAGAGTGACCACGCCATTTTTAACCCTTCAAAGTCACGCTTTTCGAGCAAGGTGATAAGGTGGCTGTAAGCGCGGTGCAGCATTTTCATATGACGCGGGTTGTTTTTATCAAACGGTGTCGCGTCCACCCAGCGCCAACGTGGCAGGGTTTTGATATGAATAGGGCGTGAAAACTCAGTCAAATAGCCACGCACACTACCATCCACATTCACCAGTGGTGACTGGTGATTGGCCGGATAGGTGGTAGAGTCTTTGATCGTCGGCTTACCGTCTTCTACGGTGACCGTCAAGTTGGAGATTTCTTTTTTAGTGCCGTCTGGAAAGACACCATAAAGGGTGACTTCACAGCTGTCATCGTCGCGATAAGTCAGATTATCGTCGTAAACGCCCGATGGCGCTACGGCAAGCTCTAACTGGTTTTCCCCCGGCTGTAAGTACGCGGTGGCGTTAAACCCCGAAGAGAAGGTGGCAGCGCTCGAGCTTAAGTTATCAATAGCCTCGATACCGTTGATTAGCCCACCACAAAACATAGTCTTTGAGCTGATATTGGCGGTGTACAACACAGGCGGATTCTCGCCCTCATTATCAATCTCGATATCAACGGTTGAAACCTGCTCTCTTGCTTGCATCATTTCTGCATCACTCCAACAGCCAGTCAGTAACAACAGGCAGAGTACAGCGGCTATCTTTTTCATCTCGACTCGCTTGTGTCTGATAATGAAGTAGTTAGAGGCATTGCCGCCCCTAGCCAATGATGACATCCCCGGAGCCTGATATCAGTACGCCACCACAGTTGAGCGCGTCGCCAATACGGGCGGCGGGTTTACCATCAATCATTACCCCAGTTGAGCCCGCGGCAATCTGGCGACCATGAGAGCCATGTGGGGTTTTCGGGCACGGGCAGCCGTGTGGCGCCGCTGCATCCCCCACTCTTGCCGCCGGTTTGCCATTAATCATCACTCCAGCGCTAGCGCTGGTCACTGCGGTGGGCGGAAAGCACCCATGTCCGCCGGCGGTATCGCCTAATCGTGCAGCCCCTGGCATAGCGCCTCCTTAACGTGCAATCACCATACGGCCATCAATGATGGAAAACAGCGGTAGAAAACTATTTATCCAGCCAGACTCTTGAGAGCTGATACGAAGTGGAGAATGCCCTCGTTGGTCTTCTAGCTTCACTAGCTTTCCGCCCATGTAGCTTTTCACTGTGTACTCATGCCACTCTCGTCGTGGAACAACCGCTGCGTCCTCTGCACGCTCAAAGTCACCAGGTATATCCATCACATCAAAAAACTCATCCGGCTCGGTCATATAGGCTTCGGCTTTTGCCTGCTCACGCCCCGCTAATGACCACGCCATTTTTAACCCTTCAAAGTCACGCTTTTCGAGCAAGGTAATAAGGTGACTGTAAGCACGGCGCAGCATTTTCATGTGCTTGGGGTTATCTTCATCGAACGGGGTGGCATCCACCCAGCGCCAACGCGGTAATGTTTTGATATGAATAGGACGAGAAAACTTAGTCACAGGGCCACGAACTGAGCCATCGACATTCACCAGTGGTGATTGGTGGTTGGCCGGATAGGTGGTGGACTCTTTAATCGTCGGTTTGCCGTCTTCTACCGTGGCCGTCAGGTTGGAAATCTCTTTTTTAGTACCATCCGGAAACGCGCCATACAGGGTGACCTGGCAGGTATCGTCCGCGCGATAAGTAAAATCGTCCTCGTACGCCCCCGAAGGTAAAACTCGCATGTTTATTTGATTTTCACCCGGCTGTAAGTAGGCGGTAGCGTTAAACCCCGAGGAGAAGGTGGCCGCGCTCGAGCCTAGGTTGTCTATGGCATCAATACCATTAACCAACCCATTGCAGTACATGGTCTGTGAGCTGATATTGGCGGTGTACAACACAGGCGGGTTCTCGCCTTCATTATCAATCTCGATATCAACAGTTGAAACCTGCTCTCTTGCTTGCATCATGTCTGAATCACTCCAGCAGCCAGTCAATAAAAACAGGCAGAGTACAGCAGCAATCTTTTTCATCTCGGCTCGCTTATGTCTGATAATGAAGTAGCTAGAGGCGTTGCCGCCCCTAGCCAATGATGACATCCCCGGAGCCTGATATCAGCACGCCACCACAATTAAGCGCGTCACCAATACGGGCGGCGGGTTTACCATCAATCACTACCCCGGTTGAGCCCGCGACAATCTGGCGACCATGAGAGCCATGTGGCGTTTTCGGGCACGGGCAGCCGTGTGGGGCGGCGGTATCCCCCACTCTTGCCGCCGGCTTGCCATTAATCATCACCCCAGCGCTGGCGCTGGTCACTGCGGTGGGCGGAAAACACCCATGTCCGCCAGCGGTATCGCCTAATCGTGCTGCCCCTGGCATAGCGCCTCCTTAGCGTGCAATGACCATACGGCCATCAATGATGGCGAAAAACGGATCCAGACTAGTAATTAAATCTAATTCATCCGAGCCATATCTGATTGGAGACATACCACGTTGATCCTCTAATCTGACTAAACGTCCATTCATAAGGCTCTTTAATGAGTATTCATGCCATTCGCGCCTTGGCTCTGCTTGGACATCAGAAGCCCGTTCAAAATCTCCAGGCAAATCCATTACATCAAAAAATTCATCAGGCTCGGTCATATAGGCTTCGGCTTTCGCTTTTTCTCGATTCGAGAGTGACCACGCCATTTTTAACCCTTCAAAGTCACGCTTTTCGAGTAAGGTGATAAGGTGGCTGTAAGCACGGCGCAACATTTTCATGTGCTTGGGGTTGTTTTCATCAAACGGTGTCGCGTCTACCCAGCGCCAACGCGGTAAGGTTTTGATATGAATAGGGCGTGAGAACATGGTTAAATGACCATCAAGCGTTCCATCCACATTCACCAGTGGTGACTGATGATTGGCCGGATAGGTGGTGGAGTCTTTAATCGTCGGTTTGCCGTCTTCTACGGTGGCCGTCAGGTTAGAAATCTCTTTTTTGGTGCCATCCGGAAAGGCGCCATACAGGGTGACCTGGCAGGTATCGTCCATACGATAGGTAAAGTCATCCTCGTACGCACCTGATGGCACCGTGCCGAGCTCTAACTGGTTTTCCCCCGGCTGTAAGTAAGCGGTGGCGTTAAACCCTGAAGAGAAGGTGGCAGCGCTCGAGCTTAAGTTATCAATAGCTTCGATACCGTTGGTTAACCCACCACAAAACATAGTCTGTGAGCTGATACTGGCGGTGTACAACACAGGCGGATTCTCGCCTTCATTATCAATCTCGATATCAACAGTTGAAACCTGCTCTCTCGCTTGTCTCATTTCTTTATCTCCAAAACATCCGGCTAATAAAATGACAGTTAAAATTAATGTTATGGCTCTCATGGTATCCTCTGCTAGTCGCCACCAAATAATGTGGTGCGGTATGGAGAGTCCTCCGTACTTAAGGGGTCAACCCACACCCACTCTTGTGTTTCTTCTTCACTTGTTTTTGCCTCACTATCGGCTCGCCAGCCGCCAAGGCCGCCTTGGTTGTTTGAACTCTTCTCGTTGGGGTTTTTCGTGCTAAACGTGACCTTCATTTTGACATAAGCCTTAATGCCTTCATGGCAGAAGATAAGCTCGGTTTTACCCTCTCCGCCTTTAAGTACACACTTGGCATTGGCGACAATACCGCCTGTCAATTCAAACAGCCCCTCTAATACCCAGACGTTAACGCCACTTCGTATCCCTATCTCGGTGGTCATTGTGACAGCCTGCTCGGCATCAAAGGCATACGTCGGCGACTTATTAGGCACACATTCAATGCTGCCCTCGGTTTTGATGCTGGTGGCGGCCATGACAAAAAACTCAGCGCCAAAGTAGGCGCCTTGCTGACCGGCTTTCACCTTGTCTTCCAGCTTTTTCGCCTCTTCGCGCAGCTTTTGCACCAGGTTTTTGATTTTAAAATACGCGGCTGCCGCGAGTATCACATCCAAGGTGATTGAAAAGTCAAATAAGGGGTCGAGACCCAATGTGGTTTTACCCATGGTAATGAGCTGGCCTTTATCACTGAGTGTGGTGGTTTTACTGCCCCCCAATTTGAGCACCGGCGGTTTAAACTCCCAAGTCACCAGCTTAATGTCTTCTTCGCCCGTGTCTCGATACATGCCTGACTTGATCATACCGACGGTATCGATAATGCTGGAGATGAGTTTTAATTGGTCACGTATATTTTCAAACTCATCTTGCACGTCACGCGTATGTAAGTAGTTGCTATTTTCGTACGTTAACCCCGTGCCAAATTTCGTTTCCGTGCTGCCTTCTTTGATCGAGAGGCTGCCCTCCAGCGAAAACTTCTCTTTGATTTCACTCTTGGGGATCTCGGTGCGGTGATGCGCTTCCGCGCCGCCGTTTCTAAGATATTCCTCGTACCGCGCGGTGCGCTCGTCATAACGCTCTTCATCCGATTTTTCTTCTGTCTCTTTTTTGTAGGACAGCGTCAGTTCACTTTTTAGTACGACTTTGGGGTAAACCTTAAAAGACAGGCTGTCATTCGACAGTACGCCGACGACCGCTTTGGCAATGCTACCAATCAAGGGTATATCATAGATAAGGTGGGTTTCTTCTTGTGGCTGGCCATCACATTGCGTCACGCATATCTGATAGGTTTTATAAGGCAACGCATCTTGGGTGTCTTCCGCCAACATCAGCATGAAGGCATCCCACAACCCAAAGGCGCCCGTCTGTGGGGAGCGCACAGTAATGCCACTGTTCTGCCCAACCGATAAATCTTTCGCAAAGTTTTCATTATCAGTCACATAGCCGTTCGGGCAGGTCGGTTTTGCGTCTTGGCAACTCCCTTCAAGGGTAATGTCAACCTCTGCGCCCTCGCCTTCATCAATCACAGCAACAGGCTCGCCTATCACTTCGCCACCACGATATTGTTGTGTGCTATCGCCTGCGGTCACCGCATAACCAATCAGGCAAGGCTCGGTGCGATTGCAATGACACGCCTCGCCGGGGGGATGATTACAGCTCATGTTGGCCTCCTAATTTGGCTACCAATGTTTTCACGCGGTAGCTGCCAGGTAGTTGGGAATGAGAGAGCTCGGCATGCCATGCGGCGGGCAAGGCCTCCCAATCGGAAACATTGTGTGAGACACACAAGGACGCGATGGTTTTGATATCGGTCACGACGGTGACGCCCCATTTCGTTAATTGCGTCACTAGGGTATCGGCGAATACGCCTCTGTCTGGGTCACCGTCTGAGGCAGGTGTGGGTAGCGCCTGTAATATCTCTTGCACATCTTGCTTGAGGTTAACCATGCACTGGTCGAGTACCGCTTGATATTGCGTGTCAGATAAGACCAATTCGGTCAGCGGGCGATGTACTTTAATGGGCGTGAGCGCCATTTCACGCGCCTGTGGGTACCCGGTTTGTATCGCTGTCATGGGACCAAACACATAGTACTGTTGCGGTACCTTGCAGACATCTAACAGCGCCCAGATGATACGCGGATCGTAGTAGCGACAGAAAATGGGGGCCGGATTGCCTTCTTTGTACACCGAGAGCAAGGCTCTTAGGTGGTTGAGCACAACCTTCGCTGGTTGCTCGGTGGTAAAGATAAATCCCCACGGCTCACGGCGCGCTTGCAGGTCATCCTCAAGCGCAGGAGGAAGCTCGACCAAATAAGGGGCAACCTGGGCAAAGGCGTCATCCACCGGAGGCTGAAAAACACACCATGACGCGGCCTCATGGTCGTCGGCTAAGGAGAGGATGTGAGGCACCACCGCACGGTCTACCACTGCATACCGGTATTCGCTCATGGCTTAGCCCTCACTTGGCGGACAATTCGCAACAAACGCACTGCCTTCTGCGGCCGCGGCGCTGAGGGTAGCCGGACTGGAAGGCAGAGGGATCCCGCCTGGTGAGCCGCCTGACTTGATCAGGATTTTGGCCCCATCAATGGCCACACCGCTGCTATCAATCACCACAAAACTGCCGCCCACTTGCAGGGTGATTTTAGCGCCGCTTTTAATGGTGATGTCGCCGTCGGCATTAAAGCCAATCGCACTCGCGACTTTGGCCGCCCAGTCGCCATCGACTTTTTGGTGCTTATCGCCGTTGACCTCGCTCACATGACTCCCTTTCGTGGCATGCGATTGTGACCCTTCTACGGTTAACGTGCGATCGTTGGCGACCACGTGGTTTTCATCATGACCAATGTCGAGCTTGTGATCATAATTAACACGGATCTGCTGTGAGTTGCCGACATCGACTTGATTGTCTTTTTGTGCTTTTAGGTACACACGCTCACTGTCGGCTTGGTCTTCAAAACTGAGCTCGTTGTAGCCTTCGCCTTGATGGCTGTCACTGCGCCATACCGTTTTGGTTTTAAACTCAGGGAGTGGATACGGTGGCGTGTTGGTGGCGTGGTAGGTACGCCCGGTAATAATGGGCTGGTCAGGGTCGCCATTTAAAAAAGATACAATCACTTCATGGCCAATACGCGGGATGGCCATAAAGCCGTACTGCGCCCCGGCCCAGCCTTGCGACACGCGCACCCAGCACGAGCTATGTTCATCTCTTTCTGACTCTCTGTCCCAGGGGAAATGTACCTTCACTCGACCATGTTCATCACAGAAGATTTCTTCACCTTCAGGGCCCACGACCGTGGCCATCATTGGTCCATCCACCTGGGGTTTAGGCTGTGGCGTCGCCCGCCAAGGCGTGGCGGCAGGCACGACTTTAAATTGGTTAGAGTAGGTGGTTTGCCCTGTGCTGCCGGCCTCTTCTAGCGCCTGGGATTGCTCCCCCTTATGCGTGATAGAGACCACCAACCAATCGGCGTTCATCTCATCGGCTAAATGCTCACTGAGTGTGAACTTAGTACCTGCACGCAGCAACGGTTGATTGCTTTGCCCGGTAGCCAGGCGCGCATCACGGCGTAGATAATCGAGCCTTGCTTGGCTAAAGGCGCGACCGTTGGCATCATCTTTATAACGGCCTGGCGCATCAAAGTGTTGATAAGTCTGCCGCTGGTAAGCCATATCATCACCGACCTGTTGTTGCATAAAGCTATAGGCAGGCTTTTTGAAGCTATAGTCTTTAAGATACACATCAGAGACCGCGGTTTGAGTTTGCTTGGAGAAAGACCAGATATAAGGCGTATCGGCTTCACCACCCGCGGTGCTGTTATAAATGATCGGGGCTTCGAGGGCGGTCAGTGCGCTGTTGTCATCACAAAAGATGAGCATGTGCTTGTCTTGGCTATGCTCAAAGTAGTAAACCAAGCCCTCTTCGGCGGCAAGACGCTCAATAAACGCTAAATCCGTCTCACGATACTGGACACAGAACTCACGCTCTTCAAGCTTGCGAGACAGGGAGAACTGGTGGTCTTCCACCCCCATTTCCAGCAGCAGCTCAGCAATAATGTCTTGCACCGTCTTATGCTGAAAAATACGGCTGTTATGACGAAGTGCAAGTCGCTCGAGGGCTGGGACCAAGGTGAGCGAGTAAAAGGTATGGTGGTGACCAATATCGCCTTGAGTGAAGCGCTTGACAACACCATGAAAGCGCTGCGCCACCTCACCATTGCGGTACATAGTGAGTACTGCCGTTGCATCAATCACTTGCTCCGGTTTTAGGTCGGTATGTCGGCTTGCCAGCTCAATATCGTAGCGAAAGCCGTGGCACCCTCCATCAACGCGGCTATCATCAGAGAGGACTTCTTGGCCCTCAAACCCTCTCACGACAAAGCATTCATCCGCTAGGCCTTTAATACTGAATGTATAATGAAGTGTTGCCATCACTTACCTTCCTTTCTGTCGAAACAAGTCGATACGCTCAATGCGCACATGGCTGAACGCGGTGCAGCCCGCCCAATAGGCAGGCTGCGGTTTCCTCACCAAGGTGAGGATTAAGCTTCGATAGGCTTGCGCCAGTCGTCTGAGCCAGATGTGCCCGCGTTAACGTGCTCCCAGATAACTTTACGGTATGACATAGAGACCGTAAGGTTCTGAGTGAAATCAGACTTGGCAGGGTCTTGGCAGTGTGGCATTTCGCAATGGATGTCTACGATAGAGGCGCTTTCTAGCTTAGTGGTAAAGAAGTTTTCTTGTTTGCCCTCAATCGAGGTGCGGTACCACTTCAGCTCGACGGTAGACATTTTTTCACCTGAAGACAGCGCGTTATAAAGCAGCGGCACCGCTTTGTTGAGCGCAACAGTGAATTTGAATGGCTTGTGAACACGTTGGCCAGAAGGCTGGCCTGACTGCGGGTCAGTAGGCACCGTCACATTATGGTCAAACTGCTGAACCAGCATTTCATCTTCGTGACCTTCAACAAACGCATCACCGATGGAGTCTGCGGTACACGCACCAGCAGTAATCAGTCCCTGGGTTTCCCCTTCAATCGAGATATAACATGGCGTTGGCATAATCGCTCCTATAAACGTTTAATCATTAAGCACAGCCTATTGACTGTGGTAAAGGTTAAATAGCGAAAAGCATGCCAACTTTTATTTTGTTATTTTACAGATAGTTACTAATTTCCAAGCAACTTTTTGCTCGGTCGCAAGCAAGAAGTTGCCAAGCTGAGCAAAAAGTTGCTTGGGAATAAAAGTTAACTCACCCACCCAGCACGTTTGTTGTCAGACCCACGACACTAGCCGTATATACCGGCCAATACACCAATAAAAATCACTAGGCCGACATAGTTATTGTTCAAAAAGGCTTTAAAGCACGCCATTCGCTCGCGCTCTCTGGCGAGGTATTGCTGATAGACAAACAATGCAAAGGCGGCCAATAAGCTCCACTGATAGGCTGGCGACAGCGCTAACCACTGCCCGGCGAGCATCAGCAGCCCGAGGGTTAATAATTGTAAGCCACCCACCGTCGCTTTATCCCAGCGGCCAAATAGAATCGCCGTCGATTTGATACCAATTTTCACGTCATCGTCTCTGTCGACCATGGCATACAAGGTGTCGTAAGCGATGGTCCAACAAATATTGGCGAAAAACAGCAACCAAACCACTGGTGGCAGCGCATTTTGCGCCGCCGCAAACGCCATGGGGATCGCCCAGCTAAACGCCAGCCCTAATACTAACTGAGGCAGATGGGTGTAGCGCTTCATAAAAGGATAAATAAACGCCAGCGCGACGCCGACAAAAGAAAGCTGAATGGTCAAACGATTTTGGGTGAGCACCAGCAAAAACGCACCGAATACCAACATAATAAAAAAGCCGAGCGCTTCTTTTTCGCTGATCCGTCCGGCCGGTAAGGGCCTGTCTTTGGTGCGCTTAACATGGCCATCGAAATGGCGATCCGCATAGTCGTTAATGACACACCCGGCGGCACGCATCATATATACCCCGAGCACAAAGACCACCAGGGTTAGCAGTGACGGCATGCCATCGGCAGCGAGAAACAAGGCCCATAAGGTTGGCCATAACAGCAATAGCGTGCCTATGGGCCGGTCTAGACGGGCCAGCTGTCCGAAGGCGGCCAGTTTTGCGCTCATGCAGGGATCTCCTTTCCATACACAGGTGAGCTAGGCAGAAATAATTCCGCCACTAGCATGGGGCGATTGTGGAGCCAAAGCCGAGAGCGACGCGCATGCAACTGATGGGACAGACACGCCACATTAGCGGTTTCAATTGCATCTCGCCGTGAGGCGCGCTGCTTAAAGACATGTTGGCCTAATGGCTCTGTTCCCAAGGCATGCAAGTGTCCCCCTTGCCCTTCTAAGGTGGAGGCCGGCATCAAGGTACGCGCGCACAACCAAGGAAGTCCATCGCCTTTTAATACCACTTCACGCACCACACAAGCCTCTTGGCCAATCAGCGCCGCTTCGCTGTCGGTCAGTTTGTCTGGGGTTAATTGATAAACGGCAATCACATCCACGTCAAAGTCATGACAGTGCTGCTTCAACCTTGCTGTCATCGAATGTGATTCGAGTAACCAACTGCCTTCTGCGGTGCGCTTTAGCGCCGCAATATCTGGTCGCTCCCAGCGTGCCGTTTGCAGCGCTTCTAAATAGGTATGATTTAATTCCGACATTGTTTCCTGTGCCACATCGCGCAAAATTCGCCTGTCCTTACCGCTAAGGGGGGGACAATGTTGCTATACTCGGCTGGTAATTGTATCAGGCTGGTTGCGTTTGGAGAATGCGCTCAGCCTATCCCTGTCACACCATGAACGGAATAACTGGGTCACTATGAGTAAAAAACAACCCCTATTAATGGTCGTACTGAGCGTGTTGTTCTGGCTTAGTGCCGCCGTCCATGCACAAGAAGAGGGTGAGGGTAACCCCAAATACAGTTACTTTTCCTTAGAGCCTGAGATTACCACCAACTATGTCACCGAAGGTCGTCGATTAGGTTTTATCAAGGTGAAAGTCGAGTTGATGGTCGATAACCCCAAACTCGTCAGTGAGCTGGAGTATCACTCTCCCCTGATCCGCGATGTGATTATTGAAACCCTAAACCAGCAAACCGCCACCCAGATAAAGTCGTTGTCTGGCCGAGAAACGATTCGCAAAACCTGTTTAGAGAAAGTCAACGAGCACCTACTCGCCGAAACCAATCGCCGCATGCTCACCGACCTGTTATTCACAAAATACTTATATCAATAATCACTCAGCCGTGACGTTAGCGACGGGCTCAGGGTGGCTAATCACCTCAAGGTGGCTTCCCTGTGCGCTCAGCATGTCACGGATCTGAGCTGGTGGCGTTGCGTCAGTAAAGACCATATCCAGCTGGGTGATATTGCCCAAATTCACCATGGCATTGCGGCCAAACTTGGTATGGTCTGCTGCCAGCATCACACAACGACTGTTATCAAGAATGGCTTTTTTGACGCGCACTTCATGGTAGTCAAAGTCGAGTAATGAGCCATCATCATCAATACCACTGATGCCAAGAATGCCAAAGTCGAGCCGAAACTGAGAGACAAAGTCGAGCGTTGCCTCACCGACAATCCCCCCATCGCGATTCCGTACCTCGCCGCCCGCAATAATCACCGTAAAGTCCTGCTTTGGCATTAAGATCGCGGCCGCATTCAAGTTGTTGGTCACCACGCGCAGGTTATGATGGTCTAGTAGCGCGCGTGCCACCGCTTCAGGTGTGGTACCAATATCGATAAACAAGGTCGCCCCATCAGGAATATGTTTGACCAAGGCCTGTGCGATGGTGTCTTTTTCTTGCTGCTGAAGCACCTTACGGGTCGCATACGCGGTATTTTCTGAGCTGGACGGCACCGTCGCGCCACCATGATGACGACGAATGTGGTTCTCTGCCGCCAATTCATTGAGATCGCGTCGAATCGTTTGCGGGCTGACATTGAAGCGCTCAACCAAGTCTTCCGTGCTCACGTATCCTTGTGACTTAACCAGATCAATGATTTGCTGATGACGTTTGTTTTGCTTCACTGCTTCTCCCCTTACAAAAAAAGCCCCCGCGATCACGAGGGCTTCCTAGTTTACGCATAGCCACTAGGCGATGCCAAGACAGATCACTTAGACAGCGTGCACAGCTGTGTCACGACGCACGCGATGCTCCCCGACCCATGCCAAACACAGGAAGAAGATAGCCAACCCACACCCGCCGGTGAGCAGCATAAAGCCACCATCCCAGCCAAAGTGGTCGACGGTATAGCCAAGCGCAATGTTCGCGACAACCGCGCCACCCAGATAGCCGAATAAACCGGTCAGGCCGGCCGCGGTGCCCGCCGCTTTTTTCGGTGCCAGCTCCAATGCATACAGGCCAATCAGCATCACCGGCCCGTAAATCAAGAAACCAATCGCCACCAACGCTACCATATCGATGCCCGGGTTGCCGGCTGGGTTAAACCAGTACACCAACACTGCCACGGTCACCAGCACCATAAACAACACACCGGCAGGTGCTCGCGCCCCTTTGAAGAATTTATCAGACATCCAGCCACATAATAAGGTGCCTGGGATCCCCGCCCATTCATAGAGGAAGTAGGCCCAAGAGGATTTATCCACGGTAAAGCCTTTCGCTTCATCAAGATAAACCGGTGCCCAATCGAGTACGCCATAGCGAATCAAATAGACAAAGGCATTGGCAATCGCGATATACCACAGCAAACGGTTCTTCATCACGTAGGTGACGAAGATATCTTTGGCGGTCATCTCTTTTTCAAACGCTTCCTCGTCATAGTTCTCTGGATAATCGTCTTTATACTCCTCAATCGGTGGCAAGCCACACGATTGTGGGGTGTCACGTAGCGTTAACCAGATAAACACCGCGACCAATGCGGCAAAAAATGCAGGTACATAAAAAGACGCACGCCAGTCATCATTAAACAGCCACAAGCCGAGCAAGAATAGCGGCCCAATTAAACCACCCCCGACGTTATGCGCCACGTTCCAAACCGACACCAGCTCACCACGCTCTTTCCGTGACCACCAGTGCACCATGGTGCGCCCACAGGCAGGCCAGCCCATACCTTGTACCCAACCATTAATAAACAGCAGGATAAACATGATGGTAATGCTGCTGGTTGTCCAAGGAAGTAAACCAAAACTGAACATCACCAACGATGACATTAACAGCCCAGCACTTAGGAAATAACGTGGGTTTGAGCGGTCAGAGACACTGCCCATTAAGAATTTTGATAAGCCGTAAGCAATGGACACAGCGGCGAGCGCTACCCCCAAATCACCACGGCTAAAGCCATATTCATCAATCAAATACGGCATGGCCAAGCTAAAGTTTTTACGCACGAGATAGTAGCCGGCATAGCCGATAAAAATCCCGATAAACAGTTGCCAGCGCAGTCGAGTGTAGGTGTCACCGATCTGCGCTTGAGGCAATCTTTGCCGGTGAACAGCCGGACGGAAGATTCCAAACATGAGAGGGTCCTCAGTAAGATGTACGCGATGGATTTATAAAAGGATAAAAATCAAAGAAGTGAGCAATAAATTTTCGTATTCGCTCAACGGGTAGAATAATTACTCAAACTGAAAACAAAAACCGTGAAAGCGAACATAAAAACATAGATCTGACGCAATAAAATTGCGCTTACGAACAAAAAAAGAGCAGTTACCTGCTCTTTTTTCTTTACGCGATAGAGATAATGCGATGTAGACAGAAGTACCGATCCGCTAAGAATGGCGTTTCGCATCCCACAGAGCGAGCAAACAGCCAATGATCAGACCAAATAAATGCGCCATATTGGCGATGTTCATGCCCATCGGCTGGAAAAAGCCAATCACCAACCACGCCAGCATAAAGACAACATATGGCTTTTCGACCGTGAGGCCACGCGAGGGCGCCAGCCAAGTCATCCACCATAAATAGCCTAACAGCGCGTAAACCACGCCCGAGAGACCACCAAAGTAAGGCCCTTCCAACCAATACTGACCGAGTCCCGAGAAAAGCGCGGCGAATAAAAAGATTTGAACCAGCTTACTGCTACTGCCGAGGCGCTCGATGCGACCACCAAGCACCCACCACCAGAGCAAGTTGAAGATAATATGCAAAGCGGAAAAATGCAGGAGCGCATGGCTGAATAGACGCCACAGCTGCCAGCGCTGACCACTATTAGCCGGAAACAGTAAGCTGCGTACGACAACCTCAAACCCGCCCAGCGTCATCAACGCAAACAACACCACACTGGCGCACATCACCGCCAAGGTCACCGGACCAGATTTATCTTTGACCGTTTGCCATAACCCTGAGGAGGGGTAGTGAAAACGGGCATGGCGGGTTTCTGCCACCTGCCAAGACGCCGCTTGATAACGGCTATGCATGGGGTCAGCGATAAACCGCTCCAGCTCGCTATCCACCCAGGCTTTATCGTTGTCGTTCACCAACCAAATCGCCACCTGCGTTTCCGGCTCAGGGGCGAGTTCAAGAGTGACGTGATGCGCTGCCGCATAATCGACAAATGCCTGAGCCAAGCGCGCATTTGGCAGTACCGCGATTTTTTGCATGAGCTGTCCTATTGAGGCTCCTATTTAAGATCGATACCCGACGCGGTGGGAAGGGCTTGACGTTGCCAGGCTTCAAACCCGCCATCGACACTATATACCGCATCGAAGCCTTGATTGATCAAGTACTGCGCCGCGCCTTGGCTGCTGATCCCGTGATAACACATCACCAGCACCGGCTGATCAAAGTCAACCTGATCCATAAACGCCACCAAGGTATCGTTCGTTAGGTGATACGCATCTTGAGGGTGCGCAACCTGAAACGTTTGTGGATCGCGAATATCCACTAATACTGCATTTTGCTGATCATCACGCAGCATTTCCCACGCATCGGTCACAGAGATGTGTGCAAACTGATCCATACCTTTTACCCCTTCACTCACAAAATTATTCCCAGCTGACGTCACACGAGGATAACGTGCTCCTCGAAACAAGTCCGCATTGTACCTGAGTTTGATCTCACACGTCTGCTTCCCCCCGCCAACAGTGTTCGTTTTTTAGTCGACTGTGGAAAAAGGTGTGGATTGCGTTGATAAGCGATGATCGTTATACCGGATCCACTAGATGTAGTAAGGATCCAGGATAAGCTGTGAATAACCTCTTCAACACTTTTCTTTTTCCCTGGCAACAGGCATAAAAAAACCGGCCTCATGGCCGGTTCAGCTTTGATCGAAGACGATCTTACAGCGCATCACCCATTGCTTGTTTAAGCTTTTTCATCGCGTTCTTCTCTAGCTGACGGATCCGCTCCGCCGACACTTGATAATGATCCGCGAGATCTTGCAGCGTGGCTTTGTTGTCGTCTAACCAACGAGAACGGACAATATGTTGGCTGCGCTCATCCAATGCGGATAGTGCACTGGCCAATCGGCGGTTTGCGTGCGACTCCCAGTTTTCCGCCTCTAGCGACGCGGCAATATCTGAGGTTTTGTCCTCCAGATAATAGACAGGGGCCATTGGACCGCTTTCGCGCTCATCGTCGGCATTCGCCGGCGCTTCAAAGGTCGCATCCTGTGCGGCCAACCGAGCTTCCATTTCGCGCACCTCAGACGCTTCCACGCCGAGTTGCTCTGCGACCATATTCACTTCGTCGTTATTAAACCAACCCAAGCGCTTTTTGTTTTTACGCAAGTTAAAGAAAAGCTTACGCTGCGCTTTGGTGGTTGCCACTTTAACGATACGCCAGTTACGCAATACGTACTCGTGAATTTCAGCTTTGATCCAATGGACAGCAAAGGACACGAGGCGCACGCCAACTTCTGGGTTGAAGCGCTTCACCGCCTTCATCAAACCAATGTTGCCTTCTTGTACCAAGTCTGCCATCGGGAGACCGTATCCGGTGTATCCACGGGCGATATGAACAACAAAACGCAAGTGAGATAGGATCAGCGACTTCGCCGCCTCCAGATCACCATGATAATGGAGACGCTCGGCCAGCGAATGCTCCTCTTCAGCGCTGAGCATAGGGTGGCTGTTTACCGCTTGCAGATAACCGTCGATGTTATCTTGAACAATCGGTGCCAATGCGTTCATCTCTTTTGTCATTCAAACCTCGTTTCCGAATCGTCGAAGACCGAATTGCTGATTAAGCATGCAAAAATATACCCAAGCAGGGGCAAACTGCAAGCCTTTATCTGTCTGTTGTGAGTCTATGACCGTATTAACCCTACACAGGTTCAATTTCTTTTAAATGTCGGCGCGTCGCCAGCAACGCCGCCAACACTCCTAGTAGGATTGAGCCCATTAACAATAGCAAAGATTCATCCCAATTGAGTCCGCTAAGGGTAAAGGGACTGTCATAAAGCTGTGCAAATTGCCGCACCGCCCCATCCATCAACCAGGTGTTTAACCCGGTGAGTAACCACGCGACGATCGCCGCCAGTCCGCCCAACCATGCGCCCATATAAAGATAAGGCCGTAAGATAAAACGGTCGGTGGCTCCTACCATTTTCATCACTTGGATCCGTGCACGATGATGGAGTACCTGCAACCGCAAGGTATTCCCCACAAGTAGCACGACAGCTGCCAACATCAACCCGGAAAAAAGCCAAGCAAGTGTAATGGCCAGTGTTTTGATCGCGTCCAAACGTGCCAGCCAATCAGTATCTAACCGCACTTCCTCGACTTCAGCCAGTGCCGAAAGCTTGTCGGACAAGGCTTCCACACGCGCGGTCAAAGAGGTGGCGTCTTCTCCATCTGCGGGGGTCACGTCAGGCACCACCACCAACACAGCAGGCAGTGGATTATTATCTAACAAGCTCACCGCTTGATTAAAGCCTCGCTGCTGTTTTAGCGACGCCATACCTTGGTCAGGCGAGATGTATTCAATGCTATCAATGGCGGGCCACTCCCTCAGCTGCTTAGCCAGTGCTTCACCTTGCTGCGACGATTGATCCGGCGTTAAGAACACATTGAGCTCAGCAGGGCTATGCCACTGCGCGCTCACTGTTACCACATTCTTGGCCAATAAGTAAAACGTCGCGGGTAAGGAAAGTGCAACCGCTAACACCATCAAGGTGAGTAGATTCCCCATCGGGCGTTGAAACAGATCCCGCCAAGCAGTGGAGGCATGACGCTTTTGCGTCTGCATAAAAGATTCAGCCATGACTGACCTCCGCCAAACTGCCTTGCTGGAGATCAAACCGCCTAAGGTGGCGGTACTGCTCAAGCAAGCTGGTGTCATGGGTCGCCATAAGAATGGTCACGCCCACTTGGTTGAACAGGCGAAACAGCTCCATAATCTGCGCTGACAAAGCGGCATCGAGATTCCCCGTTGGCTCGTCCGCCAACAGGACTTGCGGGCGATTGACCACCGCCCGGGCAATCCCAACGCGCTGCTGCTCCCCGCCTGATAATTGAATCGGGAAACAACGCGCTTTATCCAACAGCCCCACTTTATCTAACGCCGCAGACACGCGTTTTTTGATTTCACCTTCTGGCTGCTGCTCAATACGCAGCGGTAACGCCACATTCTCGTAGACAGTCGCGTCCATCAGCAGGTTATGATCCTGAAAAATAATCCCTAAATGGCGCCGTAGAAACGGAATGTCTTGGCGCGGAATGCGGGAAATATCATGGCCATTGAAGTAAATCTGCCCATCACTAGGACGTTCAATGGCGCAGATCAGTTTCAGCAGCGTACTTTTCCCGGCGCCAGAATGGCCGGTTAACAACGCCATATCCCCTTTGGGAAGCTCAAAGCTGACTTTTTGCAGCGCCTGACGGCCACCCCGATAGGCTTTGCTTACCTGCTGAAACTGAATCACGGTTATTCCTCCCGGCTAAAGAGCGCCTCGATAAAGTCGTTGGCGTTAAAGGTGCGTAAATCTTCAATGCCTTCACCGACACCAATATAGCGAATCGGAATATTAAATTGTTCTGCCACAGCAAAAATCACCCCGCCTTTGGCAGTGCCGTCTAATTTTGTCAGCGTAATCCCCGTTATCGGTGCAATTTCATTGAACAATTTCGCTTGGCTGATGGCGTTTTGTCCGGTACCGGCATCCAGGGTCAGCATCACTTCATGTGGGGCACCCACATCCAGCTTTTGCATCACGCGCACAATCTTGCGCAGCTCTTCCATCAAGTTGGCTTTGTTCTGCAAACGTCCTGCCGTATCCGCAATCACCACATCGACGTTACGCGCTTTGGCCGCTTCAATCGCGTCATACAACACAGAAGCACTGTCTGCACCCGTGTGTTGCGCGACCACGGGCACCTGATTGCGTTCGCCCCAAGCTTGCAGCTGCTCGACCGCGGCCGCACGGAAGGTATCACCGGCAGCCAGCATCACAGATTTACCTTGAGCTTGGAACTGGCGTGCTAATTTGCCGATGGTGGTCGTCTTGCCCACTCCATTGACCCCGACCATTAAGATCACGTAAGGCTTTTGGTCAGTCAGCACCAACGGTTGCTCGACCTTTTCCAGCATCTGCGCCATTTCTTGTTTAAGAATGCCATACAAGGCTTCGCCATCTTTCAGGCTCTGGCTCTGGCTCTGGCTCTGGCTCTGGCTCTGGCTCTGGCTCTGGCTCTGGCTCTGGCTCTGGCTCTGGCTCTGGCTCTGGCACGGTATTGACTTCGCTTTCGCTATCAGATGCAAGGGTTTCTTGCGGTTGTTGCGAGTTCGCCTCATCAATCGATGTTTCTACCGATGTGGTTGACTCTGCCGTCTCTTCCGCCACGTCTGGCGCAGTCGTTGGTGACGCTTGTTCTGGTTCAGGCTGTGTCTGGTCTTTTTTCCGACCCAGACCCAACCATGACATAAATCCACGTTTCTTTTTTTCTGCCATTGGCAAATCCTAAAGCATGCTTGATACAATCAGCGGCTCAATACCGAATCGGCATAGTCTATCACCTTCTTTACGGTCAAAAAATCTATGGTTAAACGCGCCAACCGCAAATCTTCATCAGCTCACGCTTCCCGTGGGGCTGGAGCTGTTCGTATCATTGCTGGCCGCTGGCGTGGCCGTAAGCTTGTCGTGCAAGACGCACAGGGGTTACGCCCCACTACCGACCGGGTGAAAGAAACCGTATTTAATTGGCTGGCGCCCCATCTTCCGGGAGCGCGCTGCTTGGATGTGTTTGCGGGCAGTGGTGGACTGGGCTTTGAAGCGCTCTCTCGCGGCGCGACTTGGACGCAGTTTTGCGAAAAAAACCCCGTAGCGGCCAAACAACTTCGAGATAACCTCGATCAGCTTGGCGCAGAGAATGCGCAAGTAGATAGCACAGATGCACTGACTCTACTCGCCGCGCCACCGCAAAACGGCCCGTTCGATGTGGTCTTTGTCGATCCCCCGTTTCATCAAGGGTTGCTTAACGACACCTTGGCTGCGCTCGCAAACAACGGATGGCTCGCACCTGGGGCATGTATTTACGTTGAAGCGGAAAGTGAGCTGGATGACTATCACGTCCCAGGAAACTGGCACTGTCATCGTGAAAAACGTGCAGGACAAGTCAACTTCCGTCTATATTTCAACGACCAAACGTAAGAGACACACTATGAAAGGACTAATTCTACTCGCCAAAGCGGCCATCGCCTTTGTTTGGATCGTCTTACTGGCCAACATCGTTCACCCGTTTCCAGGGGTGGCCGCCATGGCGCTCTATATCATGACCGGCTTTTTGTTGGTGATGCATGGGCTACAAATGCTGATTTTCTTAGGAGCATTTGGCGACAAAATTACCATGACGCGCTGGGAAAAATGGTCAATCCTGATTTTTGGGATTTTTGCGCTGCTCGATATTCGCCGCAAGCATATGATGTAAGTGTCATTCGCGACTATGCTGGCATTGCCAGCATAGTTCAAAACTGCCGGCGTTCTCTTCTCCACAGTGCTGGCATACCCAGTGTGTCTCGCTTTGCTCTTCATACGCCTGCAGTAATTGCCTTGCTTGAGCGACATTTTCTGGGGCAACCCATAAGGTTACGCCTTGCACATCAGTGGGTAACTCGCCCACTGCCGCACTCAGCGCTTCGCCTTTCAATACACAATCAATACGATGGCTGGATAACAGGCCTTTTAAGCTGTGCGCCTCCAAGGTGTTCATCGCTTGATAGACTTTTTCCATCTCACCCTCCTTGGGCGATCACCACCGAGGCACTGATCAGTGCTTGCGCTAAAAAATAACTCGACATCACCATCGCTTGTGCCGCACGAAATTCGCCCTTAAAACGCGCAAACGCCAGCACGGTATCTGACACCATAAAACAGATAGCACCGGCCAGTGCGAGTGCCGCCGCGGGGGAGTGAGTATTGAGCCAGTATTCACCGGCCGCCCATACCATCTGGGTGATCACGGCAATATACACGGCCACAGGCAGCGCGAGCTGCCCTAAGTTTGGGAGCAGTAAAAGAAAGACGATAATGCCCAGGCCAGACAACATGGCGGGCAGCCACCATACCATATGGCCGTCAAATTGCGCCCAAAACGCGAAGATATAGACCAGGTGTGCGAGTAAAAAACTGGTTAACCCCTGCACAAACCTGTCTTTGGGGAGCATTAAAAAGACATCGCCCACCACAGAGAGCAATAGCGCGACGAAGACCCATTGCGCATAATGAGAGACGCTAATGTGAGTGCCCACTATCGCCATGAGCATCACAATAGTCAGCGGTTTAAAAAGATAAAACTGCCAACGTGGGCCCCGGTAGGCTGCGGAGATATGCAGCAGTCCAGAACAACAGACAGCGAACCAGCTCCACATGAGTATCATTCCTTTCAAGACAAGGACGCCAAGTCTAGGCTGGCTGGCGGAGATGTCCAGCGTCCCTTGATGAGAACAAGATCCAGTTTAAAAAAATCGTAACGTTAACCGTGGGGTGACAACCGATTATTGTGGTTAGCTAGCCACTCCATTGCGGCCACACTTGCGCGTAAAAACCAATTGCCCCCGCGGTAAACAGCAGGATAAGCCCCGCGGCAAGCCGCCAAATCAATCGGTTGCTTCGCGGTACTAATTCTGACTCACAATACTTACTCACCGATATAAATTCACGTATATCGTCCACTTCGTAACCCTCTTCATGAACGACCTTGTTACGAATAGTGGCGACAAAGCGCAGCTTTTTGATCACATCATGCGGCAGGCGTTTTTGGCTACTGTCGATGAGCTGATGTAGCCCCTTCCCTTCGGCGTGATAGTGCTCACGCAGCAAGCCTTCTAGGCGCTTACTGTGCTTAATCACGACTGCGACGTCATCCATGCTCTCTCTCCTTACCAGCTCCCATTTTATGAGTATGGTGGTTTTTATACCATTTAGGGGCATCAGGCTTCATGATTGCGATCTGATCCTGTCATCCTATATTCAATCAGTTATGACCGCCGTTGTCGTCAAAAGTGTCATCATTTATGGCACCAACCACGCGGTGGCGCGATATCGTTGCAATACAGCAGTGGTCAGCGCCGCCCCCGCAAAGGCATATAGCGTCAGCAAGGGGATCCAAACCAGAGCGGGCGATAAAGTGGGCCAGTAAGCCCTGACGGGCCAAAGGAACACTGGGTGAATCAAGTAGATCCCTAGGCTATAACGACTCAGGGTTGCAACCCACGATGGTGTCGCTTTATTCGCTCGCCAATGTTTGACGGCAAGGAAAAGTGCCGCACTAATCAGCACCGTGTTGATCGTGGTATACGATAACCAACCCTCAGTGATATAACGCTGATGTGCAACACTGGTGGTTAACACGTGATACTCGGTCATACCCAAAGCCAGTAAGCCCAGCGCCCACCACAGTAACAACGCACGTGGCGCTTGGTGTAGCCAATAGCCTAACCATAAGTAGCCGCCATAGAGGATAAAATCATTCCGCCACCAGCCATGCGCGCCGGTTAAATACCAAGCCGTTAAGCTTATCCATGCTAATCCGATAAAAGCCACTGACCATGACGGTAAGCGTGGCATTAACGGGCGTAGCAATGGCACCCACAGCAGCAACGGGATGTAATAGTAGAAAAAGCCAAGGTGATAATAAGTTTCATGCTGAGGGGCCGCGCCCAATGTTTGGGTGACGGTCTGCCACGAAAAACCATCCGGCGTCAGTCCAGACAGACACGCAAACGCGAACGACCACACCAGAAAGGGCACCACCACCTTAACCACGCGGCGACGGATAAAATGGCGCAAGCGGAAAGGCCGCGTCGACGAGAGCAGCAGTAAGCCCGAAATCATAATAAAAATCGGCACCGCCCAGCGGCTTGCACTGTTTAGCCCTACCGCGACCACCCAATCACTCAGCGCAATATCACCAATTTGAAACCGATACGGACCCAGTACATGAATCGCCACCACGAAAAAGGCAGCGAGGACACGCAATATGTCGAGGTAATCAATATGTGTCTGTGTTTCAGTCTGTTGCATTTGTTAACACTTTTAACCAGTGACCGGATCGAGCACGCATCCATCATACGCCAACTTCGCGTCAAATGATGTCCGTTAAAGTCATTATCCAGTCAAATATGTTTCTTTTTTGCCTCATTAGCAGCACGTAGATCGAGTTTTACGCTCACTAACTAGCTTTTAATCTTGCTATTTAAGTTAAAAAACAATTAACATTCGGCCTCCTTTTCCCATAGACGGGAAATGCAGTACAACGAAGGAGACCAACCCCATGCACTCAAGTACCACAGAGCAACAAGGTGGGCCGCACAAGCGCACACTGTTTACGCGCTTTCTCGATACCGTCGAGTGGCTCGGCAACCTGCTCCCTCATCCAGTGACCTTATTCGCGATTTTCTGTGTCGCTATCCTGATCGCCTCGGGTGTCGCTGGCTACTTTGATGTGTCTGTCGCCGATCCTCGCCCAGAGGGCGCAAAAGGACGTGCGGCAGATGGCATGATTTATGTGCAAAGCCTGCTCAACGCCGAAGGCTTGCAAATGATCGTCACCAACTTGGTGAAAAACTTTACCGGCTTTGCCCCACTCGGCACCGTGCTGGTGGCCATGCTCGGTGTGTCGGTCGCAGAACATTCAGGACTGCTGTCAGCCTCCATGCGCGGCCTGGTAATGGGCGCGTCGCGCCGTACCGTCACCTTTACCATTGTCTTTGCCGGTATTATCTCGAATACGGCTTCAGAGCTCGGTTACGTGGTTTTAATCCCGCTTGCCGCGATGATCTTCCATTCATTAGGCCGTCATCCATTAGCCGGGCTTGCCGCAGCGTTTGCCGGGGTATCAGGCGGTTACTCTGCTAACTTGTTGTTGGGAACTGTCGACCCCTTGCTGTCGGGGATCACCGAGTCAGCCGCGCAAATGATTGACCCAGACTACATCGTTGGGCCCGAAATGAACTGGTACTTTATGTTCGTTTCTACCTTCTTCATCGCGATTGTTGGTGCGTGGATCACCGATAAGATTGTCGAGCCTAAGCTGGGCCAGTATGACCACGACCAAGCCTCTGAAGATGTCGCCGCCGCCTCCGCGAGCAAGCTTAATGATGACGAGAAACGCGGTCTTCGTAATGCCGGGATTGCGGTGCTGATTGTCAGCGGCATTTTAGCGCTCACCATCGTCCCAGAGTGGGGACCACTGCGTCACCCCGAGACCAATGAAGTGGCAGGCTCGCCGTTTTTGAAAGGCATTGTTGCCTTTATTATGGTGTTCTTTGCCGTTCCCGGTATTGTGTTTGGCCGTACCGTCGGCACCATCAATAACGATCGCGACGTGATTGATTCGATGTCTAAGTCGATGAGCGCCATGGGCATGTATATCGTGCTGGTGTTTTTCGCGGCGCAATTTGTGGCGTTCTTTAAATGGACCAATTTTGGCCAAGTGATTGCGGTCGGCGGCGCTGACTTTTTGCAAACCATCGGTTTAACAGGGCCAGCATTATTCTTTGCCTTCATCTTGATGTGTGGCCTGATTAACCTCTCGGTCGGCTCGGCATCGGCGCAGTGGGCCATCACCGCCCCCATCTTTGTACCTATGTTGATGCTGGTCGGTTATGCCCCAGAGACGATTCAATCAGCCTACCGGATTGGCGATTCAGTGACCAACATCATTACCCCGATGATGAGTTACTTCGGGCTGATTCTGGCGGTGGCGTGTCGCTATGTGAAAAACCTTGGCATAGGCACCTTGATTGCCACCATGTTGCCTTATTCGATGATCTTTATGGTGGGATGGAGCATCCTATTCTACGTATGGGTTTTCGTGCTCGGTCTGCCCGTTGGCCCTGGTGCAGAAACCTACTACAACTTCAACCAGTAACGTATCGTTATTCGGTGTTAAGGCAAGCGCTCGCGCTTGCCTTTTCTTTTTGGCGCGGCGCTTTTCCCATAAGTGTCATTTTCATCCATCCTTTAAGACGGTTATAGTAAACCTATCTCAGTGATGGTAAACCAAGATGACAGATCTCGCCGACAGTAAGGATCAGCCGGCTTTTGACGCGCACTCTCTCGCCCGTGAAGCAGTGCTGAGCGACGCATTTAAGCACCACATAACACCTTTTTGGCAACAGCGTGAACAAGGCTACTTCCACGGGGAAGGAGGGCTACGTTTACACTGGTGCAGCTTTACCCGTCCGCAGAATAGGCAAGCGGTCGTGGTGGTCAATGGCCGCATTGAAAGCGTGATGAAGTATCAAGAGATCTTTTATGACCTCGTTCAGATGGGCTATGACGTTTACAGCTTTGATCACCGCGGCCAAGGTTTGTCCGAGCGGCTCGTGATCAAACCGCGCGATCTGGGTCATGTCGAACGCTTTGACGACTATGTCACTGATCTGGCGACCTTCATGCAGTTTATCGGGGCGCACCGACAGTACGACCATACCTTTATGCTCGCCCACTCTATGGGCGGGGCCATCGCCGCACTCTATGCGCATCGATTTCCCCACGCGATAGACGGGCTTGCAATGACCGCGCCGATGTTTGGCGTGCACGTCAGCCCGTGGCTTGGACGTATCGCGCCTTGGTTGTGTCGTTCGCTGGCGCGCTATCAGCATCCACCACGGTTTGGGCCCGGACAAGTTGGCTATCGTCATGTGCCGTTTGAGCAAAACCGCCTGACCCATTCTCGCGCACGGTATGCCTGGTTTCGTCAGCTCTACATCAACCAACCTCAACTGCAGATCGGCGGACCTAGCGCTCGCTGGATTGCAGAGGGAATGGCCGCAGCCCAGCACTGCTTAGCCATCGCCCCCCAATTGGCCACTCCGACACTCATTTGCCAAGCTGGCGGCGAGCAGATTGTGTCTAATCCCGCGGTGGCCGAGTTCCATTTTTTACGCCGGCAAGCCAATCAGCCGAGTCAATGGCAGTTTTTTCAAGGCTCACGACATGAAATCTTGTTTGAAACCGATACACATCGGCTGGCAGCGTTCACGGCCATCGATGATTTTTTTCAACGTCAGAGCCAACACTAAAAGCGGAAATCGCTCAGTGAGAGGGTTCCCTTTTTCACCGTCGTCAGTTGCAGTAGACTCAAACATACTGTGATTGTGATCGCCTAACTAATGAGGACATGATGTACAAACTCGTCGCTTCCGATCTCGATGGTACCCTGCTCACCCCAGAGCACAGTATCGCGCCCTATACCAAACAGGTGTTGGAACAACTGCACCAGCAAGGCATCCATTTTGTGTTTGCCACGGGTCGTCATCATGTTGACGTAGCGAGCATTCGTGAAACCGTTGGCATTCCTGCATACATGATCACCTCCAATGGCGCACGCGTGCATGACAGTGATGACAACTTGGTATTCCAACACAATGTTGACCCTGAGATTGTTGCCAACCTGATTAACGAGGTGAAGCAGGATCCGACCGTCACCATTCACCTCTACCGCGATAATGACTGGCTGCTGAGCAAAATGGATGAAGAGCTCGCCCGCTATCATAAAGACTCTGGCTTTAACGCCCAGGAGTTTGATGTGGACAACCCACCGGTCGATAACATCGCGAAGATTTTCTTTATTCGCCACGATCACGACCATCTACTCAAATACGAGCATCAGTTTTTGTCGCAGTATGGCGAGAACATCAGCGTGGCATTTTCGACGCCATTCTGCCTGGAAGTAATGGGCAATGGGGTGTCCAAAGGCGCCGCGTTAGAGGAAGTGGCGCGTCGTCATCAGCTCAACTTGGCAGACTGTATCGCGTTTGGCGATGGCATGAACGATGTCGAAATGCTACGTGCCGCCGGACAAGGCTTGGTAATGGCCACCGCACAAGCGCGCGTCAAGGCCACCCTCTCAGATAAAGCCATTATTGGTAGTCATGCTGATGAAGCGGTGGCGCGCTATTTGAAAGCGCACCTATTAGACTCACTTTTATAAGCGACCTGGCTCACACCGTGAGCCAACAGGCGCCTGATGGCGATGCACTATTCCCCCGCCATCGCCAGGATCGCCTGCCATTGCGCTGCGGTAACCGGCATCACATTCAGTCGGTTACCTTTTTTCACTAACGGCATCTCGGCCAGCGCCGGGTTTTGTTTCATTTCAGCCAACTTAATCAGTGGCACATGACGCTGATATTCCACATCCACCATAAACCAACGTGGGGTTTCAGGTGTGGCTTTCGGATCAAAGTAGCCGCTATCTGGCTCAAATTGGGTATGATCGGGATAACGGGCGCGGACCACGGTCGCCACACCGGCGACACCCACTTGTTTGCACGAGGAATGATAAATCAGCACCTCATCGCCCACTTTGACCTCATCACGCAGCATATTACGCGCTTGATAATTGCGCACCCCTTCCCAGCATGAAACCTTTTGCTGTTTTAGTGTGTCTATCGAAAAGGTATCTGGCTCTGTTTTAAATAACCAATAACTCATGCTAGCTTGCTCTTAATCGGATGGTGGCGGCAATCTTGCCCTGCCTGCATTCAGGGCGCAAGCCTGCCTACTCTCGCTCAGTACAAGGAGTTTTTCGTGCCATCTCTTCGTCCCCTTATCATCGCCTCGATGAGTTTGCTTGCCCTCGCCGGGTGCGGTAGCACCTCTGGTCCGGTAGAGCTGGGCCATCGTAGCGACAAGGTTTCAACCGGCTTGGTTCACACGCCGCAACCTTTTATGCAAACCGGCCGCATCTCTGTCAGCCCAGAAACGGCCAGCTTCACGCCGTGCGGCAGTCAAAAACAGTACTGGCTTGATTTAACCGCTGACCAACGCGCGACCTTATCGCAGCAGTCCGGTCCGGTATACAGTGAGTTTGAGGGCTATTTCACACCTGTGTCACGCCGCGGGTACAGTGCCGACTACCCTGCTGCGGTGACCATGACCCGCTTAAATATGCTCACCAGCGAATTAGAGGGATGCGCACAACCGCGTAATACCTTGTTGGCGGAAGGCCAGACCCCTACCACCTGGTCAGCCGCTGTCGGCCAAGGGCATCTGGCATGGGAAAGCGAGCAAGACTCACAAGAGCGCCCGCTCAGCGGACAAAGCATGAGCCAAGAGCAGGCACAATTCCATGCTCAACAAGCCGCTTTAACGCTTAGCGCCCAAGGCTGCCAACAAAGCGCCAACACCCTCTATGGCTGGCAAGCACGCTTAAAAACGGCGAAAGGCACTTACCAAGGGTGTGCGATCTTACCTTCCGTGGATACCAGTCAGCATTGGGCGGGAGAATACCAAGGTACCAGCCAGTCGCCCGGCCAACCGACACTGACCACCAAACTGACGTTGCTGCCCGATCATAGCGCCATCACCAGCTACCACCCACAAGGGGAAGCGGTGACCAAAGAAACCGGGATTTGGCAGCCAGTCGGGGAGAACCAAGTCCAGGTACTCACCACCCGCAGTGGCGAGCAAATGGTGGTGTCTGAGCGCATATATACACGTAACGGGTTTACCCTCTCCGCCTCCGAGGAAACCTTTAATGGCAACACCTACTCATTAGGTCACGACGGCTTAACGCTGAGGCTCAAAGTCGGGGATGCCGTGAACGTATCGAACCAAACCGGCATGAAAGGCAGCGCCGAGAAAAACCCGCGCGTTGAGAAAGCACTCAAAGACTACCTTAGCGATAATGGCCAAACCGGCCCTCTCACTTATCGCTGGCTTACCCACGACCTCAATCAAGACGGGCAAGCTGAGCTATTGGTCTTGACCGACAGCTGTGGCAGTGGCGGCTGCACCTTATTGGTGTTTAAAGGCGACGCGCAAGGCTGGCAGTTTAATAGCCGCATGACACTGGTGCATGTGCCCCTTTTATTAGCACGCAGCCAAAACAAAGGTTGGCATGATTTGGTCGTGCCGGTCGGTGGCGGTGGTGCGCCTGCCGGCCACCATGTGATGCGATTTGATGGGCAGCGTTATCCACTCAACCCCAGCACTGCGCCTCGCGCACCTAAACCGGATGGCTCAGACATGCCCTTGTTTGCCGATGGCATCTATGCCACCCAACAAGGGGCGGTATTGGGAGAAGAATAACGTAGACGCGCGCGCCCTTGGCACACGGGCTCGCATTCCTTGTCGGACTTGCGCACAATAGCAACCTGACACCTTGAGGAGAGTCTGATGGCCCGTTTGCCCTGCCGCCAATGCGGTTTTACCTATCACTGTATCTGTCACTGCTATTGGCTGCTGGAAAGCCAATTGCAATGCGTGCTGGTGATGCACGAAAACGAAGCGGCGCGCCAATCCAACACCGGCAAACTGGTTAAAGCGGCGCTGCCCCACACTCAGATAGAGATTTGGCAACGCAAACAACCACCGCAAGCCTTGCTCGACAGCTGGGCGCGCGGTGATGTGTCACCTTGGTTGTTGTTTCCCTGTGATGATGCCGTCCCCGCCGATAGGCTATTTGCTGACGCGGTTCGGCCTGTCTCTTGCGCGGATAGTTCAGCTTCTTGCGCAGAGACGTTAGCCGCCACCAATGCACCTCGCGCGCCGTTACAGTTTGTGGTGCTGGATGCCACTTGGCAGCAGGCGCGAAAAATGCTCAATAAAAGTCCGTGGCTCAATGGTCTGCCTCGGGTCAGTTTGCCGTCGACAGCCGACTCGCAATATACGCTCAGGCGCAACCAGCCACCGGGACACCTGTGTACCAGTGAAGCGGTGAGTGCATTACTACGAAGCCAAGGCGACGTGAACGCCGCTACGCAGCTGGACCATTTTCTTGCCCACTTTATGGAGAGTTACGAGGCCGATCGCCACCATCACACCACACCGCTCCCCGCCCCCAAGATGCTGACGTCAAACGCGTGAACAAAAAAACGCCGAGCACAGCGCGCTGCCATGCCCGGCATTTACGTCGTTTATGGGTTACAGCTTAAAGCGGCTGATCTCTTGCTCGAGGCTATGAGAAAGCTCGGATAACGTCGCGGCTTGACGCGCGGCTTCATCCGCTTCGGTCGATAGCTCATTGGACACATCGCGAATGCCCTCTGAGTTACGGGTGATCTCCGCGGTGACGCTCGATTGCTCTTCCGCTGCCGAAGCAATTTGGGTGGCCATATCGCTAATTTGGCTCACCGCCGCGACAATCTGGCTCAAGCTTTCGTTCGCCGCACTGGCATCTTCCACACTCGCATGCGCACGTTGCTGGCTATCTTGCATCATAGTCACCGCGCGACCGGTTGCCTGCTGCAAGGTATCAATCATTTGCTGAATTTCGGTGGTTGAAGCATGGGTACGCTGGCTCAATATCCGTACTTCATCGGCTACCACCGCAAAGCCACGGCCATGCTCACCGGCGCGTGCTGCTTCAATCGCGGCATTCAATGCCAGCAGATTAGTTTGCTCGGCCACTTCTTGAATGGTCGACAAGATGCTGGTGATGCTGTGCGCATGCTGATCCAGCTCACCAATCACACCGGTCGCCGCTTCTACTTCACGGGCAAGCTCGGTGATCGAGTGCTTACTTTGCTCCACTTGCTGGCCGCCATCGTTGGCAACGCTTTCAGTCTCTTGGGCGGTGCGCGCGGTATTATCGGCATTGCCGGCAATATCTTGGGTCGCCGAGGCCATTTCATGGATAGCGGTCGCCACCATATTGATTTCATCTTGCTGATGACCAATCCGGGTGGAGCGCTCTTCCGCTTGTGCTGCGGTCAGCTCGGCTTGTTGCTTGAGCGAGCCAGACAGCTGACGTAAGTGCGACACCATAGTGTGCATGTTGCCGACAAAGCGATTGAAGTTGTTAGCAAGTTTGCCAATTTCATCATTACTGTGTGGCTCAAGGCGCTGGGTTAAGTCCCCTTCACCGGAGGCAATTTCTTCTAGCGCGGCGGATACATTGAGCAAGTCACGGAACAACACGTGCATCAACCACGTCACGGCACCGGCCACCAGCAAAGTGATCACCACCGCGGTCAGCATCAGGTCGAACAAGGTATCACGCTGGCTGGCGTATTCAGTGCGCTTATCCAGCTCAATCGCCAGTACCCAATCGGTGTTAGGAACCGAGGCAAAATAAAACAGTTTATCAACGCCATCGACAGGCAGTTCCACCAGCGATTGCTGTGCCAACGCCTGACGCACGCGGTTTTCATTCAGCTCAGGAGACAGGCTGCGATACGGTTTTAGCAGGCGCGCTTTGTCTTTGTGAGCGAGAAAAGTGCCATCAGCACCTAGCAGCATCGCATTCGCATTTTTGCCCACTTTTAATTGGGTCACGTCACGGATCAACTGGTCAATCAACACATCTGCGCCCACCACACCGATTAATTCGCCATTACGACGCACCGGCTCGGCCAAGGTCACCAGCATCGCACCGGTAATCGCATCACTGTAAGCAGTGGTAATAATCGGGCTACCTTCGCTCACCGCTTGCTTGTACCACGGGCGGACGCGAGGGTCATAATCATCGCGGTTGCGCTCAGGACGCGAGCGATACATGGCACCTTTGGGGGTGCCAAAGTAGATATCGTCAAACCCACCGGCCTCACGCGCTTGCTGCAAATAGCTCACACGACGGCTACTGCTGGTGTAATCGGTAAAGGCACTGGTGATATCAGCACGGATTTGCACCCAACCGCTGATCGATTCGGTCGCCGCATCGGCGATACCACTGACGCGGCTATAGATGCTCGACTGGGTTTGGGCTTGAATTTGGCTTACAGCAAGCCAGGTGAGAAAGGCGGCCATCAGCAATACAGCAGATAAGCATGCCCCAATTAATTTTTGTTTTAGTGATAACTGCATGGGAACGGCTCTCAAAGCAACGACAGGTTAATTCCAAACTCCCCGATAACCGAGGTAGCAATAGTGAACAGCCGTCACCCCGTCCCTAGGGTACCGCGAGCCCTTCCAGCGCGTCGCGGGTTCACAGCGCCGGATAATTTTTATCCGACATGGCAAGCGCGCTAATGTATCAACACTGAGACAGGATTGCTATTTTTAAGTTAAAAAACAGTCAACTAGAGAGCGCTTAAAATCAAGATCACACATGCTGTCCGGCTACCCAGCCGGAGCTCCAGGCCCATTGGAAGTTATAGCCGCCGAGCCAGCCGGTGACATCAAGTACTTCACCGATAAAATACAGGCCGGGAATATCTCGCGCTTCAAGGGTTTTCGAGGAAATCGCGTGGGTATCTACCCCACCAAGCGTCACTTCTGCAGTGCGGTAACCTTCGGTGCCGTTTGGGGCAATGGACCACTGGTGAAAGTAGTGATGCAGTTGATCAAGCTGTTTGTCATCGAGCTGCTTGAGCGGTTTATCTGGCAAGCTATCGCGCGCAATCAAGACCTCGACCAAACGTTTGGGGAATAGGCGAGACAGTGATGTTTTTAAGGTTTGGTTGGGGTGCTTATCACGCATCGCCACCAGCACCTCTTTTAGCGACTCACTGGGGAGTAAATCGATGGTGACCGCTTCGCCCGGCTGCCAAAACGAGGAGGTTTGCAACACCGCCGGTCCCGATAAGCCGCGGTGGGTAAAGAGCAGGTTCTCGGTAAAACACACACCCGATTCGGTGGTAATCGAACACGGCACCGACACCCCAGAAATATCGGCAAAACGGGTTTTGTCTTCTTGGTGCAAGGTATACGGCACCAAGGCGGCGCGGGTGGGCAGTACTTTTAAGCCAAATTGTTCGGCAAGCTGATAACCAAAGGGGGTGGCGCCGAGCTTGGGCATGGAAAGGCCGCCCGTGGCGACCACCAACGACTGGCAGCGCACCGGCTCGCCATTGAGTTTAAGGCGAAATCCGGCTTCTTCTTGTTCAATATCATGCACTTCACAGCGATAGCGTTGACTGATGGTGGCTTGGTCGCATTCGGCCAAGAGCAGGTTGACGATATATTTGGCGCTGTCATCACAAAACAGCTGGCCGTGGTCACGCTCGTGATAGGCCACACCATGGGTGGCCACCAGACCAATAAAGTCCCATTGGCTGTATTGCGCCAATGCGGATTTGACGAAGTGCGGGTTTTCACACAGGAAGTTATTGGCGGTGACATCATAGTTGGTGAAATTGCAGCGTCCGCCGCCCGAGATCAGGATCTTGCGGCCCGGTTTTTTGGCATGATCCACCACCAAAACACGGCGGCCACGTTGGCCTGCTTGTGCTGCACACATCAATCCTGCCGCACCGGCGCCAATCACAATTACATCATACTCAGTCACACGCTTACCTGTTTATTCTCTGCTCACCCTGTGGGAGCGGCATTGTAGCAGCCCGCACGTGAGCGGCAAGCGCGATTTAACGCGCCTGCGCTTCAGGCGGTGGCACCATGGCATCGGCACCCTGCGCCATCAGGCTTGGCTCCATATGCAGTGTACGGGTTGGAAGAGCAATATCCGCACCGTGCTGATGAATAATACCAATCACTTGCAGCAATACATCTTGCTTCACGCGGTGATAGCGTTGCCAGTTCACCGTTTTGGTGAAGGTGTAAATAAAGAAATCGAGCGAGTGTGGGCCAAAGCTGTTGAAGTTCACAATCAAGGTTTGTCGCGTTTCGATGTCTGGGTGAGCCTCAAGCATGGCATACACATCATCAATCACCGCGCTCATTTTATCGGCGTCTTGGTAACGTAGTCCGATAGTTTCATAGATGCGGCGGTTAAGCATCCGCGAGGGGTTTTCCACCACCACGTTGCTAAATACCGAGTTGGGCACGTATAAAGGACGTAAGTCAAAGGTGCGTAACACCGTCATGCGGATACCAATTTTTTCTACCGTGCCTTCGATATTGCGATCCGGCGAGCGTACCCAGTCGCCGACTTTAAATGGGCGATCAAAGTAGATCATCACCCCGCCGAAGAAGTTGGAAAGCAAATCTTTGGCGGCAAGACCGACAATTAAGCCCCCCACACCACCAACCGTGAGTAACCCGGAGACACTGACACCCAGGCTTTGTAGCAGCGTAATCACGCCAATGCAGACGGCGAGTGCGCGTAAGACGTTACCAATGGCGTTAATCGTGGTGTGATCACGGCGCCCTTCGTCAAATAACAGCTGCTCTCCACTGTTGACCAATCGGAGCAAAAACCAGATCAATAAGAACACGACCAGCAGCTCTCTGATCACGCTCACCCAGCTTAAATTCAAGTGACCTGCGGTATTATCAAGAAAAATTTCTAGCGCATGAAACGCAGGCCAGCCCCAGATTAAGAGGGAAAATGGCGTATCAATCGCGGGCCACAGCACATCATCCCAACGTGTTTGCGTGCGCTCTGCCAGTGCCTTTAAGCGCCCCATCAACACACGCCATAGCGCCCAGGCGACGGCTCCAAGCCCCATCAAAATGACAATATCTGAGATCCAGTCCCACGCGGCGGCTTGATAGAGTGATTGCCACCATTGGATTAGGCTTTGCATGCTTCCCTCACGATTACGGTGTCTAGGCGTTTATGCTTGTCAGACTAACAAAAAAAATGCTGACCTCGGTCAGCATTTTGTCGAAATTATTGGCGTCCGCTTACCAGCCCGCAAAAGCGACGAGAAAAAAGGTCGCGAGCAAGGCACCAGACAACGCAGCGTTAAGGATGAACAAGTGGCGTACTTTGTTGCATTTTCCCACGAATACTTCATCGTGATGATGCAGATACTCCTGACTACGAATGTACTGGTACAAGCGTTTTTGCCGAGAGATATCGCCTTGGGGTGAGAGTGAGAAAAAGTTGTTATCGCCACGACAGATTTGCTGATAAAGCAGCGGATTGGCGTCGCGTAACATCACTACCAGTGCACGCAATGAAGATAGGTAGCGCGCGAAATTGACTAGCATGACAGTAAATACCGCCATGATCAGGATATCACCGTTCATAGACCTCTCCCTCCGCTACGCCGGATAGCGCTCAGAGGGAGAGGTAAGTCGATTACTGCCCTGCTGAGCCGTCCATCACTGACGTAGACTCTTCAACTGCCATCGATGCCAAGTCTTTGTCGATAAAGAACAGCGCCTTGCCATCTTCGCCGACTAACTCGATCTTATCGAGTATGCCTTTAAACAGCTTCTCTTCTTCATGCTGCTCCGCTACATACCACTGCAAGAAGTTAAAAGTTGAATAATCTTGCGTGGTAAACGCAACGTGCGCCAAGCTGTTAATCTTTTCCGTAATCAAGCGCTCGTGTTGATAGGTTTCACGAAACACTTCGCCCAGTGATGCAAATTCGTGACGCGGTGCATCAATCGAACCCAAAATAGGCATCGCCCCTGTCTCACTGACGTAAGTAAACAGGCGCTGCATATGCTGCATCTCTTCTTGTGCGTGCTTATGCAGGAATCGCGCGGCTCCTTCGAAGCCTTGATCCTCACACCAAGCGCTCATTTGTAAGTATAGATTTGATGAGAAAAACTCCAAATTTATCTGCTCATTGAGCCTGTCAACCATGGCAGGTGCTAGCATATAAAACATCCTCTTTATTTGGGGTTAGCTGCCATTCTGACCAGCAGCACGTTGGTTTTCAAGCGGATCACGCCGACTAACGGCATCGATACCGAGTCTTGTATCGAATTTATGACTCGTGTCATCGTCGAATTCTTAATCGGAATGCGATCACAGTGACGGATTTTACCTCTCAAGCTGGTTAAACTGCGTTTACAACCTCGTATAAAAAGGATAATTCTATGTCATACAAGCATATTTTGGTTGCTGTCGATTTGTCAGATGATAGTGAACGCCTGCTCAAGAAAGCCGATGTCTTAGCCTGTGCCCTCGACGCCCAACTTTCCTTAGTCCATATCGACGTTAATTACGCCGAGCTCTACACCGGGCTCATCGACATTAACTTGGTCGAGTCGCGTAACCGTGTGATTGAAGAGGCGCAGCAAAAGCTGAATCAACTGGCCAGTGACGCGCAAAGTCCAGTGACACATACCTTGGTCAGCAGTGGCGATCTTGCCGAAGAAATCACTGAATCGATTCAAAATATGGGGATCGATCTGGTCGTGGTCGGCCATCACCAAGACTTTTGGAGCTCGTTGCTCTCCTCCACCAAGCAGTTACTCAATAAAACACCGGTGGATCTGTTGATGGTGCCTATCCGCGACTAACAGAACCACTTTCTTCCCCCGCGAAGGCGGTGATTCCGCCTTCTTGCTGCCATCATCGCTTTATCTGCTACCCACACCAAGATGAACCGATTGCGTCCCCGCGATGAAACGGTACACTGCCCTTTTTACCATTTTATCGAAGGAACCGAAGTCATGGGGTATCTTAGCGGCGTCACACTGCTGTGGGCCTTTTCATTTAGCCTGATTGGCGTGTATCTCGCCGGCCAAGTAGACAGTTATTTTTCTGTGCTGATGCGCATTGTATTGGCTGGACTGGTGTTTTTGCCCTTTTTGCGCCCTCGCCAAGTGCGCCCTGCCTTTGCCGCAAAATTGATGCTGGTCGGTGCATGTCAACTCGGCATTATGTACTGCTTTTTCTATCAATCCTTTTTATTTTTGTCGGTACCAGAGGTGCTGCTGTTTACCGTCTTTACCCCACTTTACGTCACCTTGATTTACGATGCCTTAAAACGCCAGTTTAGCGCTTGGTATCTGCTCACCGCCGCGATGGCGGTGCTCGGTGCCGTGGTGATCCGCTATGCGACCGTCAATCCTGACTTTTTAATCGGCTTTTTGGTGGTACAAGGGGCGAACCTTTGCTTTGCGATTGGCCAAGTCGGTTACAAGTACCTGCTTGAGAAAGAGCAAACTCAGCTGCCTCAACATGCGGTATTCGGTTGGTTCTATCTTGGCGCTTTAGTCGTGGGCGTGCTGGCTTTCGCCTTGCTCGGCAACAGTGACAAGCTACCCACGACACCCACCCAGTGGGGCGTGTTAATTTATCTAGGCACCATCGCCTCGGGGCTGGGCTATTTCTTTTGGAATAAAGGCGCGACGCTGGTCAATGCGGGGGCCCTCGCGGTGATGAACAACGCTTTAATTCCAGCTGGGATTGTGGTCAATGTACTAATCTGGAACCGCGATGCAGATCTGCTGCCCTTACTCAGTGGCGGGGTACTAATTTTAGCCGCGCTGTGGTTTAACCAAACCTGGGTCAAACGCCACGTTGCCGCCCAACGGAATGCTACCCCACGGTAGGCCGCCCCACGGCCTCTGCCACCCAAACACAAAACAGGCAGGGAAATCCCTGCCTGTTTACTTATCCGAGAGAGAAGACGCGATCAGATAAAGGCAAACGCGTCTGAGTAAAGGTGATCGCGGCTCACGCCACGCTCTTTGCAGAACATGTCACGCGCCACACCCGCCATTTCAAAACGGCCAGCGATATAGATGTCGTAAGCGCCCAGGCTGACAAAATCTTCCATCACCGCTTCCAATACATTACCCACTTTGCCGCGCCACTCGCCTTCGGCTTGCTCCACCACTGGCATAAAGGTGATATTGCTGTGTGACTCAGCCAGTGCTTGCAGCTCATCATGCGCATAGAGCTGACAAGGGGTGCGGGCGCCCCAATAAATAAAGATCGGAGACTGTATACCTTGGCTAATACAGTGATCGACCATGCTGCGCACGTAAGAAAAACCAGTACCACCGGCAATCAGCAGCAAAGGACGCTCGCTCTCACGTAGCCAAGCATCACCGGCAGGCTCAGTAATTTCAAAGTCCGCTTGACCACTTTCTAACGCGGCTTTGGCCTTTTCAACCACTTCTAAGGCAAACGGGTTTTCATCCGCCGCGCCAACGTGCAGCTCAAGCTCTGCACCCGCTTCGCGACATGGGCTGCTTGCCAGCGAAAACGGGCGCTTATCTTTTTCACCCATCACCGCCATCACGTATTGCCCCGGCTGATAGCTCACCGCCTGCTGCGGCTTTAGGATAATGCGGTAGGTGTGACACGCCAACGGCTCAACGGCGGTCACTTCACATAGTATCGACATTCTGTTCCTCTGTTTGTTATTGCTACAGCCGATGAGGTTATTAGAGGCGGCATCACTACCGCCTTTGGCTGTGTTTGTATCGTTAACGGTGAATGCTAGCGCATTCCAATAGGATTAGTCTAAGATCCCTAATTCATCCCAAATCGCGTCGACACGTGCGACGACCTCTGGATCTTTAGCAATAGGCGTCCCCCACTCACGGTCGGTTTCCCCCTGCCATTTATTTGTGGCATCGAGGCCCATTTTCGAGCCGAGCCCAACCACGGGAGAGGCAAAGTCAAGCGAATCAATAGGGGTATTATCCACCATCACGGTATCGCGCGACGGATCCATACGCGTGGTTATTGCCCAGATCACATCATTCCAATCACGCGCGTTGACGTCGTCGTCACACACTATCACAAACTTGGTGTACATAAACTGGCGCAAGAACGACCACACGCCCATCATCACCCGCTTGGCATGACCGGGGTATTGTTTTTTCATGGTTACCACCGCCATGCGATACGAGCAGCCTTCAGGCGGTAGGTAGAAATCGACAATCTCTGGGAACTGCTTTTGCAAAATCGGCACAAACACCTCGTTGAGTGCCACGCCTAACACGGCAGGTTCATCGGGTGGACGTCCTGTGTAGGTGCTGTGATAAATCGGTTTTTTACGCATGGTCAGATGCGTCACAGTGAACACATGATGACGCTCAACCTCATTGTAATAACCGGTATGATCGCCATACGGCCCTTCATCCGCGTACTCATTAGGGTCGATATAGCCTTCCATCACAATTTCCGCACTGGCCGGTACATCCAAGTCGTTGCTGATACATTTGGCCACTTCGGTTTTACTGCCCCGTAATAAGCCGGCAAACGCATACTCGGACAAGGTATCCGGCACGGGCGTCACCGCGCCTAGAATGGTGGCAGGGTCAGCACCATAGGCCACGGTCACTGGGAAAGGTTCATTGGGATGGGTTTGCATCCAATCATGTAAATCTAACGCGCCACCGCGATGGGCCAGCCAACGCATGATCACTTTGTTTTTGCCAATCTTTTGCTGGCGATAAATACCCAAGTTTTGCCGCTTTTTGTTAGGGCCACGCGTGATTGTCAGTCCCCAGGTAAGCAAAGGTGCCACATCACCCGGCCAACAGCGCATCACCGGAATGGTATCCAGGTCGACTTCATCGCCGCTCAGCACCACCTCTTGGCAACGAGGGCGGCGTACGGTTTTCGCCGGCATGTTGAGCACTTGGCGAAAAACGGGCAGTTTATCGAGTGCATCACGAAAGCCCTTGGGCGGCTCTGGCTCTTTGAGATAAGCAAGCAATTTGCCGACTTCACGTAGCTCGAGGACGTCGTGACGCCCCATGCCCAAAGCAACACGCTTGGGGGTACCAAACAGGTTCGCCAGCACCGGCATGTCATAGCCCACGGGATTTTCAAACAACAGTGCGGGACCACCAGCTCGTAACGTGCGGTCGCAAATCTCGGTCATCTCAAGATCGGGATCAACCGGCTGGCTAATGCGTTTTAGCTCGCCTTGGGTTTCAAGATAGTCAATAAAATCGCGCAAATCGGAAAGTTTCATATCAGACTCAAGGAGTTAATGGTCGCCTCTATGATACCAAGTTAAGCGGTATCCGGATCGGTAAAGGCTCGACATTAGCGCGACGGTAACGCAGATGCAATGTGCTGTTGGCCAAGCGGCCCGAGCTGGTCTTGTAATCCGCTCAACCAATCCCCCTTGCCCGCTTCCACCAGCAGTTGTGCCACTTCTTTACCTTGACGCAACGACAGCTGTGTTAGCAAAAAGTCGGCAACGGGTGCAGGTAACGGCGACAAATTGGCCAGTTGTCGAATCGCAGGTCCTCGCAGCGAGGGGTTGTCAGCCGCCGCCATCATTTGCCGCAGTGCAAAGGGGTCAGTTCCCCGCTCACGCAGCGCGTGCAAGGCCGCAAGGCTATACTGATCGGTGCCTCGGCGCCACAATCGCTCATACAGCGCAGAACGCTCAGTGGCTTGTGCCAACGCCGCCAAAATAGCATTGTCGGGCATCCACATTAAGGTCGGATCATTGAGGTACTGATCGGCCAAATACGCTAAGCCATCGGCGTCATAATCGGCAATCATGGTCACCAAGGCGTCACGGCGTTGACGATAGTCGGGCTGATCGGGGTCAATCCATTCGGCCATCACTAATTGGCGATAGCTCAATAGCATGCCGAGCTCTTGGGTTAATTGCTGCTGACGATAGCGATTTAGCTGCTTGCGGGCCGCGGCGGCATAATGAAATGCTGGCGTGGTCACCCAGTAACCATCTTGTTGATGACGCAATAAGAAGTGCGGCTGCTGCTGACTTAAGGTGACGAGATACTCGCGCCATTTCTCGTTATCAAGCCGCAACGGTGAAGAGAGCAGCCGATACAAGGTTGCCTCACGCGTCAGAGGAGGGAGCTGGCGAATGTGTGACTCAAGCGCATTGATATTGCCGTTGGCTTGGAGGGTAAAGGCAGTACGCATCGCATCCGCCGTACTGGCTTTATCTAGCACTTGCTCGATAAAAGGCTGCGCTACGATTTGTCCATCGGCCGCTGGCTCGTTGGATGCCGACACCGTGGAGGAAACAAAGCCCACGATCCCTAAGCATATCCCTGCTAGCTTGATGCGAAAACGTCTTGCCATCCGTTGCAATCCTATCTTCGGTGTCACGCGTCCTGCGTCACCTTTCCTTGGTGACTCGTATTGTGCGAGCTCCGTATACGCTGAGCAATAAAAAAGCACTGCGAATGCGCAGTGCTTAACACTATTGCGTCACCAATTACGAGTTTTGCCGACGCATGGCATCAAAGAACTCGTTGTTAGTTTTGGACATCGCCAATTTACCAATCAAGAACTCCATGCCTTCCAACTCGCCCATTGGATGCACAATCTTGCGCAAGATCCACATTTTTTGTAGTTCATCGGGCTTGGTCAGCAACTCTTCACGACGGGTACCAGAGCGGGTGAAATCGATGGCAGGGAAAACACGTTTTTCAGCAATCTTACGCGACAGGTGTAATTCCATATTACCCGTGCCTTTAAACTCTTCGTAAATCACTTCGTCCATCTTCGAGCCTGTGTCCACCAGCGCAGTGGCAATAATGGTCAAGCTGCCACCTTCTTCCACATTACGCGCCGCACCAAAGAAACGCTTAGGACGGTGCAAGGCGTTGGCGTCAACACCACCGGTCAATACTTTGCCTGACGACGGTACAACCGTGTTATAAGCACGCGCCAAACGGGTAATCGAGTCCAGCAAGATCACCACGTCTTTTTTGTGCTCCACCAAGCGCTTGGCTTTTTCGATAACCATTTCAGCCACTTGCACGTGACGGTTCGCTGGCTCGTCAAAGGTTGACGCGACCACTTCACCCTGCACCAAGCGCTGCATCTCGGTCACTTCTTCTGGGCGCTCATCAATCAAGAGCACCATCAGTTCACAATCCGGATGGTTGAACGCGATGCTTTGCGCAATGTTTTGCAGCAGCATGGTTTTACCCGCTTTTGGCGGTGCCACAATCAAGCCACGTTGCCCTTTACCAATCGGCGAGGCTAAGTCGAGTACACGGGCGGTGATGTCTTCGGTGGAGCCATTCCCACGTTCCATCACCATGCGCTCGCTGGCGTGCAATGGGGTCAAGTTTTCAAACAGGATTTTGCTGCGAGCATTGTCTGGCTTGTCACTGTTAACTTGGTTAACTTTTAATAGCGCAAAGTAGCGCTCGCCGTCTTTTGGCGGCCGAATTTTACCCGCGATGGTATCGCCTGTGCGCAGGTTAAAGCGACGAATTTGGCTTGGCGATACATAAATGTCGTCCGGGCCGGCCAAATACGAGCTGTCTGCGCTGCGCAAGAAGCCAAACCCGTCTTGAAGAATTTCCAGTACGCCATTGCCGAAAATATCTTCACCGCTTTTTGCGTGCTGTTTGAGGATCGAGAAAATGATGTCCTGTTTACGCAAGCGAGCCAGGTTTTCAAGTCCCATGCTTTCGCCAAGCGCAACCAGCGTCGAGACGGGTTGAGTCTTCAGTTCGGTAAGATTCATAGTGGTGAGTGTCTTGTTTGTCAAAGTTGAGGTCTGAAATTAGTTAGCGTGTCGAGACCAGTGGTATGTTCGAGAGATGAACAGAAGTACAAATTCCGTGCAATAAGGTAGCACCTAAATGGGGTATCGTCTAGTTAGCAGAAAAACAACCGCCGCTGAGAGGCAGCGACGGTTACTTTAGCATTAGAGGTTGGCGTCAAGAAACTCTTTCAACTGAGTTTTTGACACTGCACCAACCTTGGTTGCTGCTACGTTGCCATCTTTAAAGAGCAGCAACGTTGGGATACCACGGATGCCGAACTTAGGCGGTGTACCTGCGTTCTGGTCAATGTTCAGTTTTCCGATGGTGACTTTACCTGCGTATTCTTCAGCGATTTCGTCCAGGATTGGCGCGATCATTTTGCAAGGTCCACACCATTCTGCCCAAAAATCTACCAATACAGGCCCTGCAGCTTTTAGAACGTCTGCTTCAAAGCTGTCGTCGGTTAGCTGCATAATTTTGTCGCTCATCTTCTACTCCAATACATGTTTTTGTTACTGGCTAAATTGCGACCAGTAAATTATGGGACTATTTGACTGGATTCGCTTCCGTATTGCAAGCCTAAGCTGATATTCTATCCGGATGAAAATGACGCATATCACAGAGCAGAAATTTGCCGAGCTCGGCTTGCACGCCGATGTTCTTAAGAGCTTGGAGGCCAAAGGGTTTACTCAATGTACCCCAATCCAAGCCTTGGCATTGCCGGTCCTGCTCACCGGCCAAGACATTGCAGGACAGGCGCAAACGGGGACTGGCAAAACCCTGGCGTTCCTGGCTGCGACGTTTCATCACCTCCTTACAACCGATGCCCCTGCATCGCGTAAAAAGAATCAACCGCGTGCCATCATATTAGCTCCTACGCGTGAATTAGCGATTCAGATCTATAATGATGCGGAGCCGCTATTAGCCAATACGTCGATCAGCGCAGGACTTGCCTATGGTGGCGAAGGCTACGACAAACAGCAACAAACACTTGAACAGGGTGTCGACATTTTAATCGGAACCTGTGGTCGAATCATCGATTTTTACAAAAAGAAAGTGATTGATTTGCATGGTATTCAAGCCGTAGTGCTTGATGAAGCCGACCGTATGTTTGATCTCGGTTTTATCAAAGATATCCGCTTTTTGTTTAACCGCATGCCCGCCCCCGATCAGCGCTTGAACATGCTGTTTTCGGCGACCTTGTCGTATCGCGTTCAAGAACTGGCCTTCGAGCACATGACGAGCCCAGAGCATGTGGTGGTCGAGCCCGAACAAATTACCGGCCATCGCATCAAAGAAGAGTTGTTCCAGCCATCGAACAAGGAAAAAATGCCGCTGCTGCAAACCTTGATCGAAGAAGACTGGCCTGAACGCGCGATCATTTTTGCCAACACTAAGCATCGCTGCGAATCGATTTGGGCGCATCTAGCCGCCGATAACCACCGTGTAGGCTTGCTTACGGGTGACGTGCCGCAGAAAAAACGGGTTAAAATCCTCGAACAATTCACCAATGGTGAGCTGGATTTGTTGGTGGCGACTGATGTCGCGGCGCGCGGCCTGCATATTCCGCAGGTGACCCATGTGTTTAATTATGATCTCCCAGACGACGCACAAGACTACGTGCATCGCATTGGCCGAACGGGGCGTGCAGGCGCCAGTGGTAGCTCCATCAGCTTTGCGTGTGAAGAATACGCCGTCAATCTCCCCGCGATTGAAGAATACATCGAACACAGTATTCCAGTCAGCGAATTTGACCGCAGTGCACTGCTAAAAGATTTGCCGCCGCCGAAGAAAATGGCCAAGCGCCCCAATACGCAGCGTCGCAGCAACAACAAAGGTGGCGGAAATAACCGTAACCGCCAACGTCGCCGTCCGCAAAAGTCGGCATAAGGTTTAACGGCACATAGGTCAGAGCGCATCATGAGTGGTCACGGACATCCCACATCGACCCCGTCGCTGTACGCCGCGATTGATTTAGGCTCCAACAGCTTTCATATGCTGGTGGTGCGCCAAGTGGCAGGCAGCGTGCAAACGCTCGCGAAAATTAAGCGAAAAGTTCGTCTCGCCGCAGGTATGGACGATCAACAACAGCTAAGCGACGAAGCCATGCAGCGTGGCTGGGATTGCTTGGCCTTGTTCGCCGAGCGCCTGCAAGATTTCAACACCGACAATATCCGTGTCGTCGCCACGGCGGCTCTACGTCGCGCAAGCAACGCGGATGCGTTTTTAGCCCGAGCTAACAAACTGCTTGGCCACCCGATTGAAATCATTTCGGGGGAAGAAGAGGCGCGTACCATCTACCAAGGGGTCGCGCATACCTCTGGCGGAGCGGGCAAACGCTTGGTGGTCGACATCGGTGGTGCCAGCACCGAGCTCATCATCGGCGAGCAATTTGAACCTACCTTACTGCAAAGCCTCAATATGGGCTGTGTCACCTTTTTAGAAGACTATTTTGCCGATCGCGTGCTCAATCAATCGGCGTTTGATACCGCGATTGCCGGCGCCAAAGCCGAGTTAGCCCCGCTGATTGCGCAATATCGTGCGCTCGGTTGGGACTGCTGCGTAGGTGCCAGCGGCACCGTGCAGGCACTGCAAGAGATCATGGTCACCCAAGGCATGGATGAAGTGATTACACTCGATAAACTGCATCGTTTGCGCGATCAAGCCATCGCCTGTGGGCAAATGGACGCATTGGATATCGAGGGGTTGACGTTAGAACGTGCGCTGGTGTTTCCAAGCGGCTTATCGATACTGATCGCTATTTTCGAGTGCTTAGAGGTGACACGCATGACCCTAGCGGGTGGGGCCCTGCGAGAAGGCTTGGTGTATGAAATGATGACCGCGATGCGCCATAGCGATATTCGTGCCCGCACCATTGCCAGCATCCAGTCGCGCTATCAGCTGGATGAAGCACACGGTATCAATGTCGCCGACACCGCCTTGGAGCTGCTCAATCAATGTCCGGCATCCTGGGTACCTGAGCCGGAAGCACAAAGCTTGCTCCATGCCGCCGCCTGCGTGCATGAAATTGGTTTAAGCATTGGCTTTAAGCAAGATGGTGATCATGCCGCGTATTTGATCACCCATCTCGATCTGCCCGGCTTTACGCGAGCACAGAAACAATTGGTCGCCACCTTACTCCGCTACTATCGAGAGCAACTGGTGCTCATTGATGGCCAGCACGCGCTGTCTACCACCAGCGCCAATCGTCTGTTGCGCCTGCTGCGAATTGCGGTGATCTTATGCCATCGACGCGACAGTCGCGTCCGACCGATGCTAGCCCTCACTGCCGAGGAGGACGCCCTTACCCTCCACTTGGACACCACATTACTCGAGGCCAGCCCCTTGTTGCGTGCCGAGTTAGAGCAAGAGGCCTTGCGCCAATCAAGCCTTGGATTGCCCCTAGTGGTGCTCACTGACGAGACTCGCATCTAACACCGGCGATGAATAAAAAAGCCCGCACCAGTGATGATGCGGGCTTTTTTTATTGAAGATCTGCGACACTACGCGGCGGTGATCCCGCTATGACGCAATAAGGCGTCAGGGCTTGGTTCGCGACCTCTAAAGCGCACAAACAAATCTTTCGGTGCCTCACTGCCGCCACGGCTGAGAATATGATTCAGGAAGTCCTCGCCGGTGTCGCGGTTAAAGATCCCTTCTTCTTCAAAGCGCGAGTAAGCATCGCTCGATAGCACTTCTGCCCATTTATAGCTGTAGTAGCCTGCACTGTAGCCACCGGCAAAAATATGGCCAAACGCGTGCGGGAAACGGTTCCACTCAGGCGCGGGAACCACAGAGACCTGCTCACGCACCGCACTGAGTGTTTCCATGATCCGCGGGCCGACCTCTGGGTCAAACTCACTGAACAAACGGAAGTCGAATAAACTGAACTCAAGCTGGCGCAACATCGCCATCGCCGAATTAAAGTTCTTCGCGGCGAGCATTTTTTCTAGCATGTCTTCCGGTAAGGCTTCTCCCGTTTGGTAATGCCCCGAGATAAAGCTCAGTGCCTCTTGCTCCCAGCACCAGTTCTCTAAAAACTGGCTTGGCAGCTCAACCGCATCCCAAGGCACACCATTGATCCCTGACACATCCGCTACTTCGACTTGCGTCAACATATGGTGAATGCCATGACCAAATTCGTGGAATAAGGTCACCACTTCGTCATGGGTAAACAGCGCAGGGTCATCGCCCACCGGTGGGTTAAAGTTGCAGGTTAAATACGCCACTGGCGTTTGTAGCTCACCGTCTGCTTGACGACGACGAACGCGACACTCATCCATCCATGCGCCGCCACGTTTGTTTTCTCGCGCATACAAGTCAAGGTAGAAGCTACCGCGCAGGGTGCCTTGGCTATCATGAATATCATAAAAGCGCACACTGTCATGCCAGGTGTCAATGCCTTTACGCTCGGTAATCGTCATGCCAAACACACGATGCATCACTTCAAACAAGCCGGAGAGTACACGTGCTTCAGGGAAGTAAGGGCGAAGCGTTTCGTCAGAGATGGTGTAGCGTGCTTGCTTGAGTTTTTCACTGTAATAAGGGATATCCCAAGGCTCGAGGGCATCAACCCCAAACTCTTCTTTGGCATAGGCTTTCACTTCCGCGAATTCACGCTCGCCTTGTGGGCGCGCTTTATCGACCAGATCATTCAAAAAGCCCATCACCTGGTCTGGGGTTTCCGCCATTTTCGTGGCGAGGGATAGTTCACTGTAGTGATTAAAGCCAAGTAGACGTGCTAACTCATGCTTGAGGCGCAGCGACTCGTTCATCAGCTCAGTATTGTCCCACTGCCCCGCCTGCGGCCCGCGATCAGAGGCGCGCGTGGTAAAGGCTTCGTACATTTCCTGACGCAGCGCTCGGTTATCACAGTACATCATGACGGGCAGATACGAAGGGATATCCAGGGTAAATAAGTAACCTTGTTGTGACTTGCTCTCGGCTTGCGCTTTTGCCGCGTTGCGCGCCGATTCGGGTAACCCCGCTAAGTCACTTTCATCGCTAATCAGCTTGCTCCACCCCATGGTGGCATCGAGCACATTGTTGCTAAACGATGATGACAGCTCCGACAACCGCTTTTGAATCTCACCAAAGCGGTGTTGCTGGTCGGCTGGCAAGGCAATTCCGGACAGTTCAAAGTCTTGCAGCGCATCGTTAATCGCTTTTTGCTGTGCCACATCGAGGGCGGAAAACTCAGCACTGTCTTTCATCGCTTTGTATGCTTGGTATAACCCCTTGTGCTGACCACGCCAGGTGGAGTATTCCGACAGTAACGCCAGGCAGCTTTCATACGCCTCACGCAATGGCTGACTATTGACCACCGCATTCATATGGCTCACCGGTGACCAGATGCGGCCAAGTCGATCTTCCGCCTCTGTGACAGGCACACTGACCGAATCCCAGCTGGGTTGCTCAGTCGCCGCCGCGGCATCTACCGCTTGGCGACAGTCAGCAATCGCGGCTTCCACTGCTGGTTTGACATGCTCTGGCTTAATGGCGGAAAACGGAGGTAAATCCTCAAATTGAAGAAGCGGGTTGGACATAGTGCCTTCCTTTTTGCTGATAAGGCGCTCGCATCGCGAGCCCCGGGCAGATAAGTAACCTTATCTATATGCCGTCTCTCTATACGCTTTTCAATCCCTCCCCGTTTAGCGGGGTGTATTGCGAGCGTTACAAAATGATTCTGAGACTGCTGCCGCACTGTCGGTTTGGTATGCTATGTCTGTAGGGGTCAGAGATAGTGGCTTTACAAGCGACGCCAAACACGACAAGCTGACCTCGATATCAATGCCAGTGGCACTCAGTGCCTATAAGATGGAGAAAGACATGGCGAAGCATTTCGACTACATCTGTATCGGTGGCGGCAGCGGCGGTATTGCCTCAGCCAACCGTGCCGCGATGCACGGTGCTAACGTCGCCCTTATTGAAGCAAAGCACCTTGGTGGCACCTGCGTAAACGTAGGCTGTGTCCCTAAAAAAGTCATGTGGCACGGCGCTCAAGTAGCCGAAGCCCTTAACCTTTACGCATCAGACTATGGCTTTGATGTGGACGTGAAAGGCTTTAATTGGTCGACCTTAGTGGATAACCGTGAAGCCTACATTAGCCGCATTCATAAGGCTTACGACAACGTTCTGGGTAAAAACAATATCGATGTCATTCGTGGTTTTGCCCGCTTTGTCGATAACAACACGGTAGAAGTGGATGGCGAGCACTACACCGCCGATCACTTTCTGATTGCCGTGGGGGGCACTCCCACTATTCCGAACATTCCAGGCGCAGAGTTGGGGATTGACTCCGATGGCTTCTTTGCCCTCCCCGAGCAACCTAAACGCGTGGCCGTGGTCGGTGCGGGTTACATTGCGGTCGAAATCGCCGGCGTACTGCATGCTTTGGGCTCTGATACCCACTTATTTGTGCGTAAAGACCGCCCATTACGCACCTTCGACCCTATGGTCACCGACACCTTGGTCGAGGTAATGGAAAAAGAAGGCCCCACTCTTCACACCCAACATGTCCCCGTGTCGGTCACTGAAGAAAGTGATGGTAGCCTGACTCTGGCCTTTGAAAACGGCACCACCCACAACACGGACACCCTGATCTGGGCGATTGGCCGTCACCCGACGACCGATAAAATCAACCTCGGCGCCACCGACGTGCAGACCACGGCCGATGGCTACATCAAGGTTGATCCCTATCAGACCACCAGCGTCCCACACATTCACTGTGTCGGGGATATCATGGATGGCGGGATTGAGCTGACGCCTGTCGCCGTCAAAGCTGGACGTCTGCTCTCAGAACGTCTGTTTAACGGCCAAACGCATGCCAAAATGGACTATGATTTGGTTCCCACCGTGGTATTCAGTCACCCACCCATTGGCACCATTGGTTTGAGCGAACCAGAGGCGCGTGCCAAATACGGCGATGACAATATTAAAGTCTATACCTCCAGCTTTGCGGCCATGTACACCGCCGTCACTCAGCACCGTCAACCCTGTAAGATGAAACTGGTTTGCGCGGGCGATGAAGAAAAAGTGGTCGGTCTGCACGGTATTGGCTTTACCGTTGATGAAATGATTCAAGGTTTTGCGGTAGCGATGAAGATGGGCGCCACCAAAGCGGACTTTGATAGTGTGGTCGCGATTCACCCCACCGGGTCAGAAGAGTTTGTTACCATGCGCTAAACCGCGCGAAATGGGCTCACATCAAAACGCCGTGTTCAACACGGCGTCAGATTGCTGACGAACCCCGCCTTTTTAGGCGGGGTTCTTTTTGATAAGCGGCCGTAGGCCGCGATCGCGATATTTTTTGTTAGAGAGTGGTCGCTACCGACCAACGCCCAAATTGGCGGATAGAAGCCAATTTGCCTTATATCCGCCATGTTAAAGCCGCATTTTCTTAGATAGCTCACCACTAACGCTATCTTC
>NZ_MUFB01000019.1 GCF_001996005.1 Salinivibrio siamensis | reverse complement strand
GCCTTATGGTGAATAAAGTTTAATAAAAACCACTAAAAATGAATTAAATTTAAAAATGGTGCAGTTTTTATACAAAAACGCACAAGCAACGAGGCTTGTGCGTTAGTTGTGTTGTAGCGGGGGCTAGCTATCTGGGTGAGAGAAGCGGTCTCTTACGTGACGCGCAAAGCCGCTACCTGCCTCTTGATAGATATTAAAGGCTTCATCCACACCGAGTGCTTTGAGTTGATCAAGCTCATCTTGATATTTGGCAATGGCGGCGACTTTACCACTGAATTGTGTTTGTCGAATTTGCTCGAGTGCCAACGTATTGGCATGGCTGTGAGGCATGGCCAGTAAAATGAGCGAGATATTGCCATCAGACACGGCTCGTGACCAAAAGTCGGGGTCGGTGGCATCGCCCAAAATAACACGTCGTCCTTCTTGCTGATGACGTGTCACCGAGTCTTCTCGTGTGTCAATCCCCACAATAGGTTGGTGATGGGTGGTGGCAAGCTCGTCATAGGCACCTGAGCCAATCCGGCCCATCCCCAGCACCAAGATGCTGGCATCCCCCAGATTGATTTGTTGGTCACTGGGGTGAAGTTTGTCGGGGGCACGCTCAGGTAGCCAGCGTGATGCCCATCCATACAGCTGATTGCTAAAGGTATTGAGTGGTGCGGAAAAGGCAAAACTGAGTGATACCGCAATGGCGATGGAAACCAAGATCGGGCCTGGCATCAGTCCTGTTTTATACGCCAAGCCACCGACAATGAGCCCAAACTCACTGAAGTTGAATAAGGTGAGCGTGGTAAATAAGGCCGTACGAACTCGATACCGAAAGCCGTTGACGATCCAGTAGTAGAGTACGCCCTTGATGGGCAGTAGCAACATCAAGATCAGCGCAAAACTGAAGCTTTGCCAAGTAGGCTGTTCGGACAGTCCAATGTTGAGGAAAAAGCAAACCAGAAAAAGCTCTTTCATGTTAAACAGTGACTTGGCCATTTCAGATGCACGTGGGTGACTGGCAAGCAGCATACCGAGAATAAGCGCGCCCAAGTCGGGCTTAATGCCGACGGCCTCAAACAGCCCCGCACCAGCTACAAGGGCGAGGAATACGGCATAAAGAACCAACATTTCACCGTGGCCTGCCTTGTCCAAAAGCTTACCCAATAGAGGTTTTAGCAGAGGTAAACCAAAGAGGAGGAGAGCGGTAAGCTCTGGCGTTTTGCCCGATGTGGCGGTGAGGAAAATCACTGCAAAGATATCTTGCATGATCAGCATACCGATGGCCAAGGTGCCATAGGTGGCATTAAGCTCACCTTTTTCTTGCAGCGCTTTGATGGCAAAGACGGTGCTAGAAAACGATAGCGCGAAGCCAAGCAGCAGCATTTCAGACACACTCATGCCTGACAGCATAGGAATGCTCAGTGCTTTAAGGCCCATTAGCGCCAAGGTAAAAAACGCGGTTGTCAGGACGTTATGGGCCGTGGCTCCAAACCATATTTCTTTGGCAAGCAGGGTTTTGACATCAAGTTTTAAGCCGATGGTAAACAGCAGCAATGTGACACCTAGGTCCGCCAGTTGACTGATCACCGGTGTCGATTGATAACCCATGGCATGCAGAACAAAGCCTGCAATTAGAAAGCCAACTAAGGGGGGAAGGTGGCAACGCATTAACGCATAGCCACTGATAAATGCGGCAGAAATAAAAACCAGTTCCATATCTTGTACTTATTCTAAAGTTGAGTGAGACAAGGCATTGTCGGTAACGTGGCTATAATGTACACGTTTTGTGGCCAATATGTGAATGTAAAATAAGGAAGCGTGAGAAAAGGGGGGGTGGAGGCAAGATGAGGTGGTGACTTACCTAACCGCTGGCTGACCAACGGTTAGGTCTTAACGTCTCGGCCGGTTTTAACGGCGATGCTTAACGACATGTTTAACCACGAAACATGTCAAGCCAAGCAGTGACAGACTACTCCTCCAGCAGCTCCTGCAAGAGCTCACCATTAAGCATCGCCCGCTTGACTAAGGAGAACGCGGCCATTGTAGGCTGAGCCTCCAGGTTTGCGCTGACAATCGCCAGCTTTTCGTGGAAGCTTGGCAGTGATTGATTCTCTACACAGCGCTCAATGGCAGGAAATACCACACTTTTCGCCGCGGTAATTTTTCCTGCAATCACCACTAGCTGTGGATTAAACAGGTTGACAGTCATCGCGATCGCTTTACCCAGGTGATTGCCCACTTTCACCAACACTTGGCGCGCCAATTCATCACCTTGCTCGGCAGCTTGGCAAATCGCTTCGATGGTCAAACTTTGATCGTAACTGAGGCTACTAGGGTGCCCTTGCGCAAGCAACTGTTGGGCGTGCTCAATGATGGCTTCGTTCGACGCCACGGTTTCTAAACAGCCAAAGTTGCCACACTGACACTTTTTACCCAATGGATCGATCTGCACATGACCAAGCTCACCGACATTCCGATTATGGCCAAGAAAGATTTGCCCATTTACGATGATCCCCGCGCCAGTGCCATGATGCACGCTGACTAGCATAGAATCATAGTAGTCTTGGCTAGCGCCAAAATAGTGCTCGGCCAATGCTTGCCCGCGGATATCATTACCAACAAAAGCTTGTACACCAAATTCTTCGCGCAAGGTGTCAGCAAGTGCAAGTTGTTTAATATTGATGTTGGGCATGTATTCGACCACCCCTGAATCAGGGTCAACCAAGCCAGGCATCACCACGGATATGGCAATCAACTCTCTGAGCACCTGTTGGTGCTTTTCCAAAAACTGGCTGACGATATAAATCAAGCCTTGAACAAGTTCGTCCTGATCATGGTACTGGAAGGTTTCGCCGTGTTCGGCCAAAGAGGCACCACTTAAGTCATACAAAGACAACTCAATAAAATGGCGACCCAGTCGTACCGCAAGGGTATGAAAGGGCGCACACTCGGTGGTGAGAGAAATGGCACGACGTCCGCCTGTCGACGCTTGTTGTGCCACTTCTTTAATCAGGCCTCTTTCTAGCAGTTGGCGGGTTATTTTCGTCACACTTGCCGGTGCCAATCGGCTTACATCGGCAATTTGTATGCGTGAAATAGGCCCTTGTTGATCAATTAATCGATAAACGGCAGCTCCGTTAAGTTGCTTTACAAGATCGACATTCCCGATTTTTCCGCCAGTCATAGGTGTCCTAGCTTTGTAGATATTGTCCGTTTACGATCGTCGCTTGAACATTGATTGCACGGTCGAAAATGGCAAGATTCGCAATTTTCCCCGGACGAATGCTGCCATAGTGTTGTTCGATACCGATTGCGCGAGCGGGATAGAGCGTAGCCATCCGCAAAGCTTCATCCAAGGCGATCCCTACATGCTCAACACTGTTATAAATTGCTTTATCCATTGTCAGTGCTGAGCCGCCAAGTGTGCCATTTTCATCAACACACTTACCGTCACGGTAATATACTTTCTTACCTACAAAAATAAAGTGATCCATGTCGGCTCCTGCTGGTGCAACAGCATCCGTAACCAACACTAATTTCTCACCTTTTACTTTATGTGCGAGACGAATATTAGGGTACGAGACGTGAAAGCCGTCAGCAATTACACCAGTGTAGACATCAGGTGTATCGTAGATGGCACCGACGACACCTGGCTCACGGCCTGAAATAGAGGTCATTGCGTTAAACAGGTGCGTGGCAAAGGAAATGCCGTGGGTAAAGCCTTGCTTAGCTTGTGCGTAAGTGGCATTGGTATGGCCAGCAGAGACCACGATACCAGCTTGCTTCAGGGCTTGAATATGCGACGCGGGTGCCAGTTCAGGCGCGAGGGTGACTTTGGCAATCACATCCGCATTTTCGCATAAGTAGTTGATCATCTCATCGTTGCTTGGGCGAATATAGTCAGCGCTGTGTATCCCCTTTTTCTCGATATTCAAATAAGGGCCTTCAAGATGTAACCCCAGCGCCTGATGGGGCTGCTGTTTTTGGTACGCACGCATGGCGTTGATGGCGGCTTGCATATCGGTATCAGAGCTAGTGATCAGGGTGGGGAGAAAGTTGGTGCAACCTGATTTAAGGTTAGCCTGATGCATGGTCGCGATGGTGTCAGGGGTAATGGCATCATTAAACATCACGCCGCCACAGCCATTAAGCTGAAGGTCAATGAAGCCTGGGCTGACTAATGCACCGTCGAGCGCGCGAGTGGCAATATCATTGGGCAGGGCGTCTTGTCGACAGACGGCGTCAATCAGGCCTTCTCTAATCACGATGGCATGATCATCCAACACCTCATGGCCAGTAAAAATCCGGCAGTGGGTTAACGCATACATGCTTCAATTCCTTATAAATGGTGTATATTTTGGGCTTCAAGCTCTTGAAAATACTTCACAGTTTTTACTTTTAGTTCTGCTGTTGAAGGTGCATCGCACACAATCATCGCTTTTGGGTGCAGTTGTAGCGCTGATACTGTCCATAAGTGGTTTACTGACCCTTCTACCGCGGCCTCAAGTGCCTGGGCTTTGTTGTGTCCTGTCACCAAGATCATGACTTCTTCTGCATCTAATAAGGTGCCGACACCAATAGTGAGCGCATGCTTAGGTACTTGATTGATATCATTATCAAAAAAGCGAGAGTTTGCCACACGGGTATCCTCGGTCAAGGTTTTGATCCGTGTTCTTGAGGCTAATGATGACGCGGGTTCATTAAACGCAATATGACCATCGTTACCCACACCACCCATAAAGAGATGGATTTTGCCGTATGCCTTGATTTTTTCTTCATAGCGTTGGCACTCGGCATCGACATCGGTCGCATTGCCATCAAGCAAGTTGATGTTTTTTTCTTGAATATCAATATGGTTAAAAAAGTTTTGGTACATAAAGGTACGATAGGCTTGTGGGTGATCAGCAGGGATCCCACAGTATTCGTCCATATTAAAGGTCACCACGTGCTTGAAGCTGACTTCACCTTGCTGGTGGAGCTTTATGAGTTGCTTATAGGTGTTGAGTGGCGTCCCCCCCGTGGRTAAACCCAGAACAAAGGGATGCTCAGCGCTTGGGACAAATTTGTTGATGGTATCGACGATGTAACGTGCCGACCAAGTTTATTTATTTTCATCATAAAATAAGTTTTATGATCAGGCTAACAATTTTCTCTGTATATGGGGTGGTTTGGTGATGATTCTCACAAATAATGCGGGTTTAATTTGCGAGGCGAATTTATTGACATAAACTGCAATTGACTAACATTGCTTTACAAAAGAAGTGATTTAAAAAAGTCCTTGGACAAGCGTCCAAGTTAGATGTCTAACCGCGTAGCGAGCGCTAGCGTGGTGGACACAGAAAAATATAAAGGGGGAACGACGGTGAATATTCTTGGTTATGCACAACGTATAGGTCGTGCGCTGATGGTACYGGTTGCGGTATTGCCAGCAGCTGCGATCTTGATGGGGGTCGGCTACTGGCTTGACCCAACTGGATGGGGTGGAAACAACGCCTTAGCTGCTTTCTTGATTAAATCAGGGGCAGCGATTATCGACAATATGTCAGTGTTATTTGCCATTGGTGTGGCGTATGGCATGTCAAAAGATAAAGACGGCGCCGCCGCTCTGGCAGGGTTTGTTGGCTTTATGGTTATCACTACACTCTGTGCGCCTGGTGCGGTGAGTCAAATTGGCTTGGTCGATATTTCAGTCGGCAACAATGAGCTTGCTTTTAGCAAAATCAACAACCAGTTTATCGGTATCTTGATCGGCGTGGTGTCCGCTGAGCTGTATAACCGCTACAGCGGGGTTGAATTGCCAAAAGCGTTGGCGTTCTTTAGCGGCAAGCGTTTGGTGCCTATTTTGGTCTCTGTTGTGGCGATCATCATCTCATTTGTATTGATGTTTGTCTGGCCTGTTCTTTTTGGTGGCTTGGTTCACTTTGGCGAAAGCATCACCAATCTGGGTGCCGCGGGTGCCGGTGTGTATGGCTTCTTTAACCGCCTACTTATCCCTGTTGGTCTGCACCACGCGCTTAACGCCGTGTTCTGGTTCGATACCGTCGGTATTAACGACTTGGGCCGCTTCTGGATGGGAGCACAAGGCCTTGAAACAGGCGAAGCGATTAAAGGGACCACAGGCATGTACATGGCAGGCTTCTTCCCCGTCATGATGTTTGGTCTTCCAGGTGCTGCACTTGCAATTTATCATACTGCGCGTCCTGAGAATAAAGCGCGTGTTGCGTCTATCATGATTGCCGCTGGCTTTGCGTCTTTCTTTACTGGGGTGACTGAGCCGCTCGAATTCTCATTCTTGTTTGTCGCACCTTTGTTGTTTGTGTTGCATGCGCTGTTAACGGGTATTGCATTGTTCATCGCCGCCACTTTCGACTGGACGGCAGGCTTCGGCTTCTCGGCAGGGTTAGTTGACTTGGTGTTGTCATCGAAAAACCCGGTGGCTAACCAGTGGTACATGCTACCTATTTTGGGCCTTGTGTTCTTTGCGCTCTACTATGTGTCATTCCGTGCCGCGATTTCAGCCTTGAACCTGAAAACGCCAGGCCGAGAAGATGACGCAGTAGAAAGTGCACCGGCGAGCGCCAATACGGGTGAAGCGAGCGATAATCGCGAACTGGCACGTAAGTACCTTAAAGCCCTTGGTGGTCATCAAAACCTCACATCAATTGATGCTTGTATTACCCGTCTGCGTTTGTCGGTTGCCGACCGCGAGGTGGTTGATGAAGCGAAATTGAAAGCGATTGGGGCGATGGGGGTCGTCAAGCTTGGCGAGAATAACTTGCAGGTCATTCTTGGCCCCCTAGCAGAAATCATTGCCGGTGAACTGAAACAAATCCCAGAAGATGAAGATTTGTCAAACGTCGCGCTGCCTTAAATGGGGTACAGCTCCACAATAATCTGAACAACGCGCCCAGCTAACAGCTGGGCGTTTTTTTAGGTGGTTGTCACCACTTTCGAGCAAAAAAGTAACAAATAGGCCTGCACCGCGATGACAATGACAACAACGGGTTGAGTCACAGCGCGGAATAGGAGATCATAGTGCCTATGTAGCTTTAAAATTCGCATTTTTGATACGAGGTAACCTTGATGAGTGATGCTGAAGCTCGTCCCACCAACTTTATTCGCCAAATCATTGATAAAGACTTGGCGGAAGGGAAACACACAGCGGTCGTGACACGTTTCCCGCCTGAGCCGAATGGCTATTTGCACATCGGCCATGCCAAATCAATTTGTTTGAACTTCGGGATCGCACAAGACTATCAGGGTGAATGTAACCTGCGTTTTGATGATACCAATCCAGAAAAAGAAAACGTGGAATACGTTGAATCTATCAAGCGTGACGTCCAATGGTTGGGCTTTGACTGGGCAGGAGAGGTGCGTTACTCCTCAAACTACTTTGACAAGCTTTATGGCTACGCGGTTGAGCTGATTGAAAAAGGGTTGGCATACGTTGAAGAGCTGACGCCCGACGAGATCAGAGAGTATCGTGGCACATTGACCGAGCCGGGCAAGCACAGCCCTTATCGTGAACGCTCGGTTGAAGAGAATTTGGCACTGTTTGAAAAAATGCGAGCGGGTGAGTTTGCCGAAGGTAAGGCCTGTTTGCGTGCTAAAATCGATATGGCGTCCCCCTTTATGGTGATGCGGGATCCGGTTTTATACCGTGTTCGTTTTGCGCATCATCATCAGACGGGTGACAAGTGGTGCATTTATCCAATGTACGACTTTACCCATTGCATTTCAGATGCACTGGAGGGGATCACGCATTCTCTATGTACCCTCGAATTTCAAGATAACCGACGCCTATACGATTGGGTATTGGAAAACATCACTATCGACTGTACGCCGCACCAATATGAGTTCAGCCGCTTGAATCTCGAGTATACCGTGATGTCTAAACGTAAGCTGAACCAACTGGTGGAGGAGCAGTTAGTAAACGGTTGGGATGACCCGCGTATGCTGACTATTTCAGGCTTGCGTCGTCGGGGTTACACGCCTGCCTCCATTCGTGAGTTTTGTCAGCGTATTGGTGTGACTAAGCAAGATAACACCATTGAAATGAGTGCGCTTGAATCTTGCGTGCGTGATGACTTAAACGAAAATGCACCACGCGCCATGGCGGTGCTCGATCCCATTAAACTGGTGATTGAAAACAAAGCCGATGACGTGGAGTGGCTTGATGCACCCAACCATCCCAATCAGCCAGAGATGGGGACGCGCCAGGTGCCATTTTCGCGCGAGATCTGGATTGAGCGCGAAGACTTCCGTGAATCAGCCAACAAGAAGTACAAGCGACTGGTACTAGAGAAGGAAGTACGTTTGCGCAATGCCTACGTGGTAAAAGCGGAGCGTTGTGAAAAAGACGATGAGGGCAATATTACCACTGTATATTGCAGCTATGATCCAGACACCCTCGGTAAAGATCCTGCCGATGGGCGAAAAGTGAAAGGCGTGATCCATTGGGTTTCTGCGGCTGAGGCGTTACCCGCTGAATTCCGATTGTATGACCGCTTATTTACGGTGCCAAATCCGGCCAGCGCGGACAACTTCGCGGAAACCATTAATCCTGAGTCGTTACAGGTACAGCATGGCTTTGTCGAGCCAAGCATGCAAAATGCGCCTGTCGAAAAGGGCTATCAGTTTGAGCGTACAGGCTATTTTTGTGTAGATAATAAAGATAGCCGTAAGGATGCGCTTGTCTTCAACCGGACGGTGAGCTTACGTGATACCTGGGCGAAGATAGAAGGTAAATAATAAAAAGCCGGCGTGATTATCACGCCGGCTTTTTAAGACACATATGACTTATTTAGTCAGCGTTGTGAATGGATGGATCGGCTTTGCAGTCACCTTCCTGACAGTGGCCATACAAATACAAACTATGATTTGTTAGTTGCACATTAAAGCGCGCGGCGATTTCTTTCTGACGCTCTTCAATCAAATCATCAGAAAATTCAATCACTTTACCGCAGTCAAGGCAGACCAGATGATCATGATGATGCTGGGTCGCCAGTTCAAATACGGACTTGCCGCCTTCAAAGTGGTGACGCGTGACAATGCCTGCATCATCAAATTGGTTCAGTACGCGGTACACGGTCGCTAGGCCAATTTCTTCACCTAGATCGATTAATTTCTTATACAGGTCTTCGGCACTGATGTGCTGGCAATCTGGCTGTTGCAGCACTTCTAGGATCTTGAGCCGTGGAAGGGTGACTTTGAGCCCAGCTTGCTTCAACGCCTGGTTATTGTCTGACATGTGTATCTACCTGTTTTCTGCCTGAGTTAAGACAGTTGGATTAGCAAGGAAAATATCTTATAAGCCTATCAAAATTGCACTGCTCTCGCTACTCTCGACATGCGTTCTCAGGGGGAAAATTGATCATTTGTGGTTGCATCAATGTTTACGAGATGTAAATATTATCTGGTTAGACCAGATAAGGATGTCAACTTACATGTATCGCTTCTACAAACCACGTATTGTTAAGTGGGCACTTAACAGCTGGCCACCTTTTTGGGGCGCAGGGATCCATATTGACGCCATTAGCCAGGATTTTAAATGCGTCAACATGCGCTTGAAGCTCCGCTGGTGGAATAAAAATGCCAATCGTACCCAGTATGGCGGTAGCATCTTCTCTTTAACCGATCCTGTTTATGCGCTCATGTTAATGGGTATTCTCGGTCCCCAGTACCATGTTTGGGACAAGCAAGCAGATATCAATTTTATTAAGCCGGGAACGACGGACTTATACGCAGATTTCGTGATCAGTGATGCGGTATTAACCGATATTCAACAACAAGCAGGACGAGGCGATAAGGTGCTGCCTGAGTTTGTTGTCCACGTCAAAGACGCGCATGGCGAGGTGGTTGCTGAAGTAAGGCGTACACTTTATGTGAGAAAAAAACGCCAGTATCGAGATATAGCCAGCAAACAAGCCGCATGATCGGCTCGTTGTGCGCCGGTTAGATAAAAAACGCCAAGGTTGAGTACCCTTGGCGTTTGATAAGCCAGACTTAGTCTTCAAGCTCTGCTAGACACATTTCTTCGTAAACTTGTTTCACCCACTTGCTCACACGCTTGTCGGTCAATTCAGGCTGGCGATCTTCATCCACACACAAGCCAACAAAATGGTTGTCATCAACCAATGCTTGTGAAGCTTCAAATTCATACCCCTCAGTTGGCCAATGACCAATGATGGTCGCGCCTTTCGCTTCAATGATGTCGCGGACGGTGCCCATGGCATCACAGAAGTATTCTGCGTAATCTTCCTGGTCGCCGCAGCCGAAAATAGCCACGAGTTTTGTTGAGAAGTCAATTTGCTCTAACTCTGGGAAAAAGTCATCCCAGTCGCACTGTGCTTCACCGTAATACCATGTTGGAATACCGATCAGCAGCAAATCGAAGTTATCAATATCTTCTTTGCTGCTCTTCGCGATATCCTGCACGTGAACCATTTGCTTGCCTAACTGCTTTTGAATGGTTTTTGCAATTGCTTCCGTGTTTCCCGTGTCACTACCAAAGAAGAGACCTACACTCGCCATATAAAAAACACCCGTTTTGTCAGTGGGTTGCTGTTTGCAACTAACTCGAATTAAAGAAAAAGCGTCGCTTTTTCAAACCTATATGATTAACCAGTGACTTCAGTGCTAGGGTTAGCCGATGCCGACCCCTTCCCAAACCAACTGAATCACACCTTTTACGATAAAGCCGACACAGCCTAGTGTGAGCACAAACCAGACGATCCGTCGGCCGAATACTGGCACATTGCCCTCACGTAACACGTCTTTAATTGCCATGCCGATAAAAAAGAAAATCGCGGCGAAGACGAGATCTAGACCTATTTTCTCGAGCAATTGAAAGTGCTCGTAAAGCATGCGTGCCTCCATTGAGCACCGACTTATGCGGCGCAATATATCACAAGGGTCACTTAACTGTTAACGCTCGCTCGGCATTAAAAAACGTTCTATGACGCTGGCAACCACCGCCGGTTTTTCAGCATGTAGCCAATGACCCGTGCCTGCCACCATATGCGCTTTTGAATGAGGAAACTGAGCGACAATGGCCTTGCGGTGGTCTGGCAGAATGTATTCAGAGTTCTGCCCTTTGACAAACAGAGTTGGGCCCGAATACTGGCCAAACTCTGTCCATCCCATGATGTCACGATAGCCGTGATAAAGATTATCAATATTGAAGCGCCAGGCGTAGTGACCGTGATCGGTTTTATAGAGTGATTTCAATAAAAATTGGCTCACGCCTGGATTTTCGATCGATTCATTCATAATGGTTTGCGCTTGTTGGCGGCTTTCCAGTGTCACCCTTTGTGTCTGATGCAATGCCTTGAAAACATTGTCATGGCGATTAACTTGATAATCGACTGGGGCAATATCCATCACTACTAATTGTTCTACGCGCTCAGGGAAACGCTGAGCGACGGCCATCGCCACTTTACCCCCCATTGAGTGACCGACGATGATGGCTGACTCAAGCTGTTGTGCATCCATCCATGCGACCACGGCATCAGACTGGCTTTGATAATCTGTGCACTCTGTATGATAGGATCGACCATGGTTAGGTAGATCAATTTGGTAGACACAAAAATGATCGGCCAGTGTCTTTGCTAGCCCGCCTAAATTATCGAGATCACCGAATAAACCGTGGATCAATACGAGCGGTGAGCCCTCACCGCGAGACTTTCCGTTTAACAACACGTTGCTTTTCTCTCAGATTACTGGCTTTAACGTAGAGTATACCTATCTATCTCTGTATAATCGCCCCGTTAAACGATAAACAGGACGCGATGAAAAACAATGAAGACGATAGAGGTTGACGACGATCTATACCGGTATATTGCCAGCCAAACTCAGCATATTGGCGAAAGCGCATCAGACATCCTGCGTCGCTTACTGCTGTCGGACTCGGCACCGCAGCCCACTCAGGCTGCGCCGACGACGCCCTCTCGTTCTAGCGGTATTGTTGTCAGTAAAGATGCTGGGCGCAGTGCGTCCGTCGATCGTGTCAAAGCGATGCGAACGTTATTGATTTCAGATGAGTTTGCGGCCCAAGAACGAGCGATTGGCCGCTTTATGCTGATCCTCACCACCTTATACCGTGTTGACCAACAAGGATTCGCAGATGGTATGGCGCTAAAAGGGCGCACCCGTCTGTATTTTGCCGATAATCCACAAACCTTATTAGAAAGCGGCAAAACCACCAAACCCAAGCAGATTCCAGACACCCCTTTTTGGGTCATCACCAACACGAATACTGGCCGTAAGCGTCAGATGGTGGAGCAGCTTATGGAAAAAATGCAGTTCCCGAGTGATTTGACTGAGAAGGTTGTGAACGCGATTTAATCTATGCCACTCATGGGAGAAGAGAATTATGGCAGTGCATCCTCAAGCCGGACAGCGCGCGAATCCGCAAGATTTGTGTGATATCCCGGCGCTTGTGACGCGTTTTTTCCAGGCTCAACCACGTCCAGGTCATCCGTCGCAACGTGTTGCGTTTGGGACGTCAGGACACCGTGGAAGCGCGTTGAACACCACGTTTAACCGCGATCATATTTTGGCGATTGCACAAGCAATTTGTGATGAGCGCAGCGCGCGCGGCATTTCTGGCCCTGTCTTTGTGGGAAAAGACACTCATGCGCTTTCAGTACCAGCATTCGATGCCGTGGTTGAAGTGTTAACGGCCAATCACGTTACGGTGATTGGCCAAGCTGAGCAAGGGTATACACCCACCCCAGGGGTATCGCAGCAGATACTCGCCTACAACCGCGCGCATGACGCGAAAGCGGACGGGATTGTCATCACTCCCTCGCACAACCCACCGCAAGATGGGGGCATCAAATACAACCCGCCCCATGGTGGACCCGCCGAAGGCGAAATCACGAAAGCAATAGAAACGCGAGCGAATCACTATATTGAAACCCATCTCGTGGGTGTTAAACGCTCGGAGATTGATGCGGCGATGCACAGTGACTATTACCAAGCGCAAGATCTTGTGACGCCATATGTCTCTGGGCTGGACAAGGTTGTTGATATCGAGGCTATTCAAAAAGCGGGTTTAAAACTTGCGGTTGATCCTTTGGGGGGCGCAGGGATCCGCTATTGGCAGCAAATTGCCGCGCATTATCAACTGGATATTACCCTGATTAACGATCACGTCGACCCAACGTTTGGCTTTATGCCGCGCGATAGCGATGGCGTGATTCGTATGGATTGCTCGTCTGCATACGCAATGGCCGGACTATTGGCGTACAAAGATGATTATGATTTGGCATTTGGCAATGATCCAGACTTTGATCGCCACGGCATCGTGACCCCCGAAGGATTGATGAACCCGAATCACTATTTAGCCGTGTGCATCGATTATTTGTTCCGCCACCGTCCGCAATGGTCAGCCGATTTAGGCGTGGGTAAGACCCTGGTGTCCAGTGCGATCATTGATAAGGTGGTTGGCGATCTCGCCCGTCCGCTGGTTGAAGTGCCCGTCGGCTTTAAATGGTTTGTGCCTGGCTTGAGTGAAGGAACGCTTGGCTTTGGCGGTGAAGAAAGTGCCGGTGCCTCATTCTTAACCTTTGATGGGCAGCCATGGTCAACGGATAAAGATGGTATCATTCTTTGCTTACTGGCAGCAGAAATTCTGGCGGTAACGGGGCTTACGCCGCAGGCGTATTATCAAAAACTTGCCCACAAGCACGGTGATCCGTCGTATAACCGATTACAAGCGGTTGCCAATGCAGCGCAAAAGCAGGTGCTCAGTCAGCTCAGCCCCGAGATGGTGACGGCAGAGAGCTTGGCGGGCGATACCATCACCGCCAAACTGACGCATGCGCCGGGGAATGGAGCCGCCATCGGAGGACTGAAAGTGGTCACGGAATTTGGTTGGTTCGCTGCGCGCCCATCAGGGACAGAAGATATTTATAAAATCTACTGTGAAAGCTTTAAAGGTGATGATCACTTGCGTTTGATTGAGCAAGAAGCGCAACAAATTGTTGACCGCGTGTTCAACGCTCAAGGCGTTTAGCGCATCTCGTCGTGACGCTGTAGTTGAAAACGCGTACAGACAATGTGCGCGTTTTTTATTTCAAAGCGGGTAACGCGGGTATCGTCTCTGGCCAGTCGCGGGGTACCACGAACCAAGGGGTGAGTGAGTCATCTAACAAGTGGCAGGTGCGAGATAGCTCATCAAGTGATGCGCGTTCGAGCTTGGGCAAATCAGCGAAAGCGGGCAGTGACAACCACTGGTCGCGGGCCAATACGGCAAATTCCCTGTCTGTTGGTAATGCATCTGGCCAACACCACCATCCCCCAATGCTGTCATGATTGACGGGTGGCCACTCTGGTAGGGGCTGCTCGCCATGATGATAATGGCGGTACAACCTTCCTTGCACCATTAAACGCTTCTCACTTGGTTGCCAGTGTGGGTATTGCTGACAGAAGCTTGGGTGGCTGGACAGCGCCAATTGGTGGTCAAGCATTCGCGCCACTTTGATATCCAATGCATCCTTGGCATTGGGGCCTAACCAACGGTTGTCATAGGCGAGGTAGAATTTTACCGCTACCTCCCAGTGCTCTAGTTGCCCCTGATATCTGACTAAAAAGTCGATGGCACCTCGCGTCTTGCCGCCTTCATTAATTTGTATTTCCTCAGCTTCTAACCCCAAATGCGGGTGACAATCAATGAGCTGAGTGAGCAGCCACTGATAGTAAAAGCCGATACGCTTTGGTCCCTTATAGGGCGAGGGAGATGGCAGTAATTTGTGTTGCCAAAGATGATGAGGCACAACCGGGAAGTGCTTGTCGCTGAGTAGTGAGAACTGATTTTGTAACCAGCTAAAGTCGGCATTGATTTGATCTTGGTTGCTAAATAGCGGATCGGTGTCACTCATGATGTAATTTTATTACCTTGTTAAAAGACTGTTAAAGCTGAATCTGGTAATTTTTGGGTGAAAAATAACCATTTATGTAGTAAAAAAACAAAACGGGTGGTACACTACGTCCATACTTGCAAACTGGTCAGATGAGTGAGGTTGATTATGTATACACCGTTCGATAAAACCCGTGTTGTGTTGCGCCGCTGCGCGGTTGTGATCGCGGGCATCACTTGCCTGCCAACACTGATTGTGCCGCCAATGGCATCGCGTTTATATAGCCATTTACATCAAGTCTGGCTTAAAGACAGCACCAAGCCAGTCTGGTTAGCTGAGTCGGAAAAGGTCGGTGGTTTTTTCTAACCCACCTTTACCTCATCAAGGCTTAGCCTATCGTATAAGCCATAAATACGTATAGATGCAGCCGAACAGATAGGTAGCGATTAGATAAGCGGTGAGCCATTCGTGCTCGCCGCTTTTTTTATTTTTGCTTGTCAGGTTACACTGTTGCCATTGTCTCGCAAGTGGATGTGAATGCTATGAATAATTTTGAACTGGAAGCATTGCTCAACGCCGAACTAAAACCGGATAGCATCAAAGACTACAGCCCGAACGGACTGCAAGTGCAAGGGCGTGATGAGGTTCAAACCGTCGTCACAGGGGTGACGGCTTGCCAAGATCTTATTGATGCAGCGATTGAGCAGAATGCGGATGCCATCCTGGTGCACCATGGTTACTTCTGGCGCGGCGAACCACAGCAAATTCGCGGCATGAAGTACCAACGTATCAAGATGTTGATTGAACATGGCATCAATCTATACGGTTATCACTTGCCTTTGGATATTCACCCGACGCTGGGTAACAACGCGCAACTTGCCAAACGTTTAGGCATTGAGCTGCTTGGGGGACTGGAGCCTGACAACCCTGTCTCGATTCCTGTTTATGGAAAGCTTTCAACGCCCATGACGTTGGCTCAGTTTGAGCAACAAGTGGCCACGGTGCTTAACCGGACACCCCTTGTGATTGACGGTGGCCAACAAACGCGGATTGAAACCGTCGGGCTGTGTACTGGTGGCGCGCAAGATTTTATCGACTTGGCCGCTTCACAAGGGATGGATGCGTATCTGTCGGGTGAGATTTCTGAGCGCACAACCTTTTCGGCGCGCGAGCAGGGTGTGCATTATATCGCGGCAGGGCATCACGCGACTGAGCGTTATGGCGTGAAAGCGCTAGGGGAGTGGCTTGCCCAGCAGCATGGTTTGAATGTGCACTTTATTGATATCGACAATCCAGCGTAACGCCTAGGCGTTGAGGCTAAGTGCGATAAAAGGTAGACGCAGCAATGTGATAACCTTCTGATAATAAAGAAAAAGCCGCCTGTTGGCGGCTTTGTTATATGACATTCGCGGCTTAACTGCGCTTGTCCATCGGCGTAAACTCGCGTTGCGTATAGCCTGTGTAAAGCTGACGCGGGCGCCCAATACGCTTGTGTGGGTCGGTATGCATTTCATTCCAGTGAGCAATCCAACCAATGGTACGAGACATCGCGAAGATCACTGTAAACATCGACGTGGGAATCCCGATCGCTTTCAGGATAATGCCTGAATAGAAATCAACGTTCGGATAAAGTTTCTTATCGATAAAGTAATCATCTGACAATGCGATGCGTTCTAGCTCCATCGCTACATCAAGCAGTGGGTCCTGTATTTGTAACTCATTGAGCACTTCGTGACAGGCTTCACGCATCACGGTTGCGCGAGGATCGTAGTTCTTGTAGACGCGGTGACCAAAGCCCATCAGGCGGAATGGATCATCTTTGTCTTTCGCGCGAGCAATATACTCAGGAATGTTATCAACATGCCCGATTTGCTCAAACATACGCAAGCACGCTTCATTCGCACCGCCGTGGGCGGGTCCCCATAACGAGGCAATCCCTGCCGCAATACAGGCAAATGGGTTCGCACCTGACGAGCCCGCAAGGCGTACTGTTGATGTGGATGCGTTTTGTTCGTGATCGGCGTGCAGCGTGAATATTTTATCCATTGCACGCGCAACCACAGGGTTGACCTCATACTCTTCGCATGGCGTGGCGAACATCATATGTAGGAAGTTCTCCGCGTAGTCGAGGTCGTTACGTGGATAAATAAATGGCTGCCCGATCGAGTACTTGTAACACATTGCAGCCAATGTTGGCATTTTCGACAGTAAACGGAACGCCGTGATTTCACGGTGTTGATCGTTGTTGATGTCGAGAGAGTCGTGATAGAACGCGGCCAGTGCACCTACAACCCCGACCATTACGGCCATTGGGTGAGCGTCACGGCGGAAGCCGTGGAAGAAGCTTGCAATCTGTTCATGCACCATGGTGTGGCGCACGATCATTGAGCGAAACTCATCGTATTGCTTTTGGGTAGGGACTTCACCGTAGAGCAGGATATAACAGACTTCTAAATAATCAGCGTTATTGGCAAGTTGATCTATCGGGTAACCGCGGTGCAGCAATACGCCGGCTGCGCCATCGATGTAGGTGATTTGCGAATTGCACGAACCCGTTGCGACAAAGCCAGGATCAAAGGTGAAATAGCCTTCGTTTACCAGCTGGCGCACATCAATGACTTCTGGACCGACGGTGCCCTCGATAATCGGCAGTTCGATTGGTGCTTTCCCTTCGATATGTAGGGTAGCTTTCTTCTCTGCCATAACAATCTCCTTTGTTATTTTATAATCCCATCCAGGATACGGACTCGACCGTTGTACCGATCGACCCTAATGATGTCAATTTTTAACCTATCGATGTGTGCGTCAGTTAATAACTTATTTGCAATGCGAGTTAAATATCTGTTGTGAGATTCCGGTCAATTTTGTGCGTTTGTAATTGTCTGTTACGCCACGTATACTTTTTCGAGGTCTCTGGGCAAATCAGTATCCTAGAGCGTTTAGGGGCTCAAACACCTTTCCTAACTGACGTGATCCATTCGCCAAGAATTGCAGTTATAAGCAATAAGGTACATGAAGCGCGTTACGCAGATGTTGCAGGTCTTACGCTTTGAGTACTGAGGTTCAGAGAGTGTAATAACTATAAATGCTCAATGGAGCTGAGTGGGCAATATCGTGAAAGAAAGAAAGTCAAGACCCGTAAACCTCGACCTCCAGACGATTCGTTTCCCGATAACAGCGATTGCGTCTATATTGCATCGAGTGGCAGGTGTCATCACCTTTGTCTCGATCGCCATCCTCCTATGGCTGCTTAGCCTGTCTCTCTCTTCTCCTGATGGATTTCAATCCGCTGCTGCCATTGTCGATAGCTTTTTCGTCAAACTGATCCTTTGGGGCATTTTGACGGCGCTGGCGTATCACATTGTTGGCGGGATCCGTCATTTGATCCAAGACATGGGTTATTTTGAAGAGCTGGAGTCTGGCGCGCAAAGTGCGCAGGTTGCATTTGTTATCACTGGCGTGTTGTCTGTGTTGGCGGGGGTTTTAGTATGGTAACTAAAAACATCTCATCGGTCGGGCGCAATGGTGTGCACGACTATGTGCTGATTCGCGCCACTGCGATTCTCATCACACTTTACACACTTTATATGGTCGGTTTTGCCGTTTTTGGTCCTGAGATTACGTATGCCTCATGGACAGCGTTTTTCGGCCAGACCAGTACCAAAGTCTTTACCATGTTAGCCCTGGTCTCCGTGCTGATTCACGGCTGGATCGGAATGTGGCAAGTATTGACTGATTATATCAAGCCAGCCTTGCTGCGTGGCATGTTGCAACTGGGCGTTGTGGCCATGCTACTGATCTATGTTTTCGCCGGTTTCTTTGTATTGTGGGGTGTGTAAGTGAGTATTCCAGTTCGCGAATTTGACGCAATTGTCATTGGCGCAGGTGGCGCAGGTATGCGCGCCGCACTGCAAATATCAGAGCAGGGCCTAACCTGTGCACTGTTATCTAAAGTGTTTCCAACTCGTTCGCACACTGTGTCCGCGCAGGGTGGGATTACGGTAGCACTGGGTAACTCGCACAAGGACAACTGGCAATGGCACATGTATGACACGGTGAAAGGGTCGGATTATATTGGCGACCAAGATGCCATTGAGTACATGTGTAAGACAGGCCCTCAATCTGTGATTGAGCTTGAAAAAATGGGGCTGCCATTTTCTCGCTTCGAAAACGGATCCATCTATCAACGCCCGTTTGGTGGCCAGTCCAAAGAGTTTGGTGGCGAGCAAGCAGCGAGAACGGCAGCGGCTGCTGACCGGACCGGGCACGCACTGCTGCACACCTTGTATCAACAGAATATTAAAAACAAGACCACGATCTTCTCTGAATGGTATGCGCTTGATTTGGTTAAAAACCAAGACGGTGTAATCGTTGGTGCCACGGCCATGTGTATGGAAACTGGGGAGATTTGCTACTTCAAATCCAAAGCAACCGTGTTGGCGACAGGTGGCGCTGGTCGTATCTATCAATCAACCACCAATGCGCATATCAATACCGGTGACGGTGTTGGTATGGCGCTGCGCGCAGGTGTGCCAATGCAAGATATGGAAATGTGGCAATTCCACCCCACAGGCATTGCTGGAGCGGGTGTATTGGTGACGGAAGGTTGTCGTGGTGAAGGCGGTTATCTGCTCAATAAAGATGGTGAACGCTTTATGGAGCGTTACGCCCCCAATGTGAAAGATTTGGCAGGGCGTGACGTGGTGGCGCGTTCAATGATGATCGAGATTCGAGAAGGGCGTGGCTGTGACGGCCCATGGGGCCCACACCTCAAATTGAAGCTCGATCACCTTGGCAAAGATGTGCTCGAGTCTCGTCTACCCGGTATTCTTGATTTGTCACGTACCTTTGCGCACGTCGATCCTATCAAAGAACCGATTCCGGTGATCCCAACCTGTCACTACATGATGGGAGGCATTCCAACACAAGTGTCTGGCCAAGCAATCAAGCAAGACCCGCTCGGCAACGACATTGAAGTACAAGGTTTGTTTGCCTGTGGCGAGATTGCCAGCGTGTCTGTTCACGGTGCCAACCGCTTGGGCGGCAACTCATTGCTCGACTTGGTTGTCTTTGGCCGAGCGACCGGCCTGCACCTTGGCGAGACACTCGCCGCGCAAGTAGAAGCGCGCGATGCGAGCGAGTCAGACATTGAGGCGTCACTGGCACGGGTTAATCGTTGGAATAACACCCAGCAGGGTGAAGACCCGGTTGAGATCCGCAAAGATTTGCAAGCTTGTATGCAAGAAAACTTCTCTGTGTTCCGAGAAGGCGAGGCGATGGAAAAAGGGCTGAAAGAGCTGAAGGAAATTCGTGAACGCCTTAAGTCGGCGCGTCTTGATGATACGTCAACCGAGTTCAACACCCAGCGTGTCGAATGTTTGGAGCTGGAGAATTTGATGGAAACCGCGTATTCAACGGCGGTATCAGCCCATTATCGTACTGAAAGCCGTGGCGCACATGCGCGTTTCGACTATCAAGACCGCGATGATGAAAACTGGCTATGCCACTCCATCTATAACCCAGAAACCGAAGCCATGTCGAAGCGCGACGTCAATATGGCGCCAGTGCACCGTGAGGCTTTCCCACCGAAAGTCCGCAGTTACTAAGGGGGTCGAGAACGATGAATGTTAAGTTTTCTATCTATCGCTACAACCCAGATGTAGATAATGCGCCATACATGAAAGACTACACGCTGGATGTGCCTGAAGGGTCTGACATGATGCTGCTGGATGCGCTCATTCAGCTTAAAGAGCAAGATCCTACTTTGGCTTTCCGTCGCTCGTGCCGTGAAGGTGTCTGTGGTTCTGACGGCGTCAATATGAACGGTAAAAATGGCCTGGCATGCATCACGCCGCTGTCCTCACTGATGGACAAGTCCGAAATCGTGATTCGTCCGCTACCCGGTCTACCGGTGGTGCGTGATCTTATTATTGATATGGGGCAGTTCTATGAGAACTATGAGCGTGTCAAACCCTACCTGATGAATGATGAAACGCCACCGTCGCGAGAGAACTTGCAAGCGCCGGAAGATCGTGCGGAACTTGATGGCTTGTATGAGTGCATTATGTGTGCATGTTGCAGTACCGCATGCCCTTCATTTTGGTGGAACCCTGACAAGTTTGTTGGTCCAGCGGGCTTGCTTGCCGCTTACCGTTGGCTGGCGGATAGCCGTGACACAGCGACCGAAGAGCGGTTATCTGATCTAGACGACGCTTTTAGTGTCTTCCGTTGCCACGGGATCATGAACTGTGTCAGTGTATGTCCAAAGGGACTGAACCCAACCAAGGCAATTGGGCATATCAAGTCTATGCTGATTCAGCGCGGCGTTTAAAACGCTGAACCAATAACGTAGAAAAAAATGCCCCGTCCTCGGACGGGGCTTAATAACAGGTAACCCGGCCTCAGACCGGTGTTTGGATAAATAACTAGTGGTTAAGGGATAACAATGCAAAATGGCGTGATGAAGGCTTGGTTAGAGTCTTCTCATTTGGCTGGCGCCAATGCAACGTACGTAGAAGACCTCTACGAAATGTACCTCAGTGACCCGGAGTTAGTTGATCAAGAATGGAGAGCGGTTTTCGACCAGCTGCCAGTGGTAAGTGATACCGCGGTAGAACAACCTCACTCTCGTGTTCGTGATTACTTTCGACGCTTAGCTACCGATACATCGCGTGCAAGTGCTTCAGTCAATGATCCAGATGTAGACGCGAAACAAGTCAAAGTTCTTCAACTGATTAATGCTTTTCGTTTCCGCGGCCACCAACAGGCCAGCCTAGACCCTCTCGGGTTATGGAAACGTAAACCTGTACCTGATCTGTCACCTGCTTTTCACTCTCTCAATGAGCAGGATTTCAACGAAACTTTTAATGTCGGCTCATTTGCGATTGGTAAAGACAATATGCAATTGGGCGAGCTGTATGATGCGCTTGAGAAGACCTATTGTGGGTCTATCGGTGCAGAATACATGCACATTACCGATACCGAAGAAAAGCGCTGGATCCAAGGTCGCCTGGAGTCTGTGGTTGGACAGCCGCAGTTTAGCGAAGAAGAAAAGCTCACCTTTTTAGAAGAGCTCACCGCAGCTGAAGGCCTCGAACGCTATCTTGGTGCCAAATTCCCCGGCGCTAAGCGGTTCTCTCTTGAAGGCGGTGATTCGCTGATCCCGATGCTGAAAGAGCTGATTCGCCACGCGGGTAGCGAAGGCGCACGAGAAGTGGTGGTCGGAATGGCTCACCGTGGGCGCCTCAATGTGTTGGTAAACGTATTAGGTAAGAAACCGTCCGAGCTTTTTGATGAGTTCGCGGGTAAACAAGACGAGAGTTGGGGAACAGGGGATGTGAAATATCACCAAGGCTTCTCGTCTGATTTCGCGACACCGGGGGGTGATGTTCACCTTGCGTTGGCGTTCAACCCCTCACACCTTGAGATTGTGAACCCGGTGGTGATGGGATCAGTGCGTGCTCGCCAAGACCGACTGGAAGATAATACCGGCTCGAGTGTCCTCCCTATCACCATCCACGGTGATGCCTCTATCGCCGGGCAAGGGGTGGTACAAGAGACCTTCAACATGTCGCAAGCGCGAGGCTTCCAAGTAGGCGGCACCGTGCGCATCGTGGTCAATAACCAAATTGGGTTTACCACGTCGAATCCGGCTGATTCACGCTCGACGCAATACTGTACAGACATCGCTAAGATGGTGCAGGCGCCGATTTTCCACGTCAATGCAGATGATCCCGAGGCGGTTGCTTTTGTATCGCGCTTGGCGCTCGATTTTCGCAACGAGTTTAAGCGTGATGTGGTGATTGACTTAGTCTGTTACCGTCGCCATGGCCACAACGAAGCGGATGAGCCCAACGCGACTCAGCCGATGATGTACCAAAAGATCAAAAAGCATCCTACTCCGCGTAAGTTGTACGCCGATATATTGGATCAACAAGGGGTCGCTAATCTCGAAAAAGCCACTGAGATGATCAATGAGTATCGTGACCTTCTCGATAGTGGTGAGTGTGTGGTGAAAGAGTGGCGCCCAATGGTGTTGCATTCTGTCGACTGGACGCCCTATCTAGGCCACGATTGGACGGTAGAGTGGGCGAATAAGTTCGATGCTAAGCGTCTGAAAGAGCTGGGTCATCGCATTTGCCAGTTGCCGGATAGCCATAAACTCCACAGCCGTGTTGCCAAGCTCTACAAAGATCGCAAAGCGATGGTAGAAGGCGAAAAGATGGTTGATTGGGGGATGGCTGAGACCCTTGCTTATGCCACTTTGGTTGATGATGGCAAACGTATCCGCATTACGGGTCAAGACTCAGGTCGCGGCACCTTCTTCCACCGTCATGCGGTGCTCCACAACCAAGAAGATGGCAGCACGTATTTGCCACTTGCGAATATCCATGACAAACAAGGCCCATTCGAGATCTTCGATTCCGTGTTATCGGAAGAAGCGGTACTGGCGTTTGAGTACGGTTACGCCACCGCTGAGCCAGGCGGTTTAACCGTGTGGGAAGCACAATTTGGTGACTTCGGCAATGGTGCGCAAGTGGTGATTGATCAGTTCATCAGCTCTGGTGAACAAAAATGGCGCCGCATGTGTGGCCTGACCATGCTGCTTCCTCATGGCTATGAAGGGCAGGGCCCCGAGCACTCGTCAGCACGTTTAGAGCGTTATCTGCAACTGTGTGCTGAGCAAAATATGCAGGTTGTGGTGCCATCAAGCCCCGCGCAGGTTTATCACATGTTGCGCCGGCAAGTGGTGCGCCCAATGCGTCGTCCTTTGATCGTTATGTCACCGAAGTCGCTGTTACGTCACCCACTGTGTGTGTCTAACTTGGAAGATTTAACCGAGGGTGATTTCCTACCAGCGATTGGTGAAATGGACGATCTTGAGCCAAGCAAGGTGAAACGCGTCGTGATGTGCTCGGGCAAAGTTTATTATGATTTGCTACAAGCACGCCGAGAGCAAGAGATTGATGACGTTGCCATTATCCGTATTGAGCAACTTTATCCATTCCCTCTGGACGCGGTTAAAGACGCGATTGCGCCTTATAGCAATGCGAAAGACTTTGTTTGGTGCCAAGAAGAGCCACAAAACCAAGGGGCGTGGTACAGCAGCCAGCACAACTTCCGTGCTGCTTTACCGCAAGATGCCACATTGACCTATGCCGGACGCTCGGCATCCGCATCACCTGCGGTAGGTTATATGTCTGTACACCAGAAACAACAAAAAGCGTTAGTTCAAGACGCTCTGACCCTAAAGTAAGAACTAGAACATTAAGGATAAATACGATATGACAATCGAAATTCTGGTTCCCGATTTACCCGAATCTGTGGCTGACGCAACCATTGCCACATGGCACAAACAGCCAGGTGACTCGGTAACCCGTGACGAAGTACTGGTTGATATTGAAACAGATAAGGTCGTGCTGGAAGTGCCTGCCCCTGCTGATGGGGTGTTGGAGTCCATCATTGAAGATGAAGGGTCAACCGTATTAGCGAAACAGACCATCGCTAAAATCAAAGAAGGTGCCGTCGCAGGTGAGCCAACCAAAGATGTTCCTGCACAGTCAGAGTCTTCACCTGACAAGCGCCACACCGCCTCACTAGAAGAAGAGACGAACGACGCGTTAAGTCCCGCAGTACGTCGTCTGCTTGCTGAGCATGACCTCTCTCCTGACGCCGTGAAAGGCACAGGTGTGGGTGGACGCATTACGCGAGAAGATGTTGAAGCACACCTTAAGAGTCAGCCTGAGCAGGGTGAGCAAAAAGCACAAAGCCAAGACGTGCCACCTGTGGCTGAACGCGGTGAGAAGCGTGTTCCTATGACGCGCTTGCGTAAACGTGTCGCTGAGCGCTTGTTAGAAGCGAAAAACAGTACCGCGATGCTGACCACCTTCAATGAAGTGAACATGAAGCCCATCATGGACTTGCGTAAGCAATACCGTGATAGCTTTGAAGAGCGTCACGATATTCGTCTCGGCTTTATGTCTTTCTATGTGAAAGCGGTCGTCGAGGCCTTGAAGCGTTACCCAGAAGTCAACGCATCCATCGACGGTGATGATATCGTTTATCACAACTACTTTGATGTCAGCATGGCGGTATCTACACCGCGTGGTCTGGTTACCCCTGTGCTGCGTGATTGCGACAAGCTGGGCTTTGCGGATATTGAAAAGGGTATCCGTGATTTGGCGATTAAAGGCCGTGATGGCAAGCTTACCGTCGATGAACTGACAGGGGGCAACTTCACCCTCACCAATGGCGGTGTCTTTGGCTCATTGATGTCAACGCCGATCATTAATCCCCCTCAAGCAGCCATTCTTGGCATGCACAAGATCCAAGACCGCCCAATGGCGGTGGATGGCAAGGTCGAAATCTTGCCGATGATGTACCTGGCGCTTTCTTATGATCACCGTCTGATTGACGGTCGTGAATCGGTAGGCTTCTTGGTGACCATCAAAGAACTTCTAGAAGACCCAACACGTCTGCTTCTGGACGTTTAATGGCGCGCTACCCCCTGTTTTTGAGGGGAGCCATTTTAGAGGGGACGGAGGTCCCCTCATTTGGAAAGCAAAAAGACACAATAATGGACACTAACACGGATAGAACATCATGAATCTGCACGAATATCAGTCAAAGCAGCTGTTCGCTGAATATGGTCTACCAGTTTCAGAGGGCTATGCTTGCGACACACCACAAGAAGCTGCTGAAGCAGCCGATAAAATTGGCGGAAACAAATGGGTCGTTAAATGCCAGGTTCACGCTGGTGGGCGTGGCAAGGCAGGCGGGGTAAAACTGGCTAACTCCAAAGAGGAGATCCGTCAGTTTGCTCAGCAATGGCTTGGTAAAAACTTGGTGACCTTTCAAACCGACGAAAACGGTCAGCCGGTAAGCAAAATTTTGGTGGAGTCATGCACCGATATCGCCAAAGAGCTTTACTTGGGTGCGGTTGTCGACCGTGGTTCACGCCGCGTTGTTTTCATGGCATCGACTGAAGGCGGTGTCGAAATCGAGAAGGTGGCGGAAGAAACCCCTGAGCTTATCCACAAAGCATCGATTGATCCCCTTGTTGGCCCTCAGCCTTATCAAGGTCGCCAACTGGCCTTTAAACTGGGTCTAAAAGGTGAGCAAATCAAGCAATTTACCAAAATCTTTGTGGGTATCGGCCAGCTGTTTTTGGATAAAGATGTTGCACTGGTTGAGGTTAACCCTTTGGTTATTACTGACCAAGGCAACTTGCACTGCTTGGATGCGAAATTGGCCATTGATAGCAACGCTGTCTACCGCCAACCCAAAGTGCGCGCGATGCACGACCCCAGCCAAGAAGACGAGCGTGAAGCGCATGCCGCGCAATGGGAACTCAACTATGTCGCGCTAGATGGCAATATTGGCTGCATGGTTAACGGTGCGGGCCTAGCAATGGGCACCATGGACATTGTTAATTTGCACGGTGGCAGCCCAGCTAACTTCCTTGACGTTGGCGGTGGCGCGACCAAAGAGCGTGTAACAGAAGCGTTTAAAATCATTCTGTCTGACAGCAACGTAAAGGCTGTCTTGGTGAATATCTTCGGCGGTATCGTGCGCTGCGACTTGATCGCAGATGGCATTATTGGCGCAGTCGAAGAAGTTGGCGTTAAAGTTCCAGTGGTGGTTCGCCTCGAGGGAAATAATGCTGATGTAGGTGCCAAGAAACTGGCCGATAGTGGTTTGAATATCATTGCGGCAACATCGCTAACCGAAGCCGCTCAAAAAGTCGTTGCTGCCGCGGAGGGTAAATAACAATGTCAGTGCTGATTAATAAAGATACCAAAGTGATCTGCCAAGGTTTTACAGGTGGRCAAGGTACTTTCCACTCAGAGCAAGCTATTGAGTATGGAACACAAATGGTCGGCGGTGTATCCCCCGGTAAGGGCGGTACGACTCACCTAGGTTTACCTGTGTTCAACACGGTGGCCGATGCGGTCGAGGCGACGGGTGCGACAGCATCAGTTATTTATGTTCCGGCCCCTTTCTGTAAAGACGCGATCCTAGAAGCGATCGATGCTGGTATTGAGCTTATTGTATGTATTACGGAAGGTATCCCAACACTGGATATGCTGGAAGTAAAAGTGAAGCTGGACCAAGCAGGCGTGCGTATGATTGGGCCTAACTGTCCAGGTGTGATCACGCCGGATGAGTCTAAAATCGGCATTATGCCGGGGCACATTCATCAATCTGGTAAAGTGGGCATTGTGTCGCGCTCGGGCACACTGACGTATGAAGCCGTTAAGCAAACCACTGATGAAGGCTTTGGCCAATCCACCTGTGTTGGTATTGGTGGGGACCCTATTCCAGGCTCAAACTTTATCGACATTTTAGAAATGTTCGAAAAGGATCCGGCGACCGAGGCGATCGTGATGATCGGTGAGATTGGCGGGACTGCAGAAGAGGAAGCGGCGGCTTACATCAAAGCCAATGTGACCAAGCCCGTAGTGGCATATATTGCCGGGGTAACAGCACCTCCAGGTAAGCGCATGGGTCATGCGGGAGCAATTATTTCTGGTGGTAAAGGAACCGCAGACGATAAATTTGCTGCCCTTGAAGCAGCGGGTGTCACGACGGTTAAAAGTCTTGCTGATATTGGTAAAGCATTGCGCGAGAAAACCAGCTGGTAAGCCAGACAAAGTAATCGCATAAACAAAAGCCGCTCATATGAGCGGCTTTTTGATATAGAAAACATAATAAGTGGTTAGGGCTTAGTGCGAGCGATTCGGCAATAACTGCGCCAACATAAAGACACTGGCTGCTGCAACCACCACAGATGGGCCAGCGGGCGTATCATAAAACCAAGAGCCTGCCATACCTAGCAGCACCGCAGCCATCCCAATGAGGCTAGCAAACGAGGCCATTTGCTCTGGTGTTGAGGCGATGCGCCGTGCCGTTGCCGCGGGAATGATTAGCATAGAGGTAATAATTAATGCCCCGACAAATTTCATCGCCAACGCAATGACCAAACCAATCAGTAGCATCAATAACAGCCGCAGCTTTTCTACTGCAATACCTTCTACCTTGGCAAGCTCTTCGCTGACTGTCATCGACAGTAACTGCTCCCAGTAATACGCGAGTACCCCGAGTGTTAAGCACGCGCCAATGGCTAGTAAAGTGAGATCGGCAAAAGAGACCGCCAACAAATCGCCAAACAAATAGGCCATGAGATCGACGCGCATGTTGTCCAAAAAGCTTACTGACACTAACCCCAATGACAGGGCACTGTGAGCCAATATACCGAGCAAGGTATCAGTCGAGACCAGGTGTTGGCGCTGTAGTCCCACCAATAAAACCGCCAGGAGTAAGCAGGTGATCACGAGTGCGAGGTTTAAGTCGATTTGCAGCAGAAAGCCTAACGCTAAACCGAGTAGTGAGGCGTGAGCGAGGGTATCGCCAAAGTAGGCCATACGTCGCCAGACCACAAATGAGCCCAAAGGGCCGGCAATGGCGGCGATCAATAAGCCGCCCATGATAGGGGCAAGTAAGAACTCAATCATGATGATGCTCTTGGTGTTCGCAGCTTACAGGTTGCCCTGCAAGATCATGTTTATGATGATGGTGGTGGTGATATAGCGCGAGTTGCTCACTGGTTTGGCGACCAAACATCGCCACATAAGAAGGGTGCTGAGAGATGGCATCGGGCTCACCGGAGCAGCAGACATGATGCTGCAAACAAATCACTTCATCGGTTTTAGCCATTACTAAATGCAAGTCATGCGACACCATGAGTACCGCGCACCCAAGGCTATCACGCAATTGACTGATCAGGCTATACATCTCCAATTGACCGCTGACATCAACCCCTTGCACTGGCTCATCTAACACCAACACATCAGGGTGCTTTAAAATGGCGCGGGCGAGTAGAACGCGTTGCGTTTCACCGCCGGAGAGGGTATGCATATTCGCATATTGCAAGGACTCGGCATTGACCGTATGTAGCGCCTGGCTAATCTGCGCATTGGTATAGCGTGTTCCCAGACGAATAAACCGATCAACCGTTAGCGGCAGAGTTTGATTTAACTGCAACTTCTGAGGTACGTAACCGATTTTTACGTCTCGGGCTATTTGTACTGTGCCGGCGCTCGGCTTAACTAAACCGATCAGTGCTTTGACAAGCGTCGATTTCCCGGCGCCATTGGGGCCAATTAGCGTGGTAATTTGCCCGCGCTTTAGTTGCATCGAAACCTTATCCAGCACATGGCGGCCATTGAAGGTCACCGTCACCGCATCGAGCGAGACTAGCGAGTCAGTCATAGTGAAAAAAGCATTGTGAATTGGAATTGTTATATTATAACATTTATAGCCAGTGAGAAAACATAAGAATGAGAGGAAAAATGACGGCGCGTATCATTGGGGTATTTATTGCACTACTACTGGCATTGCCCGCGCAAGCTACGTCGGTAATGACATCGATTAAGCCTTTACAGCTGATCGCGGCAGGACTTGTGACACAAGACGATAACGTCGATGTGTTGTTGCCGCCGGGGGCGTCACCGCATAGCTATGCGCTAAAGCCATCGGACATACGCGGTTTAAATCAAGCGGATGTGACGATTTGGGTGGGACCCGAGCTAGAGCTCTTTCTTTCTAAATTGTTGGCGGATAAACCTTCTGTATTGACCTTGACGCAGGTCGAGAATATGCCGTTGCGCCATTTTGATGGCGGGCACCATCATCATCATGGACACGATCATGGCGAGCACAATATTGACCCGCACCTTTGGCTGGGACCCAAAACGACTCGAGTGGCGGCACAAGCTATTACAGAGGCATTGATTGAAGCCGCTCCCGGTAAAGCAGAGCAATACCAAGCCAACCTGACTCGCTTTAATGAACAGCTCGATCAAACCGTTGCCGATATTCAGCAAGACCTCGCCACCCGTATTCAGTCAGGGTATTTTGTCTTCCATGATGCCTATGGTTACTTTGAAGATGCTTTTGGCCTCGAAAAAACAGGACATTTTACGGTTGATCCAAGTCAAAAGCCTGGGGCGAAAACCTTGGTGACGATTCGCCGAGGTTTGCTTAATCATGATGCGACCTGTATCTTCACTGAGCCGCAGTTTAATCCCGCACTGATTGATGCTGTGACACGACATAATGACGTCAATGTACTTGCCTTAGATCCATTGGCGACATCAATTCTGGTAGCGCCTGATAGCTATCAGGTGTTTTTAAAAGATTTAGGAAATCGTTTCACACGTTGTTTAAAGCATGAAACTACTGACTAACTGGCTCGCTGTGACAGCCAGACTTCCTCGCCAGCACAAGCTGGCCCTGGCTTCATTATCTCTTTTGGTTGGCGCTGCCCTCATGTGGCAGCCCCATCCTTTTTCTCCCAAAGAACGGCAACCGTTGCCGGCGGTCAACCAACACCAAGCGCCGGCGACAGTGGATCACAGTGAACCGATTGAGCAAGGCATGGATGCAAACGATYCTGCCTTGAGTGTGCCTGAAGATGCGCTCGAGCAAGACATCACATCTGAGGCGCCGCGTGTCCATCACCACACCGTCGCGGCAGGGGATACACTCGGTGAGATCTTCTCACAGTATGGTCTCGCTATCGGTCAGCTCTACCAAATGCTGGATGTGAACGATAAAGCCGGCGATATTCGCCGCGGACAAAAAATGGAATGGCAAGTTGACGAGGAAGGTCGATTGCTGACGTTCACCGTTTATCAATCGATTAAATACCGCGACTATTACCAGTTCGATCAAGGTACCGTTGACTATCAGCGCTTGGAAACCAAAGGCGAGTTTGAGAGTGTGACCTTGATTGGACGGGTGAACAGTAGCTTTTATCAGCAGGCGCGCCAAGCTGGGCTCACACCTAATCAGATTCAAAATCTGGTCTCGGCGTTACAGTGGCGTTTTGACTTTGGACGTCAATCTCGTCGCGGCGATCAGTTTGCGGTACAAGTAAACAGAGAGTTCATCGACAATAAACCCGTGTCATCGGGTAAGGTCACGGCCATGCTCTACAAATCGGGCAGTCGAGACATTTTTGTCTATCGTCATCATGATGGACGCTTTTATGATCAGAAGGGGCAAAGCCTTGATCGTGCGCTCCGTCGTTACCCCACTGCCAAGCGCTATCGTATTAGCTCATCGTTTAACCCACATCGTAAACACCCGATCACCGGGCGTATTTCACCGCACAATGGCACTGACTTCGCGACGCCAGTGGGTACCTCAGTATTGGCCGCCGGTGATGGTGTTGTCGTTAAAGCGCGTAAACACCCGCTAGCGGGTAATTACGTGGTGATTAAACACGGGCGTGAGTATTCAACGCGATATTTACATTTGCATCGGATTTTAGTGAAGCCGGGCGATCATGTGTCGATGGGACAACGAATCGGATTAAGTGGTAATACCGGTCGCTCAACGGGGCCTCATCTTCATTTTGAATTGCTCAAATACGGTCACCCGGTCAACGCGATGAAGGTACCGCTGCCTGAGGCGCACCCCGTTCCTAATGGCGAGCGTAATGGGTTCCAGCGTCAAGCTAAACGTGCACATCAGGCGTTGGCGCAGCGATTAAATGGGTAATGGGTATCAATTATGTGAGGCCTAGCTCACATTTAGGGTTGCAGGGTTTTATTTAGGGGCAGGTCGCAGGACACTACGCTACTGAATCCTGCAACCTGTCTCTCTTCTCGTACATGAAACGCCGATGTCTCTGTTTGTTATGGCTGGCTCTCATCTTTCCTTGCCTACCTTTGCAGGCGCATGATCCCTTGCTCACATCGTTTCAATCATACGGCGGTCTTAATGGCCTCGGTGATGTTCGCGATGTGGCGGTGCAGTCATCTGGTGGTATGTGGCTGTTGGATAACCAAGGACGCATTCATTTTTTTGACGGTCATCAGCGCCATCCACTCAACGACGCCCTGACCTTGCCTGATGAAAAGATCCTGACCATTGCTTATGCTCATCAGGCGCTTTGGATGGCAGGAAGGCAACATGTTTATCGTTTCCAGCCAAGTACCAATACGCTTACCGCTTTCCCGTTGCCCGATGCCGTTGCACAGACACGCGCTGATCATGCGCCTCATCCCCCCCAATCGCCACGACTGGCGACGATCAATAATACGCTATGGCACATTCAAAGCGGCCAGATAAGCGTCTATCAACGGGAAGATAAGGCATTTCACGTGTGGCGAACGGGTCCGTGGCGTGCTGATAGTGTTTGGTTTACTGCGGGTCATCGATTGTTTGCGGTCGGGACAAGCTTATACCAACTCAGTGACGCGGGTGTGCGTCAACTGACACGCTTTTCTACGCCGATTACAGCGATCACGGCGAAACAAGACAGAGCATGGATCAGTACCGAAAAGCGTGTTTATCTACTGGCATTATCGGGCGATCAAGTAAAAGCACAACACGTGTTGAATACTCGTGGAGGCTACCAAAGAATGACGGTCGGCTCGGGCGGGTTGTGGGCCGCCAATCATAACGGGTTATTTCGACTTTCCCTAGACGGTGTCGCGACGCCTGTTTGGCAGCCAGGCTCTCAGGGTATAGCAGGCCAAAGCATCACTTTTTTATGGGCAGATTTTGAAGGGGGGATCTGGTTTTCAACCGATCAGGCTACACGTTATCGTGCGCCGGGCCAGCGTTGGATCACTCATCAACACCGTGCGTTTCCCAGCGTGCTTACCCATGGTTTTATGGCGCAGAGTAACCCTTGGGGGCTAGAGAGAGGCAGTTGGCGCGATTTAAGTGGGTATCGCACTGTACCATGGACCTCGGATGCACCAAGCGGTGAATACCTCAGTGCCACCCGAGACGGTCAGCGCCTTTGGTGGTCAACACCGTCAGGTACAAAAGGGATCAATACGACAACAGGGGCAAGCATCGTCATACCCGACCGGTTGGCAACCTTGCCCGCTGAGCATTTGTATACTGATGCCGAGGGCACCATCTGGTTATCGGTTGACGATCAGGTGATGCGCTACTGGCCGGACACACAGACGTTGGTCAGTTATGGCACGCGATGGCAGACCCATCACGCGGGTGAGGTGTTAGGCTTTTACGATGATGGTCGCGGCAGTGTATGGATCCGTGATCAGAATGGCTTAACCCGTTATCGAGACGGTCATTTTAAGCCGGTCCCCTTGGCAAAAGACCGACTGCCTGTGCAGGATATGTATACCGATGAACGAGGTCGTTTATGGCTCACCAGTGCGCGCGGTGTGTTTCAATACGATCCTAGCGCCCCAGACGCCGCGTCATTGGTTTATTTATCGCTACCCGATGAGCGATTCCACTGTGTCACTGGTAACCGCGACGGCGTATGGGCGTACAGTAACCAAGCATTGGTACACATTGCCCCACGAGGGTTCGTGCGCACATTTCGCCTCCCATCTGATGCAGAAAAAGTGGCCTGCTACGCGACCCAACCCCATCAACTCACTCTGTTGGCAGGGGATTATACCTACCAGATAGATACTGACCAATTGGCGTTTTCTCTGCGTAAACCGCCAAGTGTTGTGATTGGTGCGGTTTGGCAGCAACGCAAGCGTTGGCGTATTGGCCCTCGACAGCAAACAGCGGTGACATTACTAGAGCAAAGCCCCGCCTATCTAGCGTGGGGGAGTTGGCCTCCAGAACGACAAGTGACACGCGTGCATTACCAGCTCGTGCCTTATCAGCACGCTGGTCAGCCAATGGCTGACAAACTGGCCGCTTGGCAGCAGACCGGCAGTGATACGATTTCTTTGGCCAATATGGTGGGGGGGCACTATCAATTACGTATTGCTATCCCGCGTGATGGTGCTTCCCATACTGTGTTAGACATCTCTGTCTCTCTTCCTCTGTTGCCTCACATTATCAATGGCATGGTACTGGCCTGCTTTGTGAGCCTGGTTCTTGCGGCTGTCATCTTAGCCTTGAGACAACGTCACTTGTCGGCGGTGCACATAGAGACATCGAGCGTGCCCACCTCCGGGCCGCTGGATGAAATCTCGGATGTCACATATCCTATCGGATTTGAATCGCCCTCATCACTGGCGATGGCTTCAGACCAAGCCAATCAGCGATGGACAGCCGAGTTTGAGAAAGTTATCGCGGCCAAGTACCAAGATCCTGACTTTTCAATGGCTCAGGTAGCAAGCGCGTTAGCGATGTCTGAGCGTAATTTGCAACGTAAGTGTCGACAGTATTTTGGTATGACAGTGACCGCTTATGTGACGCAGAAACGACTGAGTGATGCCGCTACGCGCTTGCAGCACGGGCATTCGGTTGCGGATGTGGCTGAGGCGTGCGGATATCGCGATCCGGCTTACTTTAGTCAACGGTTTAAAAGCTACTTTGGTGTCAGTCCTTCGCAGTATCGACGCACGACGACCGATATGACCGTGGCAGATATACGTGATTAGGTTGGGCTGTTGACCTGAAACCCAGGGGGAAATGCGCGTAAAAGAAAACGTGGCATAGCCGGGGAGCCATGCCACGGGTGTCAACGACACCTTCGCTTGCTGCCGAGGGCGGGGAGCCCGCCCTGGTAAAAAACGGGCTGGTCAGGCGTGTATTGTCTCAACCAGCGGCATCAATATACCGTAATTTGCGCTTGAGTCGTTATGACTAAACCGCCAATCGCATCTTGACAGGATTAAGGTTAAGGCATTGATAATTATTGCTTTTATTTCCTTTTTTCTGATTTTGACGAAAATAACGAAGTGCACTTACCCATTGACGACTAACCCACTGGCGGCGAGTGTCTCCCTCAGCTGTTGGATGAGGGGCTGTGCTTGCTCGTGAGGACGATGCCCCACTTGTAGGTGGCCCCAAATCGGATTTGGCCATACCGGATCCGTTTTAAACCGAGCAACATGGTGGAGATGGAGCTGGGGAACTAGGTTGCCGATTGCGGCGATATTGAGCTTGTCAGGGGAGAATAGACGCTCAAGACAGCGCGCCACTATGGCCGACTCTTGCCACAGCGAGTGCTGCTCAGTATCGTCAAGGTGGTGAATTTCTTCGATGTCCTGCTTACGTGGGATCAGCAAGAGCCATGGACCAATATCGGCATGCGCAAGGCGCAACTGACAAAGTGAGAAATCACCGACATAAGCGCTATCGGCGGCTAATCGTGAGTGGAGAACAAAGGACATACAGACTCCTTATTGCAATGCGAGCGCATAGCTTACATCACAACTTGCTTTTGGGTCACAAACTCCTCACCGAATAGGAGGATTCGCCTCATAAGAAACAAAAAGCAAGTACGCTTAACACAATGTTGAAGCCAAATGTGTCGACGAACGCGAGAGGAGGTGGCATGCATTATCAAGACGTCCTAGCTTTTTGGTTTGGCGACGAGCGTAGTGAGTGGGTTCCTTCGTCCGCCTCGCAGGCACGATGGTTTGGCGGTAGTCCAGACGTTGATGAGGCGATTCGCGAGCGATTCCAATCTTGGGTCAGTGCGGCCGGCGCGGGCGCATTAAATGACTGGGCCCAGACCGCAGAGGGGCGTTTGGCATTGATTATTCTGCTCGATCAATTCCCCCGAAATTTATATCGCGGGTTGGCGGCAGCATATCGGTATGATGCCTTGGCATTGGCTCTCTGTAAGGCAGGGCTTGCGAAAGGTGACGACCAAGTCTTAACCCCGCTTCAACGGGTGTTTTTCTATCTTCCCTTAGAGCATGCTGAAGAAGAAGCAGACCAAGAAGAAGCACTGTTTCGGTTTGATCAACTGCGTCAGCGAGTGAGTGGGGAGGCAAAAGCTTGGTACGAGCAATGCTTTGATTACGCACGCCAGCACTACGACATTATTACTACCTTTGGTCGATTTCCTCATCGCAATGCGGTGATGGGACGGTTATCGACTCCCGAGGAACGATTGTGGCTTAGCGAAACGGATCAGCATTTTGGTCAGGGATAAAAAAGGCGCCCACTTGCAACCAGTGGGCGCCCTTCTTCTGTGCTTATCCGCACAACAAGGATCATCTAACCTTGTTACATGCGCTCAAGCGTGTTGATACCCAACAGATCTAGGCCTTGTTTGATGGTTTTGGCCGTCAATGCAGCCATTCTTAGGCGGCTTTGGCGCGTATTCCCTTCAGAAAGCAGGATAGGGCATGCTTCGTAGAAGCTTGAGAATAGACCAGCCAATTCAAATAGGTAGCTACACATTAGGTGAGGCTGACCCTCTCGCGCGACTGACTTAACCGCTTCTTCAAACTGAAGCAGTTTGGCGACCAGCGCTTTTTCTTTCTCATGCTCAATGAGCATTTCACCGTCGAGTGCATCACGGTCAACCCCAGACTTGGCAAAGACTGACGCCACACGGGTATAGGCATACTGCATATAGGGGGCGGTGTTGCCCTCGAAGGCCAGCATATGATCCCAGTCGAAGATATAATCCGTGGTACGATGCTTTGACAGATCGGCATACTTGACGGCTGCCATCGCGACCGTGGTTGAGATATCTCGCTGCGTATCAGCATCCATATCTGGATTTTTCTCTGCGATCAGTGCCTTGGCACGTGTTTCTGCTTCATCGAGTAAGTCAGCGAGGCGGACTGTGCCCCCAGAGCGGGTTTTGAAAGGTTTACCGTCTTTGCCGAGCATCATGCCAAACGCGTGATGCTCAAGACTGACCGAATCCGGCACATAGCCCGCTTTGCGCACAATGGTCCAAGCTTGCATGAGATGCTGGTGTTGACGTGAGTCAATAAAGTAGAGCACACGGTCAGCGTTGAATTGCTCGTAACGATATTTGGCACAAGCAATATCAGTGGTGGTGTACAAATAGCCACCATCACGTTTTTGGATGATCACACCCATTGGCTCGCCGTCTTTGTTTTTGTACTCGTCAAGGAAGACAACTTGTGCGCCATCATCTTCTACGGCAATCCCTTTGGCTTTTAAGTCTTCAACAATACCGGGCAGCATATCGTTATACAGACTTTCGCCCATCACATCTTTATTGCTCAATGAGACATTCAGGCGATCATAGTTACGTTGGTTTTGCTCCAACGTTACTTTGACAAGCTTTTCCCACTTCTCTTTGCAGTAGGCGTCACCGCGCTGCAGACGAACCACGTAGTCGCGCGCTGTGGCGGCGAAAGCTTCATCTTCGTCGTAGCGGGCTTTGGATTCACGATAGAAGTTTTCGATATCACCCAGTTCCATGGAGACATCGTCACCGCGTGACTCATGTAACTCGAGGTTGGCAATGAGCATACCGAACTGTGTYCCCCAATCACCGAGATGATTGGCACGGGTCACGTTGTGCCCTAAAAATTCGAGGGTGCGTACAACGGCGTCACCAATGATAGTGGAGCGAAGGTGGCCAACGTGCATTTCTTTTGCCACGTTAGGGGCTGAATAGTCCACCACAATGTTTTGTGTGTCTTGTGTATCGACACCTAAACGTGCGTCCGACAGAGCGGCATCTGCCTGTTTGGCTAACCACTGATCGTTAAGGAAGATATTGATAAAGCCTGGGCCGGCAATTTCTGTTTTGCTCGCTATATCACCGAGGTCGAGCGCATCCAAAACGTGTTGAGCAAACTCACGGGGGTTCGTGCCGAGCTTTTTGGCTGCTCCCATGACTCCATTCGCTTGATAGTCACCAAATTGTGGCTTCGCAGACTGACGCACTGCCGCTGGTGTGCCCTCAGGCGCACCCGCCGCAACCATCGCGGCAGACACTTTTTCGTTAAGAAGACTTTGAATATTCACTTGCTTACCTTTACTACTAGCCGGGCTGATTATGAACGACCCGTTATGTGGGCTTCCAGCTTATTAATACAAGAATCCGCCAACACTGCACTGCCACGTAACCAAGCGTGCAAACACAGTGTTGGCGGGATGCTGTATTGTTGCGAACCATGACGTCAATCGACGCGGATTAGCCCTAATGATACCCATAAAACAGCAGGCATTGGCAATAGTTATTCAACGCCATCCTTGATATCTTTCGCGACTGGAAGACAACGAGCACTATAAAACCTTGAGAGGTCACTATGCATGATGCCAGCAATTGGGTATCCCTGATGCGAGATCAAGCAACTTTTACAGATAAAATCAATCAGTTGCTGGAAACGCTGGCGATTGATTGTACCCAGTTAACGCTTGATCACGTTGCGATCCGTACCAATGATAGCGTGTTAACACAATCGCTTGCCGGCCATCTAAGCGAACAGGGGCAATTAATATCACAGGCGATGGTCAACCAGCGGCCGATCCATATTTATCAGCTTAATACCCCATTACACTTTGGTGCCTGGCAAACTGATTTAGTGGAATTGCCGTTTCCTCACCACAAAACCTATCCTTTTCAAAGCTGGGAACATATGGAGTTTGTGGTTCCTTGCCGCCATGCCACCCTATCAGGGCTTGAAGACGCGTTACACGCGCAGTTTCCAGGCTTACTCGCGCGCGCCGCTAAGCTGCGCGAGATAACGGTTAAACACAGTGAGCCACAGGTTGCGGGAGAGCGGTTGGCCAATCCAACCATCGCGTTTAAGCAAAATGGTGTTTGCGTGAAGTTTCATCCTTACTCACTCGCGCAAATTATTGCTAGCGAAGCCAGTGCTTGAGCACTGGCTCAACCAATGTTGTCGGTTTACAAGATCACGGTTTTATTGCCATGGACAAATACCCGGTCTTCGACAACACATTCAATTGCTTGACTTAGCACACTTTTTTCCACGTCGCGGCCTGCTTTGGCCATATCTTGTGCGCTAAAGCTGTGATCAACATGAATCACGTCTTGGCCAATAATCGGCCCTTCGTCCAAGTCATTGGTGACAAAGTGGGCGGTGGCACCAATGATTTTGACCCCACGCTCAAACGCTTGATGGTATGGACGGGCACCGATAAATGCGGGCAAAAAGCTGTGATGAATATTGATGATGCGATGCGGATATTGGGCAACAAAGTCAGGCGTCAGAACCCGCATGTATTTCGCGAGAATGATGTAGTCAGGCTGATGGGGTTGAATCGCTTTGAGCATGGCTTGCTCGTGCTCTTCTCGGCTTAGGCCCTCATGGCTGACATAATGAAAAGGGATATCAAAGCGCTCAGTCAGATGTTGTAGTTTGTCGTAGTTACCGACTACCGCTGCAATATCAATCTCGAGCGAGCCATCATAGGCTTTCATTAAAATGTCGCCGAGGCAGTGGGATTCTTTGGTGACCATGATGACGACGCGTTTGCGGCGCGAGCTAATCAGCTGGCGCTGGCTGCCAGGTGGTAGCGCATGGTCAAGATCGAGAAGCAGGGTGTGATCGTTAAAAATCCCCTCCAGCTCAGTGCGCATATAAAACTGCCCAGTGACATTATCGACATACTCTCGGTTGTGAATAATGTTGAGCTGATGTTTATAGCAAATGTTGGTGATGGTCGCGATGAGCCCTTGGGCGTCAGGACAGTCCGTGAGAAGTGTTTTTCGTTCCATGTTGGTCGTGTACTGCTGATGACTAAACCCTCGGTTGTACCCTGTCTCAGCCGCAAGGTCAAAGTGATTTTACGATGCGTCAGCGGTTTCTCTGGGGAGTGGTTTCATCCCGAAGAGGGGTTTGGCATAATGGCGGCTTTCCCCCTGTGTATTTATACAATGATCCGTAAGGTTTTCTCAGACACCGGTGCGCTGGCCAAAGCGATTGATGGTTTTGTGCCTCGCCAGCCGCAAACAGATATGGCGATTGCTGTTGATGCGGCAATTCGTGACCAAGGCCAGCTCGTGGTGGAAGCGGGCACAGGAACCGGGAAAACCTATGCCTATCTGGCGCCTGTTTTATTAAGTGGTAAAAAGGCCATCATCAGCACGGGCTCGAAAAATCTGCAAGAGCAGCTCTACCATCGAGACTTACCGCTGATGAAGTCAGCCTTGGGCTATACAGGAACCACCGCCTTATTGAAAGGCCGAGTCAATTACCTGTGCCCAGAGCGACTCGAGCGACAAATTAGTGAGTGCCACCGCCCCGACAGCGAGCCTGGGCAATTGAGTCAGCTGGTTAAAATTCGCGAGTGGTCGTCCTATACAGAGTCGGGTGATCTGAGTGAATGTGACGCACTGGCTGAAGACAGCCCCCTGATCCCTGTGGTGACGTCCACCAATGACAATTGCCTTGGTAAAGACTGTCCAAGCTATGAAGACTGTTATGTGGTCAAAGCGCGGCGTCGTGCGATGGATGCCGACGTGGTGGTGGTCAACCATCACCTATTTTTAGCGGATGTTGCCATCAAAGAAACGGGGTTTGGCGAGCTCATCCCAGAAGCAGACGTGATGGTGTTTGATGAGGCGCATCAGCTTCCGGACATTGCCAGTCAGTATTTTGGCCAATCTCTATCTAGCCGGCAGCTGCAAGATGTTGCCAAAGACATTCATATCGCCTATCGCACTGAGTTACGAGATACGCGTCAACTGGAAAAAGTTGCTGATCGCCTCTCGCAAGCTGCGATGGATATGCGCTTGGTGATGGGCGAGCCTGGATACCGAGGTAACTGGCGCGAATTACAGACGTCGCCCAGCGTAGAGAAAGAACTGGTACGGTTATCGGATGCGCTCGATCTTGCGCATGACGTGGTGAAACTATCACTCGGCCGCAGTCAATTGCTTGACGCTGCATTTGATCGCATCACTTTATTTAAAGCGCGGCTTGCACGCTTAAAAGATACCTCAATCACCGGGTACTCTTATTGGTACGAATGTACTCGTCACCACTTTAGCCTCAATATTACCCCCTTATCGGTGGCGGATCGTTTTCGTGAGCAAATGGCCGAACAGGGCGGCGCTTGGATTTTTACCTCCGCTACCTTGGCCGTTGAGGGCGACTTCGCGCATTTTAATCACCGTCTCGGCATTGACGCTAAGCAACAAATGACATTGGAAAGCCCCTTTGACTACCCCAATCAAGCGAGGCTTTGCGTGCCTCGTCATGTACCGGAAACCAATAGTTTTCGTCGTGCCAACAAACTTGCCGCATTATTGGGACCGGTGATTGAACGTAACCAAGGGCGTTGCTTTTTCCTGTGTACGTCACATCAAATGGTACGAGAGCTGTCAGCCTTGTTTCGTGAGCAGCTGTCATTGCCCGTCCTCATGCAAGGAGAGATGCCCAAGCAGCGCTTATTGGCAGAGTATTTGTCGTTGGGCAATGCGTTGCTGGTGGCGACGGGCGCCTTTTGGGAAGGCATTGATGTGCGTGGACAAGCGCTCAGTTGTGTGATCATCGATAAACTCCCGTTTGCTTCCCCCGATGATCCTTTATTAAAAGCACGAATAGAAGATTGTAAACTGCAAGGGGGCGATCCCTTTGCTCAGGTACAGATCCCCGAAGCGGTGATCACCCTAAAGCAAGGGGTGGGGCGTCTCATTCGGGATCAACAAGATTTTGGTGCACTGGTTATTTGTGACAACCGATTGGTGACCCGCGCATACGGCGCAACCTTTTTGCGCAGCTTGCCGGCGATCCCTCGCACGCGGGATTTACACCACATTGACGATTTTTTGTCGGGCAGTGACACCGACAGCAACACGATGCAATCGCATTTATTAGATCAACCGATAGAGGGTTAAATGACGCTACGAATATTGGCCGTAGATACGGCGACCGAAAACTGCTCTGTCGCACTGTGCTGTGATGATCAGATTATCACACGCAGCGAAATTGCACCGCGTGAGCATACCAACAAGATCCTACCCATGGTCGACGAGGTATTGGCAGAAGCGGGCCTAACATTGACGCAATTGGATGCACTCGCGTTTGGCCGCGGGCCGGGCAGTTTCACAGGCGTCCGTATTGGCATCGGAATTGCACAAGGTCTAGCGTTTGGTGCAGACCTCCCAATGATTGGCGTTTCAACATTGGCAGCGATGGCAGCACAAAGCGGTCGCTTACATAATGCGACGCGCGTATTGACGGCGATTGATGCGCGTATGGGTGAACTCTATGTTGGCCAATATCTGCGGACTGACGCTGGCGTATGGCAGTGTGTCGGTGAAGAGAGGGTCGTCGCCCCGGACGCATTCACCCCTGAGTGCACCGAGGGGGTGTGGACATTGGCAGGAACCGGATGGGCAGCCTATCCTGATCTGGCAACACGCTTAGCATTGCAGACAGCGCCGTCAGAGGTGTTATACCCCCAAGCACAAGATATGCTGGAGATTGCTAAGCAGGCGTATCGTGCGGGAGACACAGTCGCTGCGGAGCTTGCTAGCCCCACGTATCTGCGGGATAAAGTCACTTGGAAAAAGTTACCCGGGCGCGAATAACCACCATGAGGCCGGCAGCATAGGACGTGAATATGGTATCGATTAACGGTGTATCCTCCCCACAGACAAACCGGCCTAACCATCCCCAGCGTGCGGGCAAAAAGCCGCAAACGACGCGCAAACAAACGCCCAAGACGACGCAAGTGGCCAAGGCGGTTCGCCAGCGTGTCGACCCCGCCGCGATTGCGCAAGCAGAACAGGCGAAACAAGCGTACGTGCAATATGATTTGCCGGATGGCCGCGGCCGTCAAGCGATGGCTTCCTACTTCGCGGTGTTAAATCAAGCCAGGCGAGAGGAACTGATCAACTTAGTAGGCGTCGATATCTATGTGTGATGTGGCGCGAAAGGAGCCTGATATGAAGTCTTACCTGTTTGTTTTATGCGGCATGTTGCTACTGAGTGGCTGTACAAGTTTGCCTGAGTCCCTAAAAGGCCGGATGGACCAGCCCGTGACCGAATACCCGGTGGTCGCGAAAATGACAGAGGCAAACCAAGGGGAAGAGGTGCGCCTTGGTGGCTTGATCGTCGGGGTGAATAACCGTGAACAGGACTCTGTGGTTGAAATAGTGGCGGTGCCAACGTCGACAGCGGGTCGGCCCGATATCGATGCCTCGTCGCTTGGGCGCTTCAAAGCGATTTTTACTGGCTTTATTGAACCGGCTGATTATGCCAAAGGCCGGCCGATAACGGTGTTGGGCGAGTTTCAGGGCCGTCAAGCGGGAAAAGTGGGGGATTATTCCTATGATTACCCCGTGCTTAGGGTAACAGGGCACCAGCTTTGGGATATTGAACAGCATGTGGTTGATGATGACAGACCTTATTGCTACGGCTTGTACTGCTCCCGAGTGCGCATTGGCGTCGGCATGGGACGGGTGCAAAGCGTTATTAGCTTACCTTATTAGCCCTTGTATGTGATTGTGATGATGACACCGCCATTGACGGAGGCTCTCGAGTCATTATTGGCGTCTGATCCGGCAGCACTCGGGTTATCGTCTGGCTTAACGCCGACCTCGATTCGACTTAATGATGTGACAGTGGCCGCGGCAAGACGCCCAGCAAACGGCTTAGCGCCAACATTGGTTTTTTTACATGGCTGGCAAGACAACCTGGCGAGTTTTGATTCGCTTATCCCCATGCTGCCTCAAGACTACGGGTTACTTATGTTTGATTGGCCCGGGCACGGTTTGTCTGATCACAAAACCGGGGATTATCACTACCCGTTTTTTGATTATCTAGACAGCTTGCATCAAGTGCTTCACCAAACACTTTGTTCGCAACCTGAGAAAAAGGGACCCGTCATATTGGTGGGGCACTCATTGGGAGGGTTAGTGGCTAGCTGTTACGCGGCCAGTTTTCCTGAGTCGATCGCGGGGGTTGTCTCGATAGAAGCGTTGGGGCCCATTGTTGAACCTGAACATAAAATCACCGAACGCATCGCGAAAAGTCTCAATCAGCGCTTAAATTCAGCGCAAAAACCCCCACGTCTCTTTGATTCTGCGATTAAGGCGCTACAATTGCGCGCATCCATTAATAAAGTCGCCTGTCAGTCACTGATGCCACTGGTAGCACGCGGGATCGAAACATGCGGTCATGGTGTACGTTGGCGTCATGATCCCAAGCTTCGTGGTGAGCCACTGTATCGAATGGCGCCCGGCCATGGAGAGTCGATTATTCGAGCGATTGAATGCCCTGTGCTGGCGATTCGTGCGACAGATGGGTATCCTGCGCTGCGCTCTGCCGATGCCGCGCAACGAGCCACGTGGTTTAAGCAATTGACACTCATTGAGATCCCCGGGACACACCATTGTCACCTTCAGCAACCGCAACAAACTGTGTCGTTAGTAACGGATTTTGTGACCAAAATTCAAACGCGCACTTAAAATGCTCGTGTAAAAATAATGTTAACGCTATGGTGGGCAGGTTAAACACCTGTTTGAATTATGCCTCGCGTCGATCGAAGCAGGCAATATAGCCTGCAAGTTAACACATAGGAGAAAGCCAGTGGAAAAGGTATGGCTTAATCGTTACCCGTCGGATGTACCGGCGGAAATAGATCCAGATGCCCATCGCTCTCTGGTCGAGATGTTTGAACATTCTGTCCAGCAGTACGCGGATCAAACTGCCTTCATTAATATGGGGCAGGTCATGACATTTCGTAAACTGGAAGAGCGTAGCCGTGCGTTTGCAGCCTATCTACAAAACGAGCTGAAACTGAAAAAAGGCGATCGCGTTGCCATTATGATGCCGAACTTGCTGCAATACCCAATTGCCCTGTTTGGTATTTTACGAGCCGGTTGTGTCGCCGTGAACGTTAACCCGTTGTACACCCCTCGCGAGCTTGAGCACCAATTAACGGACGCCGGGGCAAAGGCGATTGTGATTGTGAGTAACTTTGCTCACACGTTAGAAAAAGTGGTCGACAATACGCCGGTGAGACACGTGGTATTGACCAGTTTGGGTGAACAGTTGCCACGAACCAAAGGGACCCTGGTTAACTTTGTAGTCAAATACGTCAAAAAAATGGTGCCTAAGTATCATTTGCCGCACGCGACCTCGATGCGCCAAGCGCTGCGCCGTGGTCGACGTATGCAATATGTGAAGCCTTTTTTGAAAGGCGAGGATATTGCATTTTTACAATATACCGGTGGCACCACGGGGTTAGCGAAAGGCGCCGTACTCACGCATAGAAATATGTTAGCTAACGTCTATCAAGCCAAAGGGACGTATCAGCCGGTACTCAATGCAGGTGAGGAGTTAGTTGTCACTGCATTGCCGCTTTATCACGTATTTGCGCTCACGGTCAATTGCCTCTTGTTTATTGAAATGGGTGGACAAAATCTACTGATCACCAACCCACGCGATATTCCAGGTTTTGTTAAAGAGCTACAAAAGTATCCGTTTACGGCCATTACAGGCGTGAATACCCTGTTTAACGCGCTACTCCATAACGAAGATTTCCATGAGTTGGACTTTTCTAACCTGCGCTTGACCGTCGGTGGCGGTATGGCCGTGCAAAGGGCTGTGGCGGAAAATTGGAAAAAGCTGACTGGCAAGCATTTGCTCGAAGGATATGGGTTGACGGAGTGTTCGCCACTGGTTGCGGCCTATCCTTATGATTTACGTGACTACAACGGCTCCATTGGGTTGCCCGTGCCATCGACGGAGGTGCGCATCGTTGATGATCAGGGTGAAGATGTGGCGGACAACCAGCCGGGTGAGTTGTTAGTGCGTGGCCCGCAAGTGATGCAAGGGTATTGGAATCGTCCAGAGGCGACACGAGACAGTATCGACGAACAGGGTTGGTTAGCGACTGGCGATGTGGTGCAGTTCGATGATGATGGTTTCTTGCATATTGTCGATCGCAAAAAAGACATGATCCTCGTCTCTGGTTTTAATGTGTATCCTAATGAAGTGGAAGATGTCGTTGCGTTACATGACAAGGTGTTAGAAGTGGCCGCCATTGGCCAGCCAGATGAGAATTCCGGGGAAGTGGTTAAAATTTGTGTGGTCAAAAAAGATCCCTCGCTTACGCGAGATGATCTTGTGGCGCACTGTCGCAAACACCTCACTGGCTACAAGGTACCACGTGTCGTGGAATTTAGAGATGAACTGCCTAAAACCAATGTGGGTAAAATTCTGCGTCGAGAGTTACGCGATGAGCCGCAAGCCACTGAGCAAAAAGCGTCAGCTTAATGCGAACCGACCCAGAAAAGGGTAAACTGTCGATAACGAATCACGAAATGCCGGCCTCGCCGGCATTTTCTTTATGGGCTTTTTTGTGAACTATCAACAAATCACCACCGATCAACAGCTGGTCGATATCTGCGCACATTTCCGTGACCAAGCCGTTGTGATGCTTGATACCGAGTTTGTCCGTACGCGTACCTTTTATGCACAATTAGGGCTGGTCCAGATTTATGATGGCGAGCAACTGGTGCTGGTTGACCCGCTAGCCATTGATGATCTTTCTCCGTTATGGGCGCTGTTGACTGACACCCAGGTCACCAAGGTGTTACATGCGAGTAGCGAAGACTTAGAGGTTTTTCAGCACTACGCGGGCGTGTTGCCAACCCCCATGGTAGACACGCAAATCGTCGCCGCCTTTTTAGGTCATGGCGTCTCCGAGGGCTTCGCAAGCTTGGTAGAGCGTTATGTCGGCGTGAGCTTAGATAAAGGAGAGTCGCGCACTGATTGGTGTGCACGTCCCTTAACGGACAAGCAGAAACAGTATGCGGCCGCTGATGTGTATTACTTGCTACCGCTTTATCAAGCGCTGACTCAAGCGCTATCCGACACACCGTGGTATGACGCCATGGTAGAAGAGTGTGGCCTGTTGTGCCGCAAAAAGCAGTGGGTAAAGCCGGATGAAGCAGCTTATCTCGATATTAAATATGCGTGGCAGCTTAAACCTCAACAGTTAGCGGTATTGCAAGCCCTTGCCAAGTGGCGAGCTAAGGAAGCGCGCCGCCGGAATATGGCACTCAACTTTATCGTTAAAGAGCAAAACCTCTGGAAAATGGCGCGTTATGGTATTCGTACGGTTGAGCAAATGAACGAGCATGGGTTCGACAAATTTGAAGTGCGTTATCACGCGCAAACCTTGATCACGTTGGCCACGCAAGCGGATAAAACCCCGTTAGCCCAATGCCCGCCGGCCATCACACGCTTAGTCGATGAGCCTGGGTATAAGTCGGTGATTAAAGCGATTAAGGAGCAGGTGCAAGCCCAGGCAGATAAATCAGGCTTAGCGCCTGAGTTTATTGGTTCTAAAAAGCAGCTTAATCAATTGATTACCTGGGTATGGCGAGAGGAGCGTCAAGAAGACAAACGTCCTGACTTAGCCTCGGGGTGGCGCTTTCGGTTAGTGGGTGAGACATTGCTGACGATGATCCCTAACGCCCCAGGGGCATAGTGATCATCTCACGCATAAACAAAAGCGGTGGCCTTGAGCCACCGCTTTCTGTATTAGCCCGTTGTGATTGAGATCTAGCTCTCTTTTCCCTCTTCGGGCAAGGTGACATTCAGCTCCAAGACGGATAGGTCATCATCGCCTTGCTCTAGGCTGACAGACACTTGGTCCGGTGCGATATCCACGTATTTGCGGATCACGTCTAAAATATCTTGCTTGAGCTGAGGCAAATAAGTCGGCGCTGGGCTATCTGCACTGCGACGCTCGGCAACAATAATTTGTAAACGCTCTTTGGCAATATTGGCCGACTTTTTCTTAGATGGGCGGAAGAATTCAAGCAGTGCCACATTAGCCTCCAAATAAGCGTTTTAGGAAACCTTTGCGCTCTTCCTCGATAAAGCGGAAGGGACGCTCTTCACCCAGCAGACGCGCAATGGCATCTTCATAGGCTTGGCCTGCATCAGATTCTTGGTCAAGTACCACTGGCTCACCTTTGTTTGAGGCGTGCAACACAGACTGGCTCTCCGGGATGACCCCTAACAGTGGAATACGCAAGATATCTTCAACATCCTCAACACTGAGCATTTCACCGTTGGTCACACGTGCAGGATTATAGCGAGTGAGTAATAAGTGATGTTTTACCGGATCCTCGCCGTTTTCTGCGCGGCGTGACTTGGAGTCGAGAATACCAAGAATCCGATCAGAGTCGCGTACGGATGAAACTTCTGGATTGGTGGTCACAATCGCTTCGTCAGCAAAATACAGCGCCATTAATGCACCGGCTTCAATGCCCGCGGGCGAGTCGCAAATAATGTATTCAAAGCCAAGCTCATCCATGTCTTTTAGAACCCGCTCCACGCCGTCTTTGGTTAGCGCATCTTTATCGCGTGTTTGTGAGGCTGGCAGAATAAACAAATTGTCTACGCGTTTGTCTTTAATTAATGCTTGATGCAGATTGGCTTCGCCGTTAATGACATTGACAAAGTCATAGACGACCCGACGCTCACAGCCCATCACCAAATCCAGGTTACGTAGGCCAATATCAAAATCGACCACGGCGGTTTTTTTGCCTGTCATGGCCAACCCGGTCGCCAATGCCGCACTCGATGTTGTTTTACCAACACCGCCTTTACCGGAAGTAATTACAATAATTCGTGCCATTCCTCTTCCTTATTCTCTTATAGCGTGAGGGGGTCAATGTGTAAGCTTTCTTGATTAAGCGAGACCATGGAAGGTCGCTCTAAATGTTCTGATGGAATTTTATCGCTGAGCCAATAGCTTCCTGCTACTGACAATAATTCTGACTGAAGGTTCTGACAATAAATACGCGCTTGCTTTTGTCCACTTGCGCCGGCAATAGCTCGGCCACGCAAAACGCCATAGATATGAATACTGCCATCGGCTATCACTTCCGCGCCGGCACTGACATGATTGAGGATCACCAGATCGGCGTTTTTCGCATAGATTTGCTGACCTGAACGCACGGGGGCGGTGACCACTTTGGCAGGCGGCTGAATCGGATCGGCAACTCGGGATTGCTTGCTTGACTTGAGCACGGCTAGTTGCGCATTCAGCGCAAGCTCGCGTGTATCATTATGGGTGACGCCGGTCAATCCGACGAGAATCATGCCTGTGGCCTGTAAGCACTGCTTTAAGGCACCGATATCAGGACATTGTGATAGACGGCTAATGTCAGCGACAACAGGGGCGCCTTGAAAAAAGGCCGGTGCTTGGGTGACTTTCTCTGTCAAAACATTGGCAGCGGCAGCAAAATTATCGTCAACGAGGTGGAGGACGGAAAGGGTAAAGGTTGAGCCTTTCAACTCCGGTTGTTTGAGCATGTTATTCGATCCCGGTTTTGTCATTTAAACACGAGTCAGACGCGCATTATCAGACGTTGGATAGCATGGTATATTCACAGCGCCAATGCGGCAAGCAGGGTTTGCCGTTGATGCGGCATTTCTCCCTTTAATGGTGTTTTTTTAACGTTTGAATGAGAAATGGCAGCAGAGACGCGTTTTGACACACTTTGCTGCAAAGCTTAACAAACCTTTACCCCGAGATGACAATTTATCGCCAGTAATATGGCATGCTCATGAGGACTTTTGAGATGTATTGCGCAATTTATCGTAGCAAAAAGAAAGAAGGCACCTATCTTTATCTTGCAGAGAAAGATAAATTTGATGATGTGCCTGAGGCATTAATGAATAGCTTTGGGCAACCCGAATTTGCCATGATGATCAACTTAGACAAGCGCGATAAACTGGCTGTTGTTGACATCAATAAGGTTAAACAAAGCCTGCAAAGTGATGGTTTTTTTGTGCAATTGCCCCCGCCACCTGATGCGGCATTGCAGGCCATTCGTAATAAAAACGAAAAACTGTAAAAGGAAGACTATGCGCAAAGGTATGATTTCAGCTTCTATCGCGGCGGCACTTTTGGTGAGCCCTGTGATGGCCAAGCCCGGATTCGAGCAGTATGTGACCACCTTAAAAGCCGAGGCACGAGAGGCGGGCATCAGTGATGCGTTACTTGAGCGTGCGTTTAAGGACGTTGAATACCACGAGCGTGCGGTCAGCTCCGATCGAAATCAACCTGAGCGACGCCTTACGCTGGATGAATATATTCCGCGTGCTGTGCCTGATTGGAAAGTCGCCCAAGCGAAAAAACTGTATCGTGAACATTACGACACGTTGAAAACCATCGGTGAGCAGTACCAAGTTCAGCCGCGTTTTATTGTGGCTTTATGGGGCGTAGAAAGTAATTTTGGCAAACTTCAGGGCAGTTATAATGTGATTGAAGCTTTATCAACATTAGCCTTTGATGGTCGTCGAGAGGCCTTTTTTCGTAAAGAGACCATGGCTGCACTGAAGATATTACAGCAAGGGCACATTGCGCCAGAAGCGATGAAAGGCTCTTGGGCAGGGGCAATGGGCCAATGCCAGTTTATGCCAAGCTCGTTTATTAATTACGCGGTCGATGGCAATCAAGATGGTAAGAAAGACATTTGGCAAACAGAAGCCGATGTTTTTGCGTCTGCTGCGAATTACTTAAAAAAAGCCGGGTGGGATGATACTTATACATGGGGGCGGCAAGTACAGCTACCTGCAGGAATAGATCGTACTTTGCTTGGCACCGACAGTGATAAAGCACACTCATTGAGTGCCTGGCAGACGCGTGGTGTGCGCCGTTTGAATGGTCAGGCGCTACCCGCCGTCGATATCAATGCGTGGTTGATTCAGCCTGATGATGGTAAAGGCAGGGCTTATCTTGTTTATAATAATTATCAGAGTTTATTGAAATGGAATCGCTCGCACTACTTTGCGTTAGCGGTGAGCCATTTGGCAGACAGAATTAAATTTGGTTAAGGGATAAAAAAAAGAGGCTGAGCGCCTCTTTTTTTATGCGGGAATATGGACTTAGGCTTCTTGGCCTGGGATGAGGAAATCTTCCTGCTTAGCCGCACCGCTCTCAATCGCTTCGCGAATCACTTTCGGCATACGACCTTGGCCTGTCCAGGTTTTTTGTGAGCCATCTTCGCCCGTATATTGATATTTTGCTGGACGAGTCGCGCGTTTACCCGATGCTTTGCTCTTGGAAGCACCACCTAACAATGCCACGATTTCTTCTGGGTCAATACCGTCGGCTTCTAACATAGCACGGTATTTTTCTAACTTCTCTAAGCGCTCTTTTTCTTGCGCTTCAGCTTGGCGATCGATTTCTTTGCGCTCTTCAACAACCGTTTGTAATTTTTCTAAGGCTTCGTTCAGTTGCTCAGTAGACATCTCTTTTGCAACTGCGCGTAAGCTACGCAAATTGAGTAAGGCTTTCATTGCATCAGACATTATTGGTTCCTATTTGATTTATATGTTAATTGAAAGAATGATAGCAGTATAATTGAAATATACAATATGACCTATATTAATACGCCATATTGTTCATTAATTGCAAGTTAACCGCAAATTTGACTTTAATTCTATTGTCTTTTTTGAAACAGATGTCTAAAAAAATAGAAGATAAGACGCATTTTATTGGCATCGAGTAAGGTGGGGGTTAATCGACGTTTTTTCAACCATAAATAGTTGCGATAGTAAACACGTTGTGTAGAATGCACCACGCTTAACGTAGAGGTGCGTTGTTTATAAGTCGTGCGCAAGAGGGTGATACCGATGAGAGCGCATAAAAGGAAACAACGCCGAAGCCAATCAGGTCATCACACCGATTGAGCTGGGGCTGTTACCGAATAGGGGCAGCACTGCCATAGTACTTGGAAATACACTATGGAGCGCTACTGTATGTAGGAGGCAAGCTGTTTGCCGTGTGATACCACACCTAACCGTCTTCATTTCTGCAGTAGATCTCCAACCACCTGGTTGACACTGAGATCATGAACTTAACAGATTTTTCTTCATCCGCTTTATCACTGCTTCCCCCTTTATTGGCGCTAGGCCTCGCGATTGCCACACGACGGGTTTTATTGTCGTTGGGCATGGGAATCGTACTGGGTACTGTATTACTGACCGATTTTTCTTTCCTCTCTTCTGGACAGTACTTACTTGAGGTGATCACTGGGCTATTTATTGCTGATGGAGGCTTAAATAGCTGGAATTTAAGTATTCTCGCGTTTCTTATTTTACTCGGTATGATCACTGCGCTCCTGTCTCTTTCTGGAGGCACACGCGCGTTCGCCAATTGGGCGCAAAGTCGGATCAAGAGTAAACGTGGGGCGAAACTGCTCGCCGCTTTTCTCGGCGTATTTATATTTGTCGATGATTATTTCAACAGCTTAGCGGTGGGCGCCGTTTCTCGCCCCGTGACAGATAGATTTCACGTCTCTCGAGCGAAACTGGCTTACATCCTTGACTCCACGGCAGCCCCTATGTGTGTGATCACACCAGCATCAAGCTGGGGAGCCTATATCATTACCGTGATTGGCTCGATTTTAGTGGCGCATGGTGTGACGGATTACACGGCGCTAGGGGCATTTGTCACCATGATCCCGATGAACTTTTACGCCATTTTTGCCTTGCTCTTAGTGTTTGCGGTGGTTTGGTTTCAACTGGATATTGGCCCGATGCGTCAGTTTGAATATCAGGCGAAAAAAGGCAGTCGATTGGGCGATGAAAGTGAAAACTGCGCTGATATCTGCGATGACTTAGGGATTGAAGAAAGTGATAAAGGCAGCGTGGCTGATTTGGTCGCCCCCATTATTATGCTAGTCGTGGCGACGGTGGGGGCGATGCTATATACCGGCGGGCAGGCCTTGGCCGCTGATGCACAATCCTTTTCTCTCCTCGGCGCGTTTGAAAATACCGATGTCGGCATGTCATTGCTGTGGGGTGGACTGGCGGGTTTAGCTGTGTCCTTAGTGATGACAGGTAAACAAGGTATTGCGGTATCAGATATTGCGAAAACCCTTTGGGTGGGCGCAAAGTCTATGTTTGGCGCGATCCTCATTCTGTTATTTGCTTGGTCAATTGGCCATATTATTGGTGATCTACAAACAGGCAAATATTTGTCGTCCTTGGTTGAGGGGAACTTACCGGCGCAACTCTTGCCTGTGGTGCTCTTCTTGTTGGCGGCAGTGATGGCCTTTGCAACAGGGACGTCGTGGGGGACGTTCGGTATTATGCTTCCTATCGCGGGCGATCTTGCCGCGGCGACAGACATTGCTCTGATGCTACCTATGCTCTCAGCAGTATTGGCGGGGGCGGTATTTGGCGATCATTGTTCACCAATTTCTGATACCACTATCTTGTCTTCAACAGGGGCACGATGTGGACATATTGACCATGTCGCCACCCAGCTCCCTTATGCTATTGGCGGGGCGCTTGTCTCAACCGTAGGCTTCATGGTGTTAGGCTTTACCGCGTCACTTCTTTGGTCCTTGATGGCGACCGTGCTTGCGTTCGTTGCACTATGTGCTGGGTTAATGTGGCTTAAAAAGCGACCGTGTAAATTGGTCGGTTAATTATCTAGCCTCGCCTCGGCGGGGCTTTTCTTTTTCTGCTAGTGCGGTAGCATGCCTGTTTATTTAATCCAGCTCGCCCAAAACGGGCATTACGTGTAGAGACAGTTATGGCTCAGTTATACTTTTATTATTCGGCAATGAACGCGGGTAAGTCGACCACCTTGTTACAATCGGCTTTTAACTACCAAGAGCGCGGTATGCAGCCTCTACTCTTTACCGCCGCGATTGATAACCGCTATGGGGTCGGAAAAATTAGTTCGCGAATTGGCTTAGAAGCTGATGCCCACCTGTATGACAATCAGACGTCGCTATTCGAGCACGTTGCGACTATCTTGGCGCAAGAGAAAGTTGACTGTTTATTGATTGATGAGAGCCAATTTTTGACCAAACAGCAAGTCCTTGAGCTCACTGATGTGGTGGATAAGCTGCGGATCCCAGTATTGTGTTATGGATTAAGAACGGATTTTCGTGGTGAGMTGTTTGAAGGGTCGCAGTACTTGTTGGCGTGGGCTGATAAGCTCGTTGAACTGAAAACCGTATGCTATTGTGGACGTAAAGCGAGTCGAGTTATTCGCCAAGATAGCCAGGGTAATGCCATTGCGGATGGTGATCAGGTGGTGATTGGGGGCAATGAACGTTATGTTTCTGTGTGTCGCCGCCACTACAAACAGATGCTTGGGTTACTCTAGACGGCATTGAGTTCGGTCAAACACAACAAAGGCGAGCGGTAAGCTCGCCTTTTCCATTTGGCCGACCGGATTCAGCGCTATTTAGCCGCTTCTTGATCGACTGGCACAATTTCACTGGCATGGTAGCCTTTTGGTCCTTCCTGAACCTCGTAGTTGACGGTTTGTCCCGCCTTTAATGTCTTATATCCGTCCATCTGGATGGTAGAATAGTGGGCAAACACATCGCCTTCTCCTTCTACCGGACAAATAAAGCCAAATCCTTTTGCATTGTTAAACCATTTTACTGTACCAGTTTCCATGCGACACATCCTTCTTGCATCAAACTTTGCATACCTGCGATAAACGCGTTCATTTCACCTCATCAATCCCGGCAGCGTGGCACCGTTGCCATCACTGATATGATTGAATAGAAGTGACATGGTTAGTTTACCTACCACATGTTTCACTTTAGTAGATACTTTTAGGCAGTCAAGTGTGGGGTATAACTTATAACAGTAATGTAATATCGAATCGAAAAAGTGTGAGGAAGTGGCAATTATTCATTCAACAACAGACATCTTAATTGCATAGTTTTTTAGATTTTACCCTAGATGTTTTCGCTATAACCCCGTGTGATTACAGTGATAGATGCGCTATTACAGGACTCAACTATTACTTTTTATTCTAATAACTTGCTCTTTAGCCCTTAAGTGTTTGGATTGGCATGAGCGCTACTGGCATTACGTAAGGAGTATGCCTGCTTAAAAATGATCATGGAGTGAATATTATCGAATCGAGAGAGGCGTGTACCTATTTCTTACCTGTCGCGCTTGATGCGATCCGCCCACACGTTAGTTGCTAGCCGGATTGCCTTGTTTTTTGTGCATTTTGATGCAGTGAGCGATGACACGTTCGTGTCGCGCGCAGTGAACGAAATGCGGCGTCAGACACTATTACATAATGCAGTGCTTAACAATTGCTCAGGCAAACGGTGTTCGCAATGAAAAGGTTGCTGGAATACAATCTGTGGCTTAACTTTAAGTATAGGTGGACGGGAATCGTGGATGGCAGTAGTGCCCCGCCACATCACTTACCGAGACACCCTAACAATGCATTGAATGAGTTATGAGTAATTGGAACCAGTGGGGTTTGCCTGACGCAGAGGCCGAATCGTCAGAAAAAACCAAGTTGCAACCGCCATCAATGTACAAGGTGGTGCTAAATAATGATGACTATACTCCGATGGAGTTTGTTATCGATGTGCTCCAGACGTTTTTTGCCATGGATGTGGACAAAGCGACGCAAGTCATGCTGACGGTGCACTATGAAGGAAAAGCGGTCTGTGGCGTATTTACCGCCGAGGTCGCTGAAACGAAAGTGGCACAGGTAATGATGTATGCCAAAGAGCATGGCCATCCGCTACTGTGCACGATGGAGAAAGCTTAGCCGGCTCCATCACGCTTTAGCGCGGTTTTTGAGGGAGGTGCCTTTATGCTTAACAAAGAACTTGAAGCCAGTTTGAATGGCGCGTTTGCACGTGCGCGTGAAAAACGCCACGAATTCATGACGGTGGAGCACCTGCTTCTCGCGTTAATCGAAAATGCGGCCGCGCACGATGCGCTGGTCGCGTGCCGTGCAGACTTGGAGGCGCTGCGCAAAGAACTTGATGCGTTTATCGAACAAACCACACCGCTGATCCCCGCGGACGATGAGTCGCGGGAGACGCAGCCAACGCTAAGCTTCCAGCGAGTACTCCAGCGGGCTGTTTTTCATGTGCAGTCATCCGGTCGTAGCGAAGTAAGCGGTGCGAACGTGTTGGTGGCCATCTTTAGCGAACAAGAGTCCCACGCCGCTTACCTGCTTAAAAAGAACGACGTGAGTCGTCTTGACGTGGTCAACTATATCTCTCATGGCACCACAAAAGATGAAGGCGACGATCTGCCAAGCAGTGACATGGGCGCCGATGAGGCCGGTGCGGAGCCGGGTGAAGACCGGTTGGAGAACTTCGCGACTAACCTTAATCAGCTCGCGCGTGTTGGCGGTATTGACCCGCTAATCGGTCGTGATAAGGAACTTGAGCGCACCATCCAGGTCCTGTGTCGCCGTCGTAAGAATAACCCCCTGTTGGTTGGCGAAGCCGGGGTCGGTAAGACGGCAATTGCAGAAGGGCTCGCATGGCGCATTGTCGAAGGGCAAGTGCCAGATGTGATCAAAGATTGCGTGATTTATTCGCTCGACATTGGGTCTCTGTTAGCCGGGACCAAATACCGTGGTGACTTTGAGAAGCGCTTTAAATCGATCTTGAAGCAACTCGAAAAAGAAGATCATGCGGTGCTCTTTATCGACGAGATCCACACTATCATTGGCGCAGGTGCTGCCAGTGGTGGCCAGGTAGATGCCGCAAACTTAATTAAACCGCTATTGAGTAGTGGAAAGTTACGCTGTATCGGCTCGACGACCTACCAAGAGTATGGCTCTATCTTCGAAAAAGAGCGGGCACTGGCGCGCCGTTTCCAGAAAATCGACGTGATTGAGCCCTCTATTGATGACACCACTAAAATCTTGATGGGGCTGAAACCCAAATACGAAGCCCACCACGAAGTGCGTTATACCAATAAGGCCATTCGTGCTGCTGTGGAGCTGTCGGCGAAATACATTAATGAGCGTCATTTGCCAGATAAAGCGATCGATGTGATCGATGAGGCGGGGGCGCGGTGTCGTATGGCGCCAGCCAGCAAACGCAAGAAGACGGTCAATGTCCCTGATGTTGAGAGTATGATTGCGAAAATGGCGCGTATTCCTGAGAAGTCGATTTCTTCGTCAGATAAAGACGTGCTGCAGTCGCTGGATGACAAGCTGAAAATGTTGGTGTTTGGCCAAGATACCGCCATCACCGCGTTGTCTGAAGCGATCAAGTTAAGCCGCGCAGGACTGGGCGATGAGAATAAACCTGTCGGCTCTTTCTTGTTTGCCGGGCCTACCGGGGTCGGTAAAACCGAGGTCACGGTACAATTGGCCCGCGCGATGGGCATTGAGCTGCAGCGCTTTGACATGTCGGAGTACATGGAGCGTCACACCGTGAGCCGCTTGATTGGTGCTCCCCCAGGCTATGTGGGATACGATCAGGGCGGGTTGCTGACCGATGCGGTGATCAAGCACCCATACAGTGTAGTGCTGCTTGATGAAATTGAGAAAGCACACCCAGACGTGTTCAACCTGTTGTTACAGGTGATGGATAATGGCACTTTGACGGACAACAACGGACGCAAAGCCGATTTCCGCAATGTTATCTTGGTGATGACGACCAATGCTGGCGTGGCCGAGACGGTGCGTAAGTCGATTGGCCTGATTCAGCAAGACCACAGTCATGATGCAATGTCCGAAATTAAGAAGGTGTTCTCGCCAGAATTCCGTAACCGTTTGGACAACATCATCTGGTTTAATCACTTGGATGAGCAAGTTATCTTGCAAGTGGTGGATAAGTTCATTGTCGAGCTACAAGCTCAACTGGACGCCAAGGGCGTGTCGCTTGAGGTGACGTCAGAGGCGAAGCGCTGGCTAGCGGAAGAAGGCTATGACAAGGCAATGGGAGCACGGCCGATGGGGCGCGTTATCCAAGATAACTTGAAAAAGCCACTGGCTAATGAGCTGCTGTTTGGCTGTCTGGTCAATGGGGGGACGGTTCGTGTGGTATTGAAAGATAACCGGTTGGACTTCCAATTCAGTGATCAAATGGAACCTGCTTAATCATCTTGAGACGAAAAAGCAAAACCCGGCATCGCTGCCGGGTTTTTTGATCGCGTTCGGAGGATTAACGCGAACGGAAAACGATGCGACCTTTGGACAAATCGTAAGGGGTCATTTCAACAGTGACTTTGTCGCCGGTCAGGATGCGGATGTAGTGCTTACGCATCTTGCCTGAAATGTGGGCAGTCACCACGTGACCGTTTTCTAGTTCTACGCGGAACATAGTATTAGGCAACGTATCGAGTACGGTGCCTTGCATTTCAATTACGTCTTCTTTTGCCATTGAATCCTCTTAGGCCTCTTCTGGTAGCCAATTTTTTGACCGACAGATAATGCCTCTATTCTGAAAGTCTGTAAAGTTCGGGTGCGAATTTTACCCTGTTGGGGCGCTCCTTGCTAGAAAAAATAGCCACTATTGTGGAATAAGCGGCCAGGAAAACGCCCGCCACTGCTGGTTGATAAAGCGTTGATGTGGATAATAGTCCGCCTTATAACGCATCGCTGGACAGGTGTCGATTTGATAGCCCAAGTAGAGCCAGGGTAAATGGAGTGAATTTGCCAGTTGTAGCTGTGCCTGAATACTGACGCGTCCAAGAGAGAAGCGGTGCTCTGGTTCGAAAAAGGTATAAAGCGCACTTAACCCATCGGCGACGACATCAGTCACGGCGATGGCAACCAGGGTGAGTTGGTTATGATCGCGTTGATACAAATGGATAAAGCGCGGGGATAACCAGTCACTACCGATAAAGTCGAGAAAATCTTGGCGCTTGGCAGGGTACATATTGCCATCAGCATGACGAGTGGCGATGTACCGTTGAAAGAGTGCAAACCAGTTCTCATCAAGCTCATCACTCACTTTAATCTCTAGGCGATTAAGCTGGCTGCGATGACGCTTTTGGCTTTTTGAGGGTTGATATTTGGCCACATCAATCCGAAGCGCTTGGCAGGCCTGGCATTGTGGGCAGTGCGGCCGGTAAATAAGGTTACCACTGCGACGAAAGCCAGCGGCTAACAGCGCAGCATATCGCTCGGGCGTGTGGTAATCCGCCGACATCACCACGGCCAGTTGCTCTTGCTGGTGAGACAAGTATTGGCAAGATGCTGTAGGCGTGACGCCTACCTGGATCCCCACACTCATTATGGTCTCCAATCTGCAATCTGCTGCGGTTGGCAGCCCTGGATAATGGGGTCATCGCGATGAGCGTGCAGCGCGGCGATAAACGCGTCGCGTGTCCAGGGTTTGGCGCCCAAAGAGGCTAAATGTGGGGTCATCATCTGACAGTCAATATAGTGCCCCCCTCGTTGCGCGAAGAATTGGCTAAATTGCCAAAGGGCAAACTTTGACGCATTGGTCGTGTGGGAAAACATGGATTCACCACAGAACACACGGCCTACAGAGACACCGTAAAGCCCGCCGACAAGGTGTGCTCCGTCCCACACTTCCACACTGTGGGCATCGCCTTGCTGATGAAGCTGGCAGTAAGCGGCTTGCATCTCATCGGTAATCCAGGTCTGTTCAGGTCCACGAATAGTCGCGCAGGTAGCAATCACCGTCTCGAATGCGCGATTGAACGTGATGGTATGCGCAGACTTTTTGGCGGCTTTACGCAAACTGCGACTGGCGTGAAAATCAGAGGGCTGAAGGATGGCGCGTTCACTCGGCGACCACCACAATAAAGGGTCATCTTCGCCAAACCAGGGGAAAATACCACTGCGATAAGCCGACATTAGCCGCGCAGGTGATAGATCTCCCCCAATGGCGAGCAAGCCATCGGGGTGAGAGAGCGCCTCATTCACGGGCGGAAAGCCGACATCATTTTGCGCTAAAGGGGGTAAAAAGAGGGTCATCGTACACTCTCTTATTACAAGCGGTTCATGAGTTGTGCATAGCGACCGTTGCGTGCCAACAAGTCTTGGTGCGTGCCTTGCTCAATAATGCGGCCTGCATCCATTAAACACACTGTGTCCATATGCGCCAAGCCAACCAATCGATGGGTAATGATCATCACGGTTTTATCCTGACAATGGTCTTGCAGTAAGGATAGAATTTCTGCTTCGGTTTGCACATCCAGTCCTTCCGTTGGCTCATCAAGCAACATAATCGGCGCGGGGTGCAAGAGGCCACGAGCAATCCCCAAGCGGCGGCGCTCGCCCCCAGAGAGTTGTCGTCCGCCGTCGCCCAACCATGCGTCTAGCCCTTGGCCTTCGAGCAGCCCGGTTAAGCCGACGCGGTGCAGGGCAGAGGCGAGATCATCGTCTGATGCATCTGGGCAAGCGAGGGTAAGGTTGTCGCGCAGTGTGCCATTAAACAAATCAACGCTTTGTGTCACCACAGACATGGCGTCACGCAGCGCGGTTTCTTGCCATTGCGTTAGAGGCACCCCATCAAGGGTGATTTGACCTTGGGTGGGATCCCACGCGCGGGTGAGCAAGCTCAATAAGGTTGACTTACCACATCCCGTCCTTCCTAGCAGTGCCAGTGTGTGTCCCGGTGTCACGTGGAGCGAGATATTTGAAACCGCGTCTTGTGCCGCGCCTGGGTATTGGTAACTGACGCTATCAAAGCAAATATCGCCGACGGCAGGGCCAGTATGTCCGTGGGAAGGGAAGGGGACACTGGGTGCTCGCTCGGTGATCGCATTCAGTCGTTTGGCAGCGGTAAGCGTTTTACCCAGATATTGGAACGCGGCGGTAATAGGCATCATCAGCTCAAAGCTGGCCATGGTTGTAAAGGCGACCATCGCGATCAGTGGGCCTGGCATACGCTCACCGACACCATCTGCTGCGAGCCAAATCATCATCACCAATGTTAGCCCTGTGGCCGCGACGAGCACGGCATTGGCCAATCCGGTAATACGCGCCATATTGGCTTGTGCGTGAAGCATCGCTTGCTCGCTGTCATCGATGCGGGCGCGATAACGGTCACGTGCGCCAAATAAAGCCAGCTCGGCGTGGCCTTGTAACCAATCGAGCAGTGCTATGCGTGTGGCTGCGTTTTGCTCCAATTGAGCACGGCCTTGATCGTTACCCAAGCGATAAAAAAGGATGGGTAGCCCAATCAGTAACGCGAGCAAGGTCAGTCCAAGCGCCATGCCAAGCCTTGGGTCAAACCATCCCAGGAAGAAACTCACTGCCAGGATACCGACGATACCGACCATCATCGGGCTGACTAGGCGCAGATAAACGTGGTCCATCGCATCGACATCGGCGACCATGCGATTAAGCAAATCGCCATCACGCATGTTCAGCCCTTGATCAGGGACTAACGGGGCGAGTTTGCGAAAAAATGACACGCGCAAATCTGCCAATAGTTTGAAGGTGGCATTGTGGCTAACCACACGTTCGGCCCAACGACCAAAGGTACGGCCAATAGAGAAGCCACGCACACCCGCAGCAGGGAGCATGTAATTAAAGGTAGCGATACCCGCCAGGCCTGCAACAGCCGCAGCGGCAATAAACCAGCCGGAGAGGGTGAGTAGGCCAATAGCAGCAAATAGTGTGGCAAACGCCAGCACCATGCCTAAACTCAAACCAAACCAGTGGCGCTTATAAAGACGAAGATAGGGCAGTAGTTCACGCATCGAGGTTTCTCCTATCGGCGGAAGCCAGCATCTCTGCCAGCGGGCCCGAGTCAGCCAGACTGTGATATGGGCCTTGTTGCACGAGTTTCCCATCCATCATTACCCAGACTTGGTCACTGTTGGCGAGTGAGTCCAAACGGTGCGATACCTGTATACAGGTTTTATCGTGTGTTGCTGCACTCAAGGTTTCTAGCACGCGATTTTCGCTATGTGCGTCTAGGCTTGCAGTCGGTTCATCCAGTACCCAGAGGGCGCCATCTTGTAATAGCGCTCGCGCGACGGCAATACGCTGTGCTTGACCCACCGATAACCCCCCATTTCGGTCACCGACAGAGTGGGCTAAACCGTCGGTCAATCGCATCACAAATTCATCCACGTACGCTTGCGTCATCACCTGATTAATCATATCTGGCGTTGCCTCAGGGTTGGCCAGAGCAATATTGTCGCGGATACTGCCGTGGAAAAGTTGCGGATTCTGCCCGACCCAACTGATCGATTGGCGCCAGTGGCTGATGGAGAGATCACGGCGTTCGCAGCCATTAATGGTGAGGCTACCACGGTAGGGCAGAAAACCAAGCAGGGCGTTAAGGAGGCTGGATTTGCCTGCGCCACTGACGCCAATGAGCGCAATCTGCTCGCCTGGCTGAGCAGAAAAACACATGGGCCCTGCCAATACGTGGCCGTCGGGACTGAGTACCTCCAGGTCGTGCGCGATAATAGCGACGGTGGATAAATCAGGCGTGGCCTCACCTTGAGTGCCGGTATCTGGCTGAGCGTCCAGGAATTCGACGATCGACTCAGCCGCACCAATCGCTTGCGCCTTGGCGTGATAAAAGGTGCCGAGATCGCGCAACGGCTGATAAAACTCGGGGGCGAGCACTAAAACAAATAAACCGGTAAACAGCGAAATGGAGGCGCCATAGTGACCAAAGTCGAGCTCACCAATAAAGCTAAAGCCGAAATAGACGGCGACAACGGCGATGGAAATAGCGGTGAAAAACTCCAGCACGGCCGATGATAAAAAGGCGAGGCGAAGCACTTCCATGGTGCGTTGACGAAACGTGTGTGACGCGAGATGAAGCTGCTCGGCCTCCGCTTCGACGCGGTTAAACAGCTTGAGTGTGGGCAGTCCACGCAATCGGTCGTAGAAGTAACCGGATAAACGTTGCAGTGCCTTAAAGTTTTTTCGGTTGGCATCAGCGGCTTTAATGCCAACTAAGGCCATAAAAAAGGGGACCAACGGTGCGGTCACTAAAAAGATCAATCCTGAGGCCCAGTTGATTGGGAAAACGGCGACTAAGATCACCAACGGGATCAGGACGGCGATGGCCATTTGCGGTAAATAACGGGCAAAAAAGTCTTGTAACTCTTCCACTTGCTCTAAAATCAGACTCGCCCAACTGCCTGCTGGGCGCCCTTGGATACTCACCGGCCCCAACGCCTCGAGACGATTCAGGATTAAATGACGAATATGTTGGCGAATCGCTTCACCACAGCGGTAACCCGTTTGCTCTTTCGCCCAACTGCATAGCGCACGCACTATCACGACAACAGCAAGGGCAAAAAAGCTTGGGAGTAGGGCAAATTTATCCGTTTGTTCAATAATCAACTGGTGCAGCAGGTGGGCAAGAAGTGCTGCTTGGGCAATCAAAAGCACACCGGAGAGGAGTGCAATACTAATCGTCGCAACTAACCAGGGTTTGGCTAACGTGCTCTGCGACTTGAGCCATTGGGTTAGCGCCCGCTGTTTAGATTTATCCATATCGTCTTATTGTTTTATGAGAGCCTACAAATAGGCTGGGCAGGCCACCGAACGGCAGCCTGCATGAGAGCGTGGGCTTACTGATTATTTGCCAGAGCGTCGAGATAGCGCTCGGCATCTAATGCGGCCATACAACCGGTGCCTGCAGAGGTGATCGCTTGACGGTAAACATGATCCATCACATCACCAGCAGCAAAGACACCTTCAACGCTGGTTTGGGTGGCGTTGCCATTAAGGCCCGACTCGACCTTGATGTAGCCATTTTCCATCTCTAATTGACCCGCAAAAATATCGGTGTTGGGTTTATGGCCGATAGCAACAAACACACCCATCACATCCAGTGTTTCGGTTTCATCACTTTGGGTGTCTTTCAAGCGTGCTTGGGTCACGCCCATTTCATCGCCTAAAACTTCATCCAACACGCGATTAGTATGAAGGACAATATTGCCGTTGTTGACTTTATCCATCATGC